>CAVUDC010000004.1:0-300000 GCA_963740165.1 uncultured Actinomycetota bacterium | reverse complement strand
CTTCGTGCTGAACCCGCGCTCAAACATGCGAGCACGCACCTCGGCAGGAATCGGGGACCCGCTATCGCTCACGCTCACCGCGACCGCCGTGCCGGACCGATCGATCCGCACGCGAACCCACCGCGGCTCGCCTCCGGCCGCAGCCGCGTCGATCGCGTTGTCGATCAGGTTGCCCACCACTGAGACGGCGTCCACCGCACCCAGCTCTGATCGCGGTGCATCGGGCTCGATGTCGACGCTCCAGCCGACACCGAGTTCGGACGCCTGCGAAGCCTTGCCGAGCAGCAGTGCCTCGACCGCCGGCTCTCCTTCTCGGAGAGGCGACATCCGGTCAACGAGTTCCTGACTCTCGCGCGTGCGCTCCGTCAGCAGCTCGATAGCCTCGGCGCCCCGGCCGAGTTCGATGAGCGCGACCGCCGTATGCATTCGATTGCCGTGCTCGTGCGCCTGTGCGCGCAGCGCCTCGCCGAGGGTCCTCACTGATTCGTAGGACGACACGGCGTCCCGCACAGCGCTCGCCGGCAGGTCGCCCGCCACGCGCCGGGTCAGCCGACGCGCGAGCCACGCGGCGACGGCGCCGATCACGACGAGCGTGGCGGTGAGCCCCAGAATCGCCGGGATGCGTCCCCACAGCTCGCCCGCAACGCTCTGCACGGTCACGCCGGCCGCGACGAGCCCGACGACCCGCCCGTCCACCATCACGGGCACGACGGCACGCACCGACGGTCCGAGAGTGCCGGTGAACTCCTCGAGCACGACCTCGCCCGCGGCGGCGTCCGCGATCGTACCGATGTAGGGCAGGCCGATCTGCGCAGGATCCGGGTGCGTCAGCCGGATGCCCTCCGGCGTCATGATCGTGACGAAGTCGATGGGGGTTTCGGCCGTGACCTCGACGGCGAGGGGTTGCAGCGCATCCGTCGCATCCGTCCCGCCCGCCGCGACCGCCTGCGCAACAGCTGGATCGCTCGCGAGCGAACGTGCCACGGCAAGGGTGAGCGTCTCGGCCTCGCGCCGCTCGTCCGCGAGCGCGACGACCACGAGGGCGATACCGATTACCGCCGCGACCGCGACCACGGCACCGAGAAAGACGAAGAAGACGCGGGATGCGGCGCTCGGCGTGCGGCGCTCGCTTCGGGGCGTGCGGGCCACCACGTCACCTCCTCATCGACGTCGACGTGACATCTCCGTCACATCTCTGGCATATGCAGTCCCATCCTGCCGCGCCGTCCGCGAATCGTGGTGCATCCTGCGCGAGACCAATACGACCGCAACCCGTTTGTCGGCCGTGGCGCGCGCACAGTACTCGCAGGAGATCGCCGAGCAATACCCAATAGGCGATCGCAACCAACGACGGTTCACCAGGAGGCAAAGATGGCTCAGGGCATCCCCAAGACGGGATCATTCACTCTCCCCAATTTCAACTGGCGCAGGGGCAAGAGGTCGTGGGACAAGCACACGTGGCTCTACGTCTCGGTCATCATCGCCGTCGTGCTGGGGGCGAGCATCGGACTGATCTGGCCCGAGGTCGGCATTGCGCTCGAGCCGATCGGCAAGGGGTTCGTGTCGCTCATCAAGATGATGATCGCGCCGATCATCTTCTGCACGATCGTCGTGGGCGTCGGGTCGATTGCCAAAGCAGCGACCGTCGGCAAGATCGGCGGGATGGCGCTTCTGTATTTCATGATCATGACGACCTTCGCTCTGGCGATCGGCCTCGTTGTCGGCAACATCATCCACCCGGGTGAGGGCCTGAACATGACGAACTCCACGTACGACGCCGACACGAGCGAGGCGAAGACGACCGAGGAGTTCATCCTCGGCATCATTCCCACCACGTTCTTCTCGGCTTTCACGGGTGAGAGCGTGCTGCAGGTACTGTTCATCGCCCTACTGGTCGGCTTCGCGCTGCAGAAGATGGGCAAGAAGGGCGAGCCCATCATGTTCGCGGTCAAGAACCTGCAGGCGCTCGTCTTCCGCATCCTCGGCATGATCCTGTGGCTCGCACCGCTCGGCGCATTCGGTGCGATCGCGGCCGTCGTCGGCAAGACCGGGTTCGCAGCCATCCTGAGTCTCGGCGTGCTGATGATCGCGTTCTACATCACGTGCGCCATCTTCGTCATCGGGATCCTCGGCACGCTGCTCTATGTTGTGGCGCGGGTCAACCTGTTCAGCCTGATGAAGTACCTCGGCCGCGAGTACCTGCTGATCGTCGGCACGTCGTCGTCCGAGTCCGCACTCCCGCGCCTGATCGCGAAGATGGAACACCTGGGCGTCTCGAAGCCCGTCGTGGGCATCACGGTGCCGACGGGGTACTCCTTCAACCTCGACGGCACGGCCATCTACCTCACGATGGCGTCGCTCTTCATCGCCGCCGGGATGGGAATGCCGATGTCGATTCCCGAACAGATCGGGCTGCTGTTGTTCATGGTCATCGCCTCGAAGGGCGCCGCGGGCGTTACGGGTGCCGGGTTGGCAACCCTCGCGGGTGGGCTGCAGGCCTACCGTCCCGACCTGGTCGACGGTGTCGGTGTGATCGTCGGCATCGACCGGTTCATGTCCGAGGGCCGCGCCGTCACGAACTTCACGGGCAACGCCGTGGCTACCGTGCTGATCGGAACGTGGGTCAAGGAGTTCGACGCGGCACGAGCGCGGCGCGTTCTCGCCGGTGATCTTCCGTTCGACGAGAGTACCCTGACGGGAACCGACCACGACGGCATGTCGAATGCCTCGGATGCCGTGGGCATCGAGGGGCTCGAAGCGGCCGCCGTCGCTGAAGATGAGCGCATCGAAACCCGCCGCGAACGCGCTGCTCGCTGAGCGAATAGTGGCGAGAGGCCCCTCGACCGGGTAGGTCGGGGGGTCTCTGCGTGCCATCGGTCAGGGTCGGAGCGACCCGGGCGTCGCGTCGAACCGGTCGCGGAAAGCGTGATGGAAGTGCGCCGTGTCGCGAAAACCGGATGCCGCAGCGATGGCTTCGATCGATCGCCCGTGCCAGGCGGGGGAGCGCAGCCGCTCGCGCGCGGCATCGAGCCGCGCCCCGAGCAACCAGTCGCGGAAGGTCTCCCCCGAGGCCCGGAAATCGTTCTGGATCGTCCTGACCGAGACGTTCACGAACAGCGCATCGTCGGGCACCCGGGCGAGTGAGGCCGCATCGCGCCGCGCCTCGTGGCCCGGGGCGCGCATGCGCGACAGAATCGTCCCTTCCCAGTCGTAGGCGAGCACATCGGCGTCGAACGTGCCGGAAGACGGACGCTCAGGTCGGATGCCGAGGTACACATCGCAGAGCGCGTCGCGGAAGCTCTCGAACCGATCGGACTCGCGCTGATCCCTCGTCGTCGCGGCGAGGACAGGTACGGGATCGTCCTGCACAGACATTGCGCTCATCGCCATCGACTTTCGTTCCGTGCCAGTGCGGGCGTGGCCGCATGAACCTATCTTCATCCGTGTACGTGTGAGGCTCAAGCGGGCGCTGCCCGAACAGTGCCCGCCTGAGAACCGCACGATCCCGACTGCGCGATCCCGACTGCACGATCCCGACGAAGATGACGGAGCGCCACGATGACCGATCGACCCACACTTCTGCTCGTCCACGGCGCCTGGCACGGCGCATGGGCCTGGGAGCCCCTTCAGACCGAGCTTGCGTCACGGGGGTGGGATGTCCGCGCCCTCGATTTGCCGACGGTGCACGCCGACGACCCCCGCGGTCTCAACATGACGGATGATGCGGATGCGATCGCGGCCGCGATCGACGAGATCGGTGGTCCTGTAGCGGTCGTTGCCCACTCGTACGGTGGCGTGCCGACGACGCAGGGTGCGACATCCGATTCCGTCGTCCACATCGTCTACGTTGCCGCATTCGTGCTCGACGAGGGTGAGTCGCTGCTCGGTTCCGTCGGCGGAGTCGCACCCTCGTGGTGGGTCGTCGAGAGTCCGCTGGCGACCGCGGGCACCGTGGCTGAGCCCGCGGCCGGTCTGTTCTTCGGCGATGTCGACGAGGACACCGCTGCCGAAGCCGTGGGTCGGTTGAAGGCGCAGAGCAGCGCCGCGTTCAGCGACGAAGTCACCACGGTCGCCTGGCGTGAAAAGCCCACGACCTACGTCATTACGGAGCAGGACGTGATCTTCCCGCTACCCGCGCAAGAGGCCCTTGCCGCTCGTTCGGGGTCGACCGCGGTGCGGATGGACACCAGCCACTCGCCGTTCCTGTCGAAGCCTGCCGAACTGGCCGACGTCATCGACAACGCGCTCAGCTGAGTCGACGCGGTCGAGGCGTCGTGGCCGGGCTCACCCGAACGGGAGCCTCAGCCCTCGATGCCCTGCTCGTACTGCTCGAGTTCCAGCTCGAGCTGGCGGCGCAGCTCGGCGGTCTGCAGGGCCGTGAGCTCGTCGCCCGCATCGCCCGGGGCATCGCCCATGGCGACCGCGTCGCGCTCTTCGCCGGTGTTGGGTTCTCGTCGATCGGACATCGTCACTCCTCGCCGTACGGGGGCAGGTTATCGGCGCCGACCTCGGTCGAGAGCGCGGCGTCCGCCTCGCCCTCGAGGCCGGCGTCCAGGTCATCATCGAGGTTCTCGTCGTCCGTGACAGTCTCGGTATCGGCGGGCGCCTCCGGGTCGATCGCGTGCGTCGCGTGAATCACCGTTTCGGGGTCTACGGAATTCGAGAGCGCCGCGTCGCGGGCAGCCGCGTCCTCGTCAATCTCCTCGAAAGTGGGCTCGAAGACCATCGGATGCTCCTTCTCAGCCGCTCTTGCGTCGGAACTCGCGCTTGACCGAGGCGGGGCCCTGCGTCGCGTGAACGGCGGAATCACCGTTCAGGTGAGCCTCGCCCTCGCGATGCTTGGCGTTCTTCTTTTCGAGCGCCTCTTTGAATTTGCGCTTGACATCGTCGGCTGCCGCGGTGGGCGCCTTGTCGTCGGTATTCATGTCGCTCAGCCTATGCAGGCGTCGTCGAAGTCACCAGGTTGTGCGGTGCGACGCGCGTCGTTGATCTCCCGCGCGATGAGTTCGGCGAAGACGTCCGGTGCGTCCCACGCGACGAAATGCGCGACCGCCGGGATCGTTGCTACGCGGTAGCCGAGAGTATGGCGCAGTGCGTGAGCCGCCTCGTGCCGGGGTCGAGGGGACCCCTCACCTACCGTGACAAGGACGTCCCCCTGCCCGGACGCGCGACGCGCTGGTTCGAACGAGCGGAACATCGGCAGCTCTCGCCGAACCGCATCCGTATCGGGACCGGCCATCTCGGGCAGCCACGATGCGCCGTACAACGTACGCGCAAAGCGGGTCGTTCCCCCCTCGGCGAAGGCGGTGGCGGCCGGTGTCAGCAGTCCCGGGAGCAGGCTCCCGACGGCCGGCTCGTGAGCGATTCCTCCCGCCATTCGGATCCCGGACGCGGCGAGCGCCAGGACGAGGGTCGCGCCACCGCTTTGGCCAACCACCCACGCGTCGCCCACGAACCCGGAGACCGCCTCGAGTTCGTCTTTGAGTGACCCGGTGCATGGCCGATCGGGCGCGACGACATCGTCGAACCCGCGGGCCGCCAGCGCGCGAACTGCGGCGGCGGGGGAGTGCCCTCGCGTCCGGTTGGGTCCGCGCCGCACGGGCGATTCCGAAGGCCCCGCTGATAGGGTGGGTGACGATGGCGTGTGGCATTCGTCGTGTCATCAAACAATTTCATACGCATCGCGAACCGCGGTGCACCTGGAGCAGGCCGGCAGAAAGCTGGTCCCCTGTGGTGGTCTCCTCGTCGCGAATGCGCCGGGTGGATTTCTACTGGTGGCCAGCGCAGGCTAGATCGCGTATTGCGCGCCGCGCGCCCATATCTGCCTGTTCCTGCTTCTTCGCACACACTCGTGCGCCATACGGGCGTGCGAGTCGAAACAAAGAAGGAGAGACCTCTTGGAAGGTCCTGAAATCACATCCGCCGAGGCCGTTCTCGATAACGGCCGCTTCGGCACCCGCACCATTCGCTTCGAGACCGGCCGCCTCGCGCAGCAGGCTCAGGGCGCCGTTGCCGCTTACCTCGACAACGAGACCATGCTTCTCTCGGCCACCAGCGCCGGAAAGCACCCCCGCGAGGGCTTCGACTTCTTCCCGCTGACGGTGGATGTCGAAGAGCGCTCGTACGCCGCCGGAAAGATCCCCGGCTCGTTCTTCCGCCGCGAGGGTCGCCCCTCGACCGAGGCCATCCTCGTCTGCCGTCTGATCGACCGGCCGCTGCGCCCCTCATTCGTTGAGGGTCTGCGCAACGAGGTCCAGATCGTCATCACGGTCCTCTCCATTGCTCCGGGTGAGTTCTACGACGCCCTCGCGATCAACGCCGCCTCGGCGTCGACCCAGATCTCGGGCCTGCCCTTCTCCGGACCGATCGCCGGCGTTCGCCTCGCGCTCATCCCGGGCCACGGCGAGCACGCCGACCAGTGGGTCGCGTTCCCGACCGTCACCCAGCTCGAAGAGGCCGTCTTCGACCTCATCGTCGCCGGACGCGTCCTCGCCGATGGCGACGTCGCGATCATGATGGTCGAGGCCGAAGCCACGGAAGGCAGCTGGAACCTCATCAAGAGCGGCGCCGTCAAGCCGAACGAGGCCGTCGTTGCCGAGGGCCTCGAGGCCGCCAAGCCGTTCCTGCGCGAGCTCGTCGCTGCCCAGCAGACGCTGGCCAACACAGCGGCGAAAGAAATCGCGAACTACCCGGTCTTCCTGCCGTACAGCCGCGAGACCTACGATTTCGTCGCGCACCGCGCATACGACCCGCTCGTCGGCATCTACCAGATCGCCGACAAGGTCGAGCGTCAGGCCGCCGACGACGAGCTCAAGGACCGGGTCAAGGGCGAACTGCTCGCGGCCGTCGAGTCCGGCGAGCTGCAGGCCGTCGCGACTCTCGAGTTCTCGGCCGCGTACAAGTCCGTCACGAAGAAGATCGTCCGTGGACGCATCCTCGCCGACGGCGTGCGCATCGATGGACGTGGACTTGCCGATATCCGTGCGCTCGACGCACAGGTCGACGTGATTCCCCGCGTGCACGGCTCGGCGATCTTCCAGCGCGGCGAGACCCAGATCCTGGGTGTCACCACGCTGAACATGCTCAAGATGGAGCAGCAGATCGACTCGCTGTCGCCGATCACGCACAAGCGCTACATGCACCACTACAACTTCCCGCCGTACTCGACCGGTGAGACCGGCCGTGTGGGAAGCCCGAAGCGTCGCGAGATCGGGCACGGCTTCCTGGCCGAGCGCGCCCTCGTGCCCGTGCTGCCCTCGCGTGAAGAGTTCCCGTACGCCATCCGTCAGGTCTCTGAGGCGCTGTCGTCCAACGGCTCGACGTCGATGGGCTCGGTCTGCGCCTCGACCCTGGCCCTGCTGAACGCCGGTGTGCCGCTGCGCGCACCCGTCGCCGGTATCGCCATGGGTCTGGTCTCGGACGAGGTCGACGGACAGACGCGCTACGCCGCCCTGACCGACATCCTCGGCGCCGAAGACGCCCTCGGTGACATGGACTTCAAGGTCGCCGGTACGAGCGAATTCGTCACGGCGATCCAGCTCGACACCAAGCTCGACGGCATCCCGACCTCGGTTCTGACCGCGGCGCTGCAGCAAGCGAAGGATGCGCGTCTCGCCATCCTCGACCTGATCAACGCCACGATCGACGCACCTGATGAGATGGCGGCCACCGCGCCTCGTGTCATCAGCGTGCAGATTCCGGTCGACAAGATCGGCGAGCTCATCGGGCCCAAGGGCAAGACGATCAACTCGATCCAGGACACCACCGGCGCTCAGATCTCGATCGAGGAAGACGGCACCGTGTACATCGGTGCCGTCGACGGTCCCTCGGCCGAGGCCGCTCGCGCGCAGGTCAACGCGATCGCCAACCCTACCAACCCCGAGGTCGGCGAGCAGTTCCTCGGAACCGTCGTCAAGCTCGCGACGTTCGGTGCGTTCATCTCGCTCCTGCCCGGCAAGGACGGTCTTCTCCACGTCAGCGAGGTCCGCAAGCTCGCCGGTGGCAAGCGTGTCGAGAACGTCGAAGACGTGCTGAGTGTCGGTCAGAAGATCCTCGTGAAGATCACGAAGATCGATGACCGCGGCAAGCTGTCGCTCGAGCCGGTCGTGGAAGAGTCCGCCGACCAGGGTGCCGCCGAAGGCGCGCCCGAGGTTGCTGTCTGAGCCTGATCCTCTTCGGATAGACGAAGCCCCTGCGCCCTCACGGGTGCGGGGGCTTCGCTGTTCGTCGTGACCAAAGCGTTATGGCTAGTTCATTGGTTCGTCATCGGAACGCGCACGACGGTCGGTGGGCTGCTTTACTCTCGAAGAAAGCGTCGGGGGGCGCGACAGAAGGCAAGAAAAAAGTCGCGACTCGTGGCATCTAGCGCGCGAGGGGGTGGGAGCATGAGTTCCTTCGGCACGGGCACCGACCTGTCGGCCGGGCAAGCATCGCCGCCGCCACACCCCTCGTCGCCCATCCCCATCCTCGGTCCGAGCATCGGACACGGCATGCGCGTCGCTCTCGGCGAGACCGGCCTCGAGATCTTCCCGCTCATGCTGGGTGGTGCGGAGTTCGGCTGGAACATCGATCTGTCGACTAGCCACCGCATCATCGACCGCTATGTCGAGCTCGGCGGCAACGCCCTGCACACGGCGGACGCGTTCTCCGCGGGCCGCAGCGAGCACATCATCGGTCAATGGTTGGCCTCCCGTCAGACCCGCGACGACATGACCGTCGCCGTACGAGTCGGGGCGCACCCCGACAACCCGGGTCTTGGCCCGGTGAACCTCGTGCGTGCCGTCGAGGCATCCCTCGTACGACTGGGCACCGACCACATCGATGTTCTCTATCTCGACGGTGCCGATACATCGGTTCCCCTGGAAGAGACCCTGGCCACGGCCGAGTGGCTGATCGGTTCGGGCAAGGTGCGCCACCTCGGCGCCGCAGCCTTCACGCCCGAGCGCCTCGTCGAGGCACGGATACTCGCCTCAGCCGGCTACCCGCGCTTCACGGTGCTCGACGCGCACTACAACGTCGTGCACCGTGCCGCGTTCGAAGGCGATCTGCGCCTCGTCGCCGGGGCGCAGGGAATCGCGGTCACACCCTCGCATCCTCTCGCTCACGGGTTCTTGTCGGGGCGGCACCGCAGCCGGGACCGCGTCGGCCTGTCGGCGCGGGGTATGCAGGTTGCGGCATATCTCAATCGGCGCGGCCAGAAGGTACTCAAGGCGCTGGACGCGATCGCCCTCGAACTCTCGGTGCCGGACGCCGCGGTCGCCGTCGCCTGGCTCCTCGCGCAGCGCAACGTGGTGGCACCGATCGTCAACGCCTACGCGCCCGAGCACGTCGAAGAACTGACGCAGGGCGTGGGCGTGCAGCTGAGCCGTGCGCACCTGGGCGAGCTCTCCCGCGCCGCCCAGTGACGCTCGCTCGGAGTCGCGGTCGGACCACGCCGAGATCGTTTCGTGACACGGCGCATTCGTGACCTAGGCTGGAAACGGCGTGGCATCGGGGCACGTCGAGACGAAAGTGAGCGAGGATGACGCACTTCATCTACCTCGTTCGCCACGGCGAACACCAGGATGCCGAGCACGGGCTCGTCGACGGTCCGCTCTCTCCGCGGGGTCAGCGCCAGGCCTCCCTGATCGCCGATCGTCTGTCGGGGATTCCGCTCAGCGCCGTCTGGCACTCGCCCCTGTTGCGGGCGACGGAGACGGCCCGCATGGTCGCCGAGCGGATGCCCGCCGTCACCCCGCAGGCCTCGTCGCTGCTTTTCGACTGCGTTCCGACGGGTATGACGCCCGAGACTCCCGCGGTCTACGAGCCGTTTTTCGGATCGGTCACCGACGCCGAGATCGAGGCCGGTCACGCGCAGATGGCGGACGCCGTGAGCGAGTTTCTCGTGCGTCGCACGGGCGAGGTTCACGAGCTCGTCATCACGCACAACTTCGTGATCAGCTGGTTCGTGCGCGAGGTTCTCGGTGCGCCCGAGTGGCGCTGGATGACGCTCAATCAGGCCCACTGCGGTCTGACGGTGATTGCGCAGAAGCAGGGGCGCCCGTGGACGCTCCTAACACACAACGACCTCGCGCACCTGCCGTTCGAACTCCGCACGGGCTTGCCCGAGACCCACCCGGTCTGAGCTCGGCGGGACCAGCCGCGGCTGGGGTGTATCCCTGGCGCACGCGTTCACAATTCAGTCCCCGCATGTGCTGCAAGGGCGGGTCGCCGCGGATTCGCGCGGCGCTAGAACTTGCAGAGACTGAATTGTGAACAGCGGGCTCGCGTGACGCGTTCGGGCGTCGTTGCTTCCGGCCGCCCGACTCGACCGCAGCGTGCCTCAATCGTGTGGCTACGCCGTCGTATAGGTTCGCTCCGTGGTGCCGCTGGAAAACCGCGATGGAATGGAGACCATCCTCGTGCGCCCGGGGTGGGGTCGCCGCGAGGTGATCGGCCCTGGTGCCCAGATCTCATCGAAGCTTCGGCGTCGGTTCCGAGAGTGGAAGAAAACCTGGCAGCACGTCTTGGACCCGGTGCTCGAGATCAGCTGGGCGAATCCTGAGGTCGGGCGTAGAGGGATCGCTGAGGGGAAGTCTCTCGTGATCGCTTTACAAGACGAGGTCGGACCCGCGTTCCGGGTCGTCGGGGATTTTGATGCCTACGATCCCGATGCCTACGATCCCGATGCCTGAGTCCCAGACACCGACGGACATTCCTGTGGGAGCCGTCACTGCGCGGGCGTCAGGCGTTGAGGACCTTGCCTAACCACACAGTCGCGTTCGGGTTGTCGTTGTAGGGCTCGATCGGAGTGAAGCCCGCCGACGCGTAGAGGCCGCCGGCAGCTTCGAGGGTGTGGTGAGTGTCGAGCACGAGCTCGGCCGCGCCCCAGGCCTGTGCCCGACGCTCGAGCTCGTCGAGGAGCAGGCGTCCCCACCCTCGGCCGCGCGTAGACGGGTCGAGGTAGAGGTGCTTCACTTCGTATCGCACCCCGGCCGGACCGTCGGGGATGCGCCGGATTCCTCCGCACCCCACCTCCGTGCGTGCGCCCGCCTCGGCGTCCTCGTTCTGGACCACGAGGAACACTCCATCCGGCGCGACGAACGCCGAAGCATCCGGATACGTCGGTCGATACGCACCGCCCGGGAACACTTCGGCGCGGGCCGCGAAGTACTCGGTCAGCAGGTCATGGGCGGCCGGGGCATCCGCCGCCATCTCGATGAATCGCACCACGGATCGAGCCTATGCCGCCGCGGCCCGGCGTCCCGCCGGGCGTCACAAGCCGAACCTAGGATGGGCACATGACGACACGCGTAGCCATCGTGGGCGGAACCGGGCGCCTCGGCGGTGTGGTTCGCGACGTAATCGAGACGACCGAGGGCTACGAGGTCATTGCCGTGCTGTCCTCGCGCAGCGATATCACCGAGATCGACGGGTCGGATTTGGTGGTGGATGTCTCGAGCCCGGCGGTCTCGATCGACGTCGTCCGTGCGGCCATCGAGCGGGGCATCAACGTTCTGGTCGGCACCTCGGGGTGGTCGCAGGAGCGCATCGCGCTCGTCCGGCCGCTCGTCGAGGCGGCGGGCACCGGCGTCGTCTTCATCCCCAATTTCTCGCTCGGGTCGGTTATCGGCACGGCCCTCGCAGCTGCTGCGGCGCCCTTCTTTCCCTCGATCGAGATCGTCGAGGCGCACCACGAACGTAAGGTCGACTCGCCGAGCGGCACCGCGGTGCGCACGGCCGAGCTGATGGCTGCCGCCCGAGAGAGCGTCGGGCCGGTCGAGGCGCCGCACACCGACCAGCGCGCCCGCGGGCAGCGCGTCGCGAGCATCCCCGTCCATTCGCTTCGCCGGCCCGGCGTGATCGCACGCCAAGAGGTGCTGCTGTCGGGCCCGGGGGAGTCGCTGCAGATCGTCCACGACACGGTCGATCCGGCGTTGGCCTACGCCCCGGGCATCCGGATCGCTCTGGACGCGGCGCGTACCGTACGCGGCGTCGTCGTGGGCCTCGACCGATTCATCGACGTCGGTATCCGCCTGCCGGGAGACGAGCCCCAATCGCCGGTCGACGACGGCGGCGTGCCCGGACAGGTGGCGCGGGTTACCGGCCTGTGAAGGCACGCATCGGGGCGGCCATCATTGCCGTGGTGCTGGCACTCTACCTGGTGCTGGTTTCTCAGCGGGCGTACCTCCTGCTGACGTCAGGCGATCCGGTGGGCATTGCGATGGGAGTCGCGCTGTTCGTTCTGCCGGCGATAGCCGCGTGGGCCATCGGGCGCGAACTCTGGTTCGGGATGCGCGCGGAAAGCCTCGGTCGACGGCTCGAGCGCGAGGGCGCTCTCCCCGACGAGCAGCTGTCCGTGCGCCCGAGCGGGCGGGTCGATCGCGACGAGGCCGAGGCGCTCTTCCCGAAGTACCGCGACGAGGTCGAATCCGCCCCCGAGGACTGGCGTGCGTGGTACCGGCTCGGTCTCGCGTACGACGGTGCGGGGGACCGGCGGCGAGCTCGATCGGCCATACGGCAGGCGATCAGGTTCGAGTCCGCCGAACGGCGCGGCGACAGCACGAGCCACGGTGAGCGTTGACCTCGCGCGGCATGCTCAGCGCCCGACAGGAATGATCGCCGCGACCGCCTCGTCGACGGTCGCGTGCGTGAACGTGAAGCCGGATGCCTCGAGCGCGGCCGGAATGACATGCGCATCGACGAGAAGCACCGCGTCGGCCATGTCGCGTCCGAGTCCCAGCCGGAGAGCCCATGCGGGTGCGCGCAGGACGTAAGGGCGGTTCATGCGCCTCGCCAGCGCGAAGCCGAGGTCATTCGCGGTCGCCCGCGTCGGGCCCGACAGGTTGACGGGACCTTCGAGCTCGGCGTCGATGATGTGCCGGATGGCGCGCACTTCGTCGACGAGCGAGATCCAAGGCCACACCTGTGTGCCGCGGCCCATCGGTCCACTCAGCCCGAACTTCGTCAGCAGAATGAGCGGCTTCAAGACGCTCTCGGGGTGCACGACGGGTGCCGTCCGGAGAAGCGCGACGCGCGCGGTCCCGGCTGTGCGCGCGGTGGCCTCCCATTCGACGCACAGGTCGCTGAGGAATCCGCCACCGGGGCCCGCATCCTCGCGAAACTCGCGGCCGGGCACGGACCCGTAGTAGCCGATCGCGCTGGCGGACACGAATGCCGGAGCGTCGTCGCCGAGTGCCCGCAAAGCTCCCGCGAGGACTCCCGTGGCCTCGAGCCGTGACGAGACGAGGGTGCGCTTGTACGACGGCGTCCAGGGGATGTGCCCGATGCTCGCACCGTTCAGGTTGACGACGGCCGTGGCGCCCTCGAGCACGCTCGGATCGAGCGGCGACCCGTCCAACCAGCGAACCTCCGAAGGGCCCTGAGGCTCACGTCGAACGAGAGTCGTCACCTCGACACCGTCGGCGAGAAGACTGTCGGTGAGCGTCCGGCCGATGAGGCCCGAGGCGCCCGCGATGACGACGCGTTGAGACATCCGATGCGCCCGCCTCAGGCGAGCGTCGCCTCGAGCGTGATCTCGATGCCCGCAAGAGCCTGCGAGACGGGGCAGCCCGTCTTCGCGTCCTGTGCGATCTTGGCGAAGTCTTCAGCGCTGAGGCCCGGTACGACCGCGTTGACGTTCAGGTGACTGCCCGTGATTCCGGTGCCCGGCACGAAGGTGACGGATGCCGTGGTGTCTACGCTCTCGGGCGGGGTGCCGTTCTCGCTCAGTGCGTGCGAGAGCGCCATGCTGAAGCAGGACGAGTGGGCAGCGGCGATGAGTTCTTCGGGCGTCGTGACGGAACCGGATCCCTCGGAACGAGCCTTCCAGTTGACATCGAACGTGCCGGCGTGGGAGGTGTCGAGGGCGACCGTGCCCGAGCCGCCCATCAGGCTGCCCTTCCAGGCTGTGCTGGCTTCGCTCGTAACGCTCATGAGAGTCCTCCGGGTTGGTTGTGCCGCTGCATCGTCGGCACGGATCGCCGACGACCTGTCTCTTCGGTCAGCCTAATCCGGGCCGCGGACGTGCGCGACGTAACGCCGCGGATTCCATCTCAGACGGCGGGACGCGCGCGTCCGACGAGGCCCGCACGCTGGAGGACGAGATACAGCTGGCAGCCGAGGCACAGTCCGAAGACGGCATTCAGGAATGCCGCGACGAACGCCGCGGCGGCGGAGATCGGCAGCGCCCACGGCACGCCGGTGAGGTGCAGAATGAGACCGGTCGTCACGACCAAGAGTCCGACGCCCTGCGCAAAGCGGGGCGGGCGCGGATCCTCGAGTTCGGTGGGCGGCTTCAGGCGCGGACGGATGACTCGACGGAACAGCACGCCCCAGGGCGCCGTGCGCGGAGAGGCGACGCCCCACACGAACAGCAGCGCAATCACGAGAATCAGCAGGAAGGCCGGATCGAGTACGCGCTGGGCGAGGGATGCGCGAGCTACATCCCATCCGCTGCCGGCGAGCGAATTCTCACCTGCGACGAACCCGAAATCGGTGCTCCGTGTGGTCGACAGCCCGGTCAATCCGAGCAGCACCGCGACGGCGAGCAGAACAGTGGTGATCGACGCCGCGAACCGCGGGCCGCGCGGGTCGATGCCGGCTGGCACGGCACGGTCAGACACGTTCGGCCTCGGGCTTCGATTGCGGCTCGACCCCGGTCAGCCGCGCGAGCTCCATCTCGATGACGTCGCGGCGCGGTACACCGCCGAAGCGCGTCTGCACGACGCCGGCGCGATCCAGGATGAGTGTGGTCGGGGTCTGCAGAACGTGGAAGTGCTTGGCGATATCGGGACGATTGGTCAGGTCGACGTCCAGGTGGCGGACCCCGGGGCGCGCGTCCGCGACGGCCGAGAGAGTGCGGTGAACGCCCGGGCAGCGTGAGCACATATCGGTGCTGAACTGCAGAAGCGTGGCGACGTCGCCGAGTCCGTCGGCGCCGATTCGGGCGGGCTCAACCACCTCGTGCGCGACGTGATGGTGGGCGCGACCCTGGTTCCAGCGCACCACAATGCCCGCGACAACGGTGACCGTCAGCAAGACGGCCAGTCCGATCAGGGCTTCAACGAGAGTCACAGCAACCCAGGATAGGCGCGCCAGCTATGGTCGGTCGCTTCCCGACCGATTTTGACGGCGACGCCGTAACAATCGGTCGCACGCTCGCGGGTAGTCTGGGCGCGTGACCGATGCCGCTACCTCCGCCGAGTCGACCGTTCCCCCCGTCGAGTTTCGCTCCGACATGACCGTCGAGCTCGTGCGCTCGAGCGCCTCCGACAGTGATGTGTTGTTCGCCGCCCGTGTCTCGACGATGGGCGAGCAGACGCTCGAAGAGGCCGCTTCGGGGGCGGACGCATCCGCTCGTGATCGCGGCCTGATCAACTACCTGATGCGCGACCGCCACGGTTCGCCGTTCGAACACAACTCGATGACGTTCTACGTGCAGGCGCCGATCTTCGTGTTCCGCGAGTTCATGCGGCACCGCATCGCCTCGTACAACGAAGAATCGGGCCGCTACCGCGAGCTCCGTCCCGTCTTCTACGTCCCCGCTGCAGACCGCCGGCTGATCCAGGTCGGCAAGCCGGGTGCATACGAGTTCCTCGAGGGGACCCCCGAACAGACCGAGCTGACGGACGCCGTTACGCGCGAAGCATCCGTCCACGCGTTCGAGGCGTACCAGCGGATGCTCGACGCCGGCGTTGCCCGCGAGGTCGCCCGAATCGTGCTTCCGCTGAACATCTATTCTTCGATGTACGTCACGATGAACGCCCGCGCCCTGATGAACTTCCTGTCGCTGCGCACCAAGCGTGAGGGCACGCACTTCCCCTCTTTCCCACAGCGTGAGATCGAGATGGTGGCGGAAAAGATGGAGCACATCTGGACCGAACTCATGCCGTTCACGCACGCGTCGTTCAACGGCAACGGACGAGTCGCGCCCTAAGGCGTCGGGAACGCGCCCCATGGCCAAGACCGCGCTCATCACGGGTGCCAGCTCGGGACTCGGCACCGAATACGCCCGCCAACTGGCGGCGCGCGGCGCGGACCTCGTGCTCGTCGCCCGCGATCGTGCGGAGCTCGAGCGCCTCGGTGCCGAGCTCGTCCGCGACCACGGCATCTCGTACGAGGTGCTCGCCGTCGACCTCACCAAGCCTCGCCAGCTCCAGAAGGTGACCGATCGCCTCGCCGACGTGGCGCGCCCGATCGAGATGCTCGTCAACAACGCCGGGTTCGGGCTGGATCTGGCTTTCGAGAGCAACGACATCGAAGATGAGGCGCGGCACCTGGCGCTGCACGTCGAGGTGCCGATGCGACTGATGCGGGCGGTGCTGCCCGGCATGCTCGAGCGGGGCAGCGGGCGGATCGTCAACATCGCTTCGGTGGCCGGGTTCATTCCGCTTTCGACCTATGGCGCCTGCAAAGGCTGGCTGATCAGTTTCAGTCGATGGGCGAACGGCCGGTACGCACCGCGCGGGGTGACTGTCACGGCTGTCTGCCCGGGGTTCACGCACACGGGCTTCCACGAGCGGATGGGTCTCGCACCCGGTAACGAAGGTGTGCCCGCCGCGCTCTGGCTCGACGCATCCGACGTCGTCTCGGAATCCCTCCGCGATATCGCCCGCGGCAAGGCTGTCTCGGTGCCGTCGCTGCGGTACAAGGCACTCGTGGCTCTGACCCGTCTGGTGCCGCCAAACGTCGCCGCGCGGGTGGGGGAGAGCGGCCGCTGATCATGCGTTCGTTGCCCCCGACGTCTCCGCGGTCGGCACGGGTGAGGGTCCACCGCACCGCGGCCCGATAGCCTAGGAACCATGACGCACACCGCCAATCCGTTCGGTCAGGTGCTGGTCGCGCTCGTCACTCCGATGACGGCCGACGGCGAGGTCGATTGGCCCGCTGTCGAAAAGCACATCGACGACGTCATCACGGCGGGTGCGGACGGCATCGTCGTCACGGGCACGACGGGTGAGACGAGCACGCTGACGGATGCCGAGAAGCTCCGTCTCGTCGAGGTCGGCAAGGACGTCTCGGCCGGTCGAGCCAAGATCATCACGGGTGGCGGCTCGAACGAGACGGCCCACGCGATCGGGCTCTATAAGGCGAGCGAGAAGGCCGGCGCCGACGGCATCATGATCGTCACGCCGTACTACAACAAGCCCACGCAGGCCGGCATCCTGACGCACTTCCGCCTCGTTGCCGACGCCACGGACCTGCCCGTCATCCTGTACGACATCCCGGGCCGCACGGGCGTCGAGATCAAGTACGAGACGATCCTTCGGCTCGCGAAGCACCCGAACATCCTGGCCGTGAAGGATGCCAAGGGCGACTTCAGTGAGGTCAGCCGGGTGCTCAACCAGACCGATCTGATGTACTTCTCGGGCGACGACGCCAACGTGCTGCCGCACCTGGCGATCGGTGCCGCCGGCATGATCGGCGTGACGGCGAACATCACTGCGACCCCGTACCGGACGATCGTGGATGCCGTGAACCGTGGCGACCTCGACGGCCGCTACGGCGGCGCACAAGCAGCTCGAGCCGCTTGTCCGTGCCGTCATGACCCATGTTCCCGGCACAGTTGCGGCGAAGTACATCCTGCACGGCCTCGGCCGCATCGGCAGCCCGCGCGTGCGCCTGCCGCTCGTCGGGCCCGAAGAGTGGGAAGCCGCAACGATCGAGGACGAGCTGGCTCTCGTCCGTGACGTCGCCGGCGCTGACTTCTCGAACTTCCGCCCCGACCGAAACGCGGCCGCGGGCGGCGCGCTTCCCAAGATCCACGGCACCACTCGATAAAGCTCGCTCGTCTCTCACCCAGGCGAACTCTCACACCAAAGCCCGAACGGGCGCCAGATAGCCAAAGCCGCGGACCCTCTATCGGGCCGCGCACACCACAACAACACACGACCGGATGCCTCGCTGCATCCATGGAGGCAGCATGCCCACCAACGTTTACGATCCGCCCGCGCTCGCCGCCGGCACCCTCCGCGTCTTCCCCCTGGGCGGTCTCGGCGAGATCGGTCGCAACATGACCGTCTTCGAGTACGAGGGCAAGCTGCTCATCGTCGACTGCGGCGTGCTCTTCCCCGAAGAGCACCAGCCGGGCGTCGACCTGATCTTGCCTGACTTCGAGCCGATCAAGTCCCGCCTCGACGACATCGTCGGCCTCGTCCTGACGCACGGTCACGAAGACCACATCGGCGCGGTGCCGTACCTGCTGAAGCTCAAGAGCGACATCCCCATCATCGGTTCGGGGCTGACGCTCGCGCTCATCGAGGCGAAGCTCAAAGAGCACCGCATCCGGCCGTACAGCCTCACGGTGCGCGAGGGCGACCGCGAGAAGGTCGGCCCGTTCGACCTCGAGTTCATCGCCGTGAACCACTCGATTCCGGATGCCCTCGCCGTGGCGATCCGTACCCCCGCGGGCCTCGTGCTCGCGACCGGCGACTTCAAGATGGACCAGCTGCCGCTCGATGGGCGCCTGACCGACCTCCGTGCGTTCTCGCGCCTGGGCGAAGAGGGCGTCGACCTGTTCTTGGTGGATTCGACCAACGCGGATGTCCCGGGTTTCACCCCGCTCGAAAGCTCGATCGGTCCGGTGCTCGATCAGGTGATCGCCAAGGCTCCGCGCCGCGTGGTCGTGGCCAGCTTCTCGAGTCACGTGCACCGCGTGCAGCAGGTGCTGGATGCGGCGGCCGCCAATGGCCGCCGAGTGGCATTCCTCGGGCGCAGCATGGTGCGAAACATGACAATCGCGGCGGACCTCGGGTACCTGCGCGTACCGCCGGGCGTGCTCATCGACTACAAGAAGGCCCGCGACCTGCCCGACGACAAGATCGTCTACATGTCGACCGGTTCGCAGGGCGAGCCGATGGCCGTGCTCAGCCGCATGGCGAACCTCGACCACGACATCGAGCCCGGCCCGGGTGACACCGTCATCCTCGCCTCGAGCCTGATTCCGGGCAACGAGAACGCGGTCTACCGTGTGATCGATGGGCTCACCAAGCTCGGCGCCAACGTCGTCCACAAGGGCAATGCCAAGGTGCACGTCTCGGGCCACGCGGCGGCGGGGGAGTTGCTCTACTGCTACAACATCCTCCAGCCCAAGAACGTCCTGCCGATCCACGGCGAGTACCGTCACCTGACCGCCAACGCGCGTATCGCCCACTCGAGCGGCGTTCCCGTCGAGCGGACCTTCCTCGCCGAGAACGGCACGGTCATCGATCTGCGTGACGGCGTCGCATCCGTCGTCGGTCAGCTCGACATCGGCTTCGTCTACGTCGACGGTTCGACCGTGGGCGAGATCACGGATGCGGACCTCAAGGATCGGCGCATCCTCGGCGAAGAGGGGTTCATCTCGGTGATCGTGGTCGTCGATGCCGCCACCGGCAAGATCATCACGGGCCCCGAGATCCATGCGCGTGGCTTCGCCGAAGACGACAAGGTGTTCGACAGCGTCAAGCCGAAGATCGCCGCGGCGCTCGAGGAGGCCGCGCAGTCGGGTGTACGCGACACGCATGCCCTCGCGCAGATCGTCCGCCGCACGATCGGTCGCTGGGTCAGCCAGTCGCTGCGTCGTCGGCCGATGATCGTGCCGCTCGTCATCGAGGCGTAGCCTGCGCGCGATCGCACGGAGACAGGCAACCGCGCCCAGGCAGGCAATCGCACGAAGACAGGCAGATCCCACGCAGATCTGCCTGTCTTCGTGTATTCGCCTGTTCTCGTGCGCCGCTACACTCGCCGCATGCCCGCCTCGTTCACCACACGACCCGCCGCCCAGGCGGATGGCGGGTTCTTGGCGGACATGGTCGTCGAAGCGGTCAATTGGCGTGCGGGGGGCGCGCGTCCGCGGCACCAGATTCTGTCCACGCCCGAGCACGGCCGGTTCGTCGCGGGATGGATGCGTCCGAGCGACGCCGGGTTCGTCGCGCTCGACCCGCAGGGATCACCCATCGGTGCCGCCTGGTACCGGATGCTTCCCCGTACCGACCCCGCGTTCGCCCATGTCGGCACGGGAGTTCCCGAGATGATCATCGGGGTCCGGCCGATCTGGCGGGCGCACGGCGTGGGGCGGGCGCTGCTCAAGCAGCTCACGACCCATGCGGCGCAGGCCGGGTTCGCTCGCCTCAGCCTGAACGTCGAGCGCGGCAACTTCGCCGCCGTGTTCTATCGCTCAGAGGGCTTCGCCGTGACGCAACCCGGGGTCGGCCGAGACACCATGGTCAAGCGCCTGCGGTGAGTTCGGGCTGAGACCGGGCTGAAGCGGAGCCGCGTCGCTGCGCCCGAACGTCGCACGTCAGTCGTACCGTGGGGGAATGGCCAGGAGCACCAGCCCGACCAAGAGCGGCCGCGCGCCCGCCAAGGGCACCACGACGCGCGCGCGCAAGCCCGCGCCCGCACCCAAGCGGTACGACGACGAGCCCGAACGTCCACCCGTGATCGCTCGTGCCTGGATGGGCCTCGCCCACGGGGTGGGTGGGGTGTTCCGCGCTTTCGGCCCAGAGACTCTCGAGAAGGATCAGCGGCGCGACGGCTTCCCGTTCTTGCTCGTGCTGTTGGCGATCGCCGGCGGTGTCATCGAATGGTTCTTCATCGGCAACGACGTCGCGGGGACGATCTCGGACTACACCGTCGGAGGCATGCTCGGTCGACTGAGTTTCGTCCTCCCGGTGATGATTCTCTTGCTGGCCGGATGGCTCTTCCGCCACCCCTCGAGCGTGCACGACAACGGTCGGATCGGTATCGGCTTCGGCATGCTCATCCTGACGGGCGCGGGCTTTTGCCACCTGGCCGGCGACAGGCCGGTGCCGAGCTCGGGGCTGCCCGTGCTGAGTGCATCCGGCGGTCTGTTCGGCTGGATGGTCGCCGAACCGTTGGCGCTCCTGACGCCCATCGGCGCCTGGATCGTGCTGGTCCTCGTCGCGATCCTGAGTGTCCTGATCATCACCAAGACCCCGCCGAACCGCATCGGTTCGCGGCTGGGCGATCTCTACGCGTGGATGTTCGGTGAGCACGCGCGGCCCGAGGGTGCCGCCAAGGATCAGGGCCAGGCCCAGGATCAGGCGGAGCCCGAAGATCCGGCGACCCCGTGGTGGCGACGCAACAAGACCGGCCGCGAGGAGGACCCCGAGGGTGGGCTGAGTTCGCAGGACCTCACGGAGTTGCTCACGCCCGGTTCGAGCCACGGCGGTTTCGAACAGGCCATCGCCACGGTGCCGCCGGTTCCGCCCGCCCCGGTGTTCTCGCCCGACGCGCTGACCGAGGTCATCGACCCGAACCTGCTCGCCGATGCCGAACGCGCGGCCGCGGCCGCGCGGCAGCACGGGACGTCGATCCACGGCACATCCATTCACGACGACGCCACCGAAGCGGTCGATGACGGCGTGCTGCCCGGACTGTCCGGCCTCGGAACAGACGGCGCGCTCGCGGGAAACCGCCCGGCGAACCCCTATCGCCTGCCGTCCGTCAGCGCTCTCGCCGCAGGAACCCCCGCCAAGGCGCGCTCGGCCGCGAACGACGAGGTCGTGCGTTCGCTCACCGAGGTGCTGCGTCAGTTCGGCGTGGATGCGCGGGTCACGGGCTTCTCGCGCGGTCCGACAGTCACGCAGTACGAGATCGAGCTCGGCCCGGGCGTCAAGGTCGAGCGCATCACGGCGCTGACCAACAACATCGCGTACGCCGTGGCATCCAACGAGGTCCGCATCCTCGCGCCGATCCCCGGCAAGAGCGCGATCGGCGTCGAGATTCCGAACGCCGACCGCGAGATCGTGACCCTCGGCGACGTGCTGCGCTCGGGCAACGCGCAGCAGTCGACGCATCCCATGACGATCGGTGTGGGTAAGGATGTCGGTGGCGGATTCGTCGTCGCCAACCTCGCCAAGATGCCCCACCTCTTGGTGGCGGGGTCGACGGGTTCGGGTAAGTCGAGCTTCGTGAACTCGATGATCACGAGCCTGCTGATGCGCGCGAAGCCGTCCGAGGTGCGCATGGTGCTGATCGACCCGAAGCGCGTCGAGCTGACGTCGTACGCCGGCGTGCCGCACCTGATCACGCCCATCATCACAAACCCGAAGAAGGCCGCCGAGGCGCTGCAATGGGTCGTGAAAGAGATGGACATGCGGTACGACGACCTCGCGTCGTTCGGCTTCCGTCACATCGACGACTTCAACAAGGCCGTCGTCGCCAACGAGATCCAGCTCCCCGCGGGCAGCGAGCGCGTGCTCAAGCCGTATCCGTACCTGCTGGTCGTCGTCGATGAGCTCGCCGACCTGATGATGGTCGCTCCGCGCGACGTCGAGGATTCGATCGTCCGTATCACGCAGCTCGCCCGTGCCTCGGGCATCCACCTCGTCCTGGCCACCCAGCGCCCGAGCGTCGACGTCGTCACCGGTCTGATCAAGGCCAACGTGCCCTCGCGTCTGGCGTTCGCCGTGACGAGCGTCACCGACTCCCGAGTCATCCTCGACCAGCCCGGCGCCGACCGCCTCATCGGTCAGGGCGACGGACTGTTCCTGCCGATGGGCGCTTCGAAGGCGATCCGTGTGCAAGGCGCGTGGGTCAGCGAGCGCGAGATCGAGACGGTCGTGGCGTACGTGACCGGACAGGCGCGACCGGAATACCGATCGGATGTCGCGGCCGTGGCCGAGAAGAAAGAGATCGATGCCGACATCGGCGACGATCTCGAGCTGCTGCTCGCGGCCGCGGAACTGATCGTCTCGACCCAGTTCGGGTCGACCTCGATGCTCCAGCGCAAGCTCCGTGTCGGGTTCGCCAAGGCCGGGCGCCTGATGGACCTGCTCGAGGCGCGCGAGATCGTCGGTCCCTCGGAGGGCTCGAAGGCTCGTGACGTTCTCGTGACCGCCGAACAGTTGCCCGAGGTGCTGGGCATGCTGCGCGGCGACGTGGCCCCGGCTGCACCCGCGGCACCGGCGGCGCCCGCTGCCCCCGCCGCGGCTCCGGCTCCGGCGGCGGGGTACGTGGCGGACACGCGCTACGGTACCGACGCGGTCGCCGACTCTCTCGCTGCCCAGTACGACGGCCTGCCGGTCGTTGACGCTGAGGACAACGACGAGGACGCCTGGGGCCTGACGGGGCGCGACTGATGGCCGTTCCCCGGCAGCTTCCGAACGCGATCACGATCGCGCGGATCCTCTGTGCTCCCGTTTTTCTGTGGATGCTCCTTGCCGATGGTGGCGCGGATGGCCCGCTGCGCTGGTGGGCCGCGGTGCTGTTCATTGTCGCGATCGCGACGGACGGGATCGACGGGTACATCGCGCGGCGCTACAAGATCGTCACCGACCTGGGCAAGCTGCTCGACCCGATCGCCGACAAGGTGCTTACGGGGTTCGCCTTCATCGGGCTGTCGATCCTGGCCGAACTCCCGTGGTGGATCACGGTCGTCGTGCTGATCCGCGAGGTCGGGATCACCGTCCATCGGCTGGTCGTCGCGAGTGACCATGTCGTCGCGGCTGCGTGGATGGGCAAGCTCAAGACCGTCGCGCAGGCCGTCGCCCTGTCGCTCGCCCTGCTGCCGCTGGCGACGGTCGTGGGGGACTGGATCGTCTGGGTGAACATCGTGACGATGTGGGTCGCCGTCATCCTCACCATCGCGAGCGGGATCGACTACGTCGTGACCGAGATCCGCGGCTCCCGTCGTTCGCGGACCGCTCGCCGCCCGCACACAGACCCGTCATGACCGACGAGGCGCTGCCCCCGGGGGAGTGGCGCGCGTATGCAGAAGCGGGTGATGCCGCCGTGGATGCGGTGGGTGCGCTCGAGAGCTTGCGCCACCGCGGCTGGACTCTCGGCATCGCGGAGTCGCTCACGGGCGGGATGCTCGCGGCGGCGCTCATCGCGGTGCCCGGAGCGTCCGCCACGGTCGTCGGCGGCATCGTCGCGTACGCCACCCCGCTCAAGCACTCGCTCTTGGGAGTGGACGGGGCGCTGCTCGCCGAGCACGGGGCCGTGCACCCCGAGGTGGCCCGGCAGATGGCAGAGGGCGTCCGTCGTGCCGTGGCGGTCGAGGGGCGTGGCGCGGACGTCGGGATCTCGACGACAGGCATCGCGGGTCCCGACTCGCCCGACGGGCAGCCGGTCGGTACGGTGCACATCGGCGTGAGCACCCCGACAGAGTCGCGGGTCCTTTCGCTGCGACTCGAGGGTGACCGGGGTGCGATTCGTGCGGAGACGGTCCGCTACGCGTTGCGCGCGCTCCTCACTTCCGTATGAGGGCTGCCCTATGAGGAGATGCCGTATGAGGGACGCGACCCGGGAATACCTCGTGTTTCGTCTCCGTTACATTCGGTGATTCCCAGCCTCTGCATAGCGCAGGGCATTAGATTGGCACCATTCGGTGTTGTAAAGTGGCCCACCCGGTGGGGCACAGCGAGGACAGTGAGGAGGGGGCATCATGATCCTGGTTCGTCAAGAGATCGGGGACGTCCTTCGGGACTTCCGTCTGCAGAAGGGTCAGACCCTCCGTCAGGTCGCCGGCAAGGCAAGCGTTGCGCTCGGCTACCTCAGCGAGGTCGAGCGTGGTCAGAAGGAAGCTTCGAGCGAGATCCTCGCTTCTGTGGCTGAGGCGCTCGATGTGCCCATTTCGACCATCATGCGCGAGGTCGGCGATCGCATCTCGGTGATGGAAGGCCTCCAGACCTTCCCGGATGTTGTTCCCGACGACCTCGTCGCGTCGGTCGACGCCGAGCTGTCGCTGCGCTGACCCCGGATGCGTCGAAGCGAATTCGAACGCGCCGTCGAGGATGAGTTCGGCGCCGCCTACGGTGCCGTCGTCACGGCCGATCTCAGCCTGGACGCACTCGGTGGTCGCACGGCTGCTGTTGCGATTGCCGCCGGTGTTGACCCCCGCGAGGTGTGGGTCGCTCTGTGTGCGGCGACGGATGTCCCACCCGAACGCCGCTACGGAGTCGGGCGGCTCGAGCCCCGGTCCTGATATCGCGGCCACACTCGTCTCGATTCGACCGCCCCTTGAGGTCGTGCTAGGCTTGTTTCTTGTGCCGCGGGGTGGAGCAGCTCGGTAGCTCGCTGGGCTCATAACCCAGAGGTCGTAGGTTCAAATCCTGCCCCCGCAACAAAAAGAAGGTCCCGGAAACCGTTCAGGCATCCGGGACCTTCTGCTTTCCCCACCGGGTTGCCGCATACCGAGTCGCACGTCAGGATGGGAAAATGGTCGATGCCGAAGGGATTGCGCATGGCGCGCGACACAACGCATCCGACGATCCTGATCCGGCAGAGAGCGCCCAAGACGGGCGACACGAGACTCCGTCGGAGCGCTACGACCGCAACTGGATCGAGGTGCTGCAGGAACTTCGGGTTCTGCAGACCGGCACCCAGATCCTCACCGGCTTTCTGCTCGCCCTGGCGTTCCAGCCGGCGTTCGCCGACCTCGACGAGGGCCAACGCGCGTTCTACCTGTTTCTGGTCGTTGCGTCTGCGTTGAGCGCCATCATCGCGCTCGCGCCCGTCGCGCTGCACCGGTTTCTCTTCCGCCGACGCGAAAAGGAGCTCATCGTCACCTACGGCCACGCGGCGCTCATCACCGCGCTCGCAACGGTGTCGATCCTGCTGGTCGGAGTGGTCGCCTTTGTTTTTGATGTCGTGCTGGCTCGTGGCGCGGCGCTGATCGCGGGAGTGTCGCTCGCGGCGCTGATCGTGGTGTTGTGGGTCGTGGTGCCACTTGTCTGGCGCACCCGCGGGGAGGAGCGGTCATGACTGCACGGGACCGAGGCGCGAGCCCGGGGGCGGCCGTGGGAGTCGCTGTGGCGCAGTTCGCACCGACAGCCTCTCGCGCCGTGAACCTCGAATCCATCGCGGAACTCGTCGAGCGGGCTGTGGCCCGCGGTGCGCGGCTCGTGCTGTTTCCCGAGTATTCGAGCTATTTCGTCGACCCTTTTGACGAGTCGCTCGCTGCCAACGCCGAAACGCTCGACGGGACCTTTGTGGCCGGGCTCGTGGCGCTTGCCGACCTGCACGATGTCTGCATCGTCGCGGGCATGGTCGAGCGGGCCGAGGACAACAAACGCGTGCGCAACACGGTTGTTGCCGTCGATGGCGGGGGAGTGCTTGCTACCTACCGCAAGCTCCACCTGTATGACGCGTTCGGCCAGCGCGAGTCCGACTGGGTCGAGGCGGGCGAGATCACCGAACCCCAGACGTTCGAGTGTGCCGGGATGCGGTTCGCCCTGCAGACCTGTTATGACCTGCGGTTCCCCGAGGTGACACGGCTGCTGGCGGACGCCGCAGCCGATGTGGTGCTCGTGCCGGCCGAGTGGGTCCGCGGTCCGCTCAAGGAGTATCACTGGCAGACGTTGCTCCGGGCCCGAGCCATCGAGAACACGCTCTACGTGGCGGCGGCGGATCATCCGCCGCCGCTCGGAGTCGGACACAGCGCCGTCATCGATCCGCAGGGTGTCGAGATCGCGGCCCTGGGAACGGGGACGGACGTCGTGGTGGGTTTCGTGGAGCGCGCAGCCGTCGAGCGCGTGCGACGAACGAACCCGGCGCTGGCGCTCCGCCGTTTCCGCGTCGAGCCGCGGTAATCGCCCCGCTCAGCGGGCGAGTGCGGCGAGACGCCCGGCGGCCGCCTCGAGCACCTCGACACGCTTGCACGCCGCGAACCGCACGAGCGTCGAGTACTCCGCGCGGTGCTCCGTGGTGACGAAGGCCGACACGGGAACGCCGACGACCCCGGCCAACTGGGGCAGCTGACGGCAGAACGCCGCGGCGTCCGTGATTCCCAGCGGTGCGGCATCCGCCACTGTGAAGTACGAGCCGCGCGGTTCGGATACGACAAAATCCGCCGCGCGCAGACCCGCGACCAGGATGTCCCGCTTGTGCGCCAGTGCCGCGGCGATGCCCTCGAAGAAGGAGTCGTGCAGGCGCAAACCGGTCGCGATGGCCGGTTGGAACGGCGTCCCGTTCGAATACGTCAGGTACTGCTTGACCGTGTTGACGGCCGTGATGAGCGTCGCGGGGCCGGTGGCCCAGCCGATCTTCCATCCCGTCGTGGAGAAGGTCTTGCCGCCCGACGAGATCGTGAGGGTTCGGTCCCAGCCGCCGGGCAACGTCGCCAACGGCACGTGCGCCACACCGAACGTCAGGTGCTCGTAGACCTCGTCGGCGACGATGATGGCGTCGTGCCGCTCTGCGAGCTCGATGATGCGCTGAAGCACCGGTGTCTCGAAGACAGCGCCGGTCGGATTGTGGGGGTTGTTCGCCAGGATGACCCGGGTGCGATCGGTGACCGCGCGCTCGAGCGCATCGAGGTCGGGTTGAAAGTCGGGCCAGCGGAGAGGAACCGTCACGAGCCGGGCGCCCGCGAGGGCGACGCATGCGGCGTAGGAGTCGTAGTACGGCTCGAACACCACGATCTCGTCGTCGGGGGAGTCCACGACGGCGAGAAGCGTGGCCGCGATTGCCTCGGTCGCCCCGGCTGTGACGAGAACGTGCGCGTCGGGGTCCAACCGGAGTCCGTAGAAGCGCTGCTGGTGTTCACTGATCGCCAGACGCAGATCGGGGATGCCTCGACCGGGCGCGTACTGGTTGGCCCCCTGCGCGATGGCCTCGCGGGCGGCGTCCAGCACCTCCAGGGGTCCGTCCTCGTCCGGAAAACCCTGGCCGAGATTGATCGCGCCGGTACTCATCGCAAGCGCGGTCATCTCGGCGAAGATCGTCGGCGAGACCGACCCGTCCGGACCGAGCAAACCGGCCCCCGCGGCGGTGCGCTTCCATGCGCCCGTGGGCTCAGACATCCACGCCTCCTGATGCGGCGCCTAGGCGGTCGCCGCGCTCCAGGCTAAGGCAGCCCGTACGCATAGTCGACATGCGGTGGCGTCATATGCAACGCACAGGATCCGAGAGCACAGTGAAGGAGATGTGAACGAAGGAGCACCCGATGACCGACACTCAGGGCACCAGCCCCACCGATGACGAGGCCCGGCTGAACGGCGACGCAACGCCGGCCAGCGAGCACGCAGCAACCGTGCCCGATGCGCCGACCGTGCCCGCCGCAGCGCTGACGGACAGCGCGGCGCCCGCGCCGAGCTCAGCGCCGACGTACGATACCCCGGCTGCGAACAGCGCGGCACCCGCACAGGGCGCGGTGCCCCCGCACACTCCGCCCGCGGCTTCGGCGCACAACGGTTACCCGCCCGCCCCGCCGCTGCCCGGGGCACAACAGCCCTACAGCTCGGTTGCGCCCGCGGCTCCGGCCTACGCTGGCGCCCCCTCGGGTGGACAGGCCTTCGGTCCCGCGGCCACCGCTGCCTACGGTGCACACGCGACGGGCACCCAGCCGACGCTGCCATTCGATCCGGGCCCTGTGGGTGCCGCGCCGCGCCCCCCGCAGAAGAAGTCCGCTGCGGGCCGTGTTGCGGGACTGATCGTCGCCGCGGCGTTGGTCGGCGGTGCCGCCGGCCTCGGAGGCGCGTACGTGGGTACGCAGCTCTGGGCTGCCCCCTCGACCACGGTCGTGCAGAGCGGGTCGACCGTCACGGTCAACAACCCGGACAAGGTAAACGCCACGACGGCGATCGCCGCGAAGGTGACTCCGAGCGTCGTCACGATCGAGGTATCGGGAGGTGGGTCGGGTGGCAGCGGTTCCGGTGTCGTCTTGAGCGAGGACGGATACGTCGCAACGAACACCCACGTCGTGACGCTCGACGGCGCGACGGGTACCCCGGCGATCCGCGTGACGACCTCGGACGGCAAGATCTATGACGCCGAGATCGTCGGAACGGATCCCACCTACGACCTCGCCGTGATCAAGCTCGAGGATGCCTCGGGCCTGACCCCGATCGAGTTCGCCGACTCGTCCGAGCTGAACGTCGGCGACCAGACTGTCGCGATCGGCGCCCCGCTCGGCCTGTCCAACACCGTCACAACCGGAATCGTGAGCGCTCTGAATCGCAGCATCTCGATCGCCTCGTCCGCTGTGCCGGAACCGCGTGGTGGCGGGGACGAGGACGAGGATGCGCCGGAGCAGGGTCCCGGTCAGGGCCCGTTCCAGTTCGACATTCCGGGACAGCGCGAGCAGAGCCGTCCCTCGGCGGGAACCATCAGCATCGCCGTCATCCAGACCGACGCGGCGATCAACCCAGGTAATTCGGGTGGCGCTCTGGTCGACGGTGACGGCAAGCTGATCGGCATCAACGTCGCGATCGCGAGCGCGGGTTCATCGTCCGGCACGGCCGGTTCGATCGGTGTGGGCTTCTCGATCCCGTCGAACGTCGTCCAGCGCGTCACCGACGAGATCATCGCGGATGGGTCCGCGACACACGGTTTGCTCGGCGCCTCGGTGGTCGCATCGAGCTCTGTGGAAGACGCAACCATCTCGGGCGCGTACATCCAAGAGATCTCGCGAGGCGGCGCGGCGGAAGCGGCTGGCATCCGCAAGGGCGACATCGTCACCGCATTCAACGGGGTGCCGATCACCGACTCGATCGACCTGACCGCTCAGGTCCGGGCGGCCGCGGCGGGAAGCGACGCAACCGTCACGTTCGTCCGTGACGGAGAAACGCAGAGCGTGGATGTCACCCTGGGGGCGCTCGGCTAAAGCCCTCCCAGCTCCACAGGCGACGCCCCCGGCACCCTCATTCGTGAAGAGGTGCCGGGGGCGTCGCCTGTGTTCCGCCCGTCGGATGACCCCACCGGGTAGGCTCGCGTGCGGAAAGGGGATCGTGGCGTCCTTCTCATTCGGTGCGGGCAATGCGGCCAAGCTCGCTCGCATCCCGCTGTATGCGGTCGGTCGTCTCGCCACCCTCGTTATTCCCCGCTCGCGCGACGAATGGGTCTTCGGCTGTGGTGCGGGGATCGGTGATGGGGCTCTCGCCCTGTGGCAGCGGGTTGCCGCCGACGCTCACCCGGCCCTCTGGCTCACCGGGTCCGACACGGAAGCGGCGGATGCCTCGGCCCTCGGCATTCCGCACATCCCACGGACGTCGTGGCGCGGTTTCTGGCGCACGGCGCGTGCACGGGTGCTCGTCGTGACCCACGGGTTCGGCGACGTCAACCGGTACGCGGTCTCGGGTGCGTTCGTCGCGCAGCTCTGGCACGGTATACCGCTGAAGCGGATCGGGCTCGACTCTCCGGAGACGCTCCGCAGCAGCATCCTGCCGCGTTCGCGACTGCTGCGCCGCGTGCTGGGCGCAATGTACCGGGGGGCGGCTCGCCAGATCGACCTGCTGCCGGCGGCCTCGCCGCTCGTGCGCGGGCGACTCGAGTCCGCATTCGGGCTGCCTGATGCCCGCGTTCCGGTCACAGGCGAGCCGCGTGTCGACGTGCTGTCGACGGGAACGCCAGATGAGCGTCGTGAGCGGGCTCGTGCCGTGCTCGCACATGCGGGCCTGCCCCCTCTCGGCGATTCCCGGCTCGTGCTGTACGCCCCGACGTGGCGCGATGGCGAACCCGACCCCGCAATCCCGACGCCCGCGCAATGGCGCGGCCTCATCGATGTGCTCCAGGCGCGTAATGCCGTGCTGCTGGTGCGCTCGCACCCGCTGGGCGCCGGCGACTACGAGCCGCCGTTCGCGACCGACCGCGTGCTTCCGCTCGGCAGCTCACGGCTCCGGGATGCAACCCCCGCTCTTCCGGCCCTGAGCGCGCTGATCACGGACTATTCGTCCATGGCCTTCGATGCCTCGCTCGTGCCGCTCCCGGTGCTGTTTCTCGCGCCCGATGTCAATGCGTACGCCCGCCGGCGCGGCTTCTACGGGCGTTTTTCGGATGTCGCGGGCACCGATGCGGGGGTGAACTGGGATGACACCGTCGCTCAGCTGGACGCGCTGCTCGGCGATCCGGGTGTCCGTGAGGAGCGGATCGCTCGCGCCGAAGAACTCAGCGCGAGGGTCCACAGCTACCGGGACGGCGAGAACACCGCGCGGGTGTACCGTGCGATCCTGAACGGGGCTCAGCTGCGAGGCCGAGTCCCCGAGCACCGAAAGAGCACCGCATGACCTCCGCACGTTTCGACAGTGACGGCACCGAAGAACTCGTGCTGCAGGGGAGCGGGCCGCGTCCCGATACGGTCTGGCTCGACGGCCCCCGGGCGCGCGTAGACGCCGTCGTGACAGGCGGCGGGAAGACCTGGAAGGCACGCCTGCCGCTCGCAGCTTCTCGGTGGGGTGGTCCGAAATTGCCCCTGCCCAGCGGCTCATACACGATCCGTGTTCGGACGACGGCGAATGCCGCAGACGAGGCTCTCGTCACCGATTCACTGCCCCTCAGCATCCTCGACGGCCTGCGCGCGACGCTCGAGGGTGAGCACGCCACGCTCGTCATCGGGCCCCCCGTCGATCCGGCGTACGACTCCGGAGCTGGTCAGGACGCACTCGCGCGACGCTACGTCGGTCGCACCTCTCCGCTCGAGAACGCCGTCTTCTTCGAGAGTTTCTATGGCCGTTCTGCGAGCTGCAACCCCCTCGCGATCGATCGCGAACTCGCGCGCGTGGCGCCCGCGGTCACCCGATACTGGAGTGTCGTAGACCTCTCGATCGCGGTTCCCGAGGGCGCGATCGCTGTCGTCGAGGGAAGCCCCGAGTGGTGGCGGGCGCGCGGCTCGGCTCGGCTGCTCGTCGTGAACGACTGGCTTCGTCGGGCCTACGCGCGGCGGCCGGGTCAGCATGTGCTGCAGACGTGGCACGGCACACCGCTCAAGCGACTGGCTCTGCATCGCCCGGGCTTCGACCCGCGGCGGGCCGTGGCCGTCGTGCGGGAATCGCGGCGGTGGAACGTCCTTCTCGCGGCGAACCCGTACAGCGAGAACATCCTTCGCAAGGCGTACGCCTTCCTCACCCGTCCGGTGTGGGTCGAGGGCTATCCCCGCAACGATGTCCTCACGACGGGAGATGGGGCGGCGGTGCGGGCGCAGCTCGGAATCGCAGCGGACGAGCGGGTGCTGCTGTACGCGCCCACGTGGCGCGACGACCGTGACCTCATCGTCGACTTCTTCGACCCGGCCGAGCTTGCGCGCCGGACCGGGTCGGTGGTTCTGGTGCGGGGCCATTCGCGGACGCTCCCGGCGGGGCGGGATGCCGCTGGCGCGCGGGTCATCGACGTGACGCGATATCCGGATGTCTCGCGGTTGTTGCTTGCGGCGGATGCGCTGATCACGGACTACTCGTCGATGATGTTCGACTTCGCCGTGACGGGCAAGCCGATGCACTTCTTCGTCCCCGATCTCGAGCACTACCGCGGCGAGCTGCGGGGCTTCTACTTCGATCTCGAGGCGCACGCGCCGGGGCCGGTCGTCCGCACTCTCGACGATCTCGTGGACGCGATCGAGGACCCGGCGACGCAGACGACCTACGGCCCCCGGTACGACGCCTGGCGGCGGAAGTTCTCCGCTCGCGAGGACGGTCGGGCGGCGGAGCGGGTTGTGGCTCGCATCCTCGATCAGGGCTTCGTCGATCGCGGCTGAGAGCGCGATAGTCCTCGTCATCGTTCGTGTGAAGGCTCTCATCTTTTCGGTGTCGGATTCGGCGTGATTTGGGGGGCTTTTCGGGGCGTGGGTGTCGGTGGTGATCCGTAGAGTTTAGAACATGCATTCGATAGTTCGTGGGTTCGATGCCGAGTTCCGTGAACTCGCGCTCGATATCGATGAAGCACGGGAAGTGGTCGCGCGAGCGCAGGCGGCAGAAGCTCGCGTGTTCGCACGCGCAGCCGCGGTCGGGATGCGGCGGGTCGCCGAACTCGACTCACCGTCGTCGCGTGAGGCGGAACTGCCGATGCGTGCGTTGGCGGCGGAGTTGGGTGCGGCGGCCAGAATGTCTGACCGGACCGTGCAGCGCCGGATGAGCGATGCCGCAACCCTCACCGAGAAGTTTCCCGCAACGTTCCGGGCGTGGGATGAGGGACGGGTGAGTACCGGGCACGTTCAGACGATCATGGAACACGGCCTCCCGATCACCGACCCGGACGCACGCGCCCTGTTCGAGACTGAAGCGCTGATGCGTGCCGAAGAAACCACACCGGGACGGCTGGGGTCATCGCTCGCGCGGCTTGCGGAGTCGCTGCAGCCGCGTCCGCTCGCGGAACGGCACCAAGAGGCGCGTGCGTCGCGGGGTGCGTGTGTTCGGGACATCGGGGATGGGATGGCGGAGTTCAGCACCATCCAACCCGCCGTCCTCGCGCACGCGATGCACGACCGGATCACGCAGCAGGCCCAGGCGATCAAGAACGCCGACCCGACCGACAGTCGCACCGTGGATCAGATTCGTGCGGACCTCGTCGCGGACATGATGCTGACCACGACACCCCACCGCGGAAACGGGTGCGGGGTTCTCGGACGGGTTCGGTGGTCTCGGGGCGATCCGCGGGATCGTGAACGTCACCAGTGCCCGCGCTGGCGCTGGCCGGCGTGACCGACGAGCCCGCCGACCTGGTCGGGCCGTGCCCGATCGACCCGGCCACGGCCCGGCAACTCGCGGGGCACGCGACCGGGTGGGATCGGGTCCTCGCCGACCCGATCACGGGTGTGTTCTCGCGGTGGACCGATACACCCCGTCGGCGGATATGAAACGGTTCCTGCGGGCTAGGGATCAGCACTGCCGGTTCCCCGGATGCCGACAACCCGCCCACCGGTGCGATCGAGACCACACCCTCGACTACGCCCTCGGCGGCGCCACGGATGTGTGCAACCTCGCCTGCCTCTGCAAACGACACCACACCCTCAAAGGCGAGACCGCGTGGACGGTCCGACAACTCGGCGGCGGAATCCTCGAATGGACCTCACCCGGCGGCCATGTCTACATCGACAAACCCCCGCCCGCGTTGGTCGTCTTCACCCCGAACACGGATCCACCACCGTTCTGAGACACCGCGGTCACTCAGACTGCGGTCGCTGAGCCGTCGGCCACTGAGCTTGTCGAAGTGACCCGCTGTGACCCACGCCCTACGGCAGTGGGGTGTTGCGGTCGCCGAGACGCGACGTGTCGACCGTCTCGTGTGCGCCACGAATCAACCCGACGATGAAGCCCGTGCCCCACGCCAGGTGCATCGTGGGCAGCACCGCGAGAGTCCAGAGTTTGTCGCGCCATCCGGTTCCGCCACCGCGTCCCGCGGCGACCGCGACGATCAGCACAGCGTAGGCGGCGACCGGCAGATAGACGACGGATGCAACGAGCGCCGGCCATCCGCTGATCACGCCCGTCACCTGCAGAACAGCGAGGACGATGCTGAGGGCGACGTCCACGACGAGCGCGGGAGGTGCGAAGAATCTCAGTGAGTTGCGCCGACCGTAGCGACGGACCAACTCCCCGCGCCAGGTTCCCGTGGCGCGGAACTGGCGAGCCAGTCGCACCCAGCTCTCGCGGGGCCAGTACGTCACGGAGAGCGTCGGATCGAACCAGACGCGGTAACCGGCTGCCCGGATGCGCAGGTTGAGCTCCCAATCCTCACCGCGTCGGATGCTCTCATCGAACAGCCCGACCTCGTCGAGCACCGAGCGTCGAAGCACCCCGAGATAGGCCGATTCGGCCTCACCCTCGCGGGTACCACCGTGGTAGGCGCCACCGCCGAGGCCGATGGGGGAGTTGTAGGCGCGCGCGACCGCCCGCTGGAACGGGGTGCGCCCGGAGGCGTGCATGACGCCGCCGACGTTCGCGGCGCGCGTACGTTCGAGGGTCTGCAGGGCGAGACGCGTGTAGTCGGGCGCGAGCTCGGAGTGCGCATCGACGCGCACGATCGTCGGCAGCGTGCTCGCACGAATCGCGGCGTTCAACCCGATCGGGATATCGGCGGCGGGGTTGTCGACGAGGGTGATGCGCGGCTCTCGATCCGCGAGCTCATGGGCGAACTCGGTCGTGCCGTCGGTCGAGGGCCCCAGGGCGAGCACCAGCTCGGTCGGGCCGGCCACGTCCTGATCCAGAACGCTCTGCACGGCCCGCTCGAGGTAGCGACGTTCATTGAGCACCGGCATCACGAACGACACTCCGGAACCGGGCGCAACGATCGGTGCGTCCCGATCCGTCGTCGCGTCCGTCCCGCGTTCCTCCTGATGCACCCGTCGATCATGTCACGAGGCTCGCCGTGGACCCGAGTGGGCGCTGGGTAGGCTGATCGGATGAGTCTTGTGTCGGATGGCCGCAAACTCGCCACGTTGGCGCGGCGAGCCCTCACGAACCGCACTGCTCATCGAGGCGTGCTGCAAGAACTCGAGAACCGCCCACCGCACCCCCCGCGGCACTTCCGAATCGCCGTCTACTTCGCCGACGGCGACGTGAACATGTACCAGATCAGGCAGTGGTACCGGCCGCTCGCCGAGCTAGCCAGTACCTGGCCGGTCGTGGTGCTCTCGCGCTCGGCCACGGGAGCGCGGGCGATACTGGCCGACGGCGTGCTTCCGGTGGCGTACGTGCCCTCGGTACGGAGCCTCGAGGAGTCCGTCGCGACGCAGGACATCCGCATCGTCCTGTACGTCAACCAAAACACCCGCAACTTTCAGATGTTCCGCTACGGGCATCGCTGGCACGTCTTCATCAATCATGGTGAGTCCGACAAGATGTACATGACGACCAACCAGTTCAAGGCGTACGACTTCGCCTTCATCGCTGGGACCGCGGCGCGTGAGCGGCTGTCGCGGGTGCTGTGGGACTACGACTTCGATCGTCGGGCCATCCCGATCGGGCGCCCGCAGGCGGACTACTACTCGGGTGAGCTGCCGTACACGCCGGATGAGCGCACCGTTGTACTGTATGCCCCCACCTGGGAGGGCGACCGGCCCTCGGCGCACTACGGGTCCATCCGCACCCACGGCGAGCGGCTCGTTACCGAGTTGCTCGTGACGGGTCGGCATCGCGTCATCTACCGGCCGCATCCCCGCAGCGGCGTGATCGACCCCGAGTACGGTGCAGCGAACGCACGCATCATCGCCGCGATTGCCGCGGCCAACGCGCGGGATGCATCGGCGCACCACGTCTACGACGATAGGCCGGAGCTCGGCTGGCAGCTGTCTGCGGCAGACATCGCGGTGGTCGACATCTCGGCGATGGTCTACGACCGGCTGGCCGCGGGCCGCCCACTGCTGGTCACGAAGCCGGGCGACCCCGAGGCATCCGTCGACACAGGCGGATACCTCGCCGCGTGCGAGTGGCTCGATGCCGAAGCTCCGACGGGCTTCGTCGCAGAACTCGAGCGCGTCACGGATGATGCCGAGGTCGCTGCGCGCCTCGGTTACTGGGTGGAGCACTACTTCGGCGACGTTCGCCCGGGCGCTCCGACCGCGACATTCCGGGCCGCGATCGAGCGCCTCATGAACGACTGGGACACCTGGCACGCGCGCTCCGTCGCCGCGGGCGACCCCGAAGAAATCGACGAGGCCGAGTTCGACGCCTGATCCGCGCCATCGGCGCCGACTCATGGCGCGTACCGCCAGACGTACTCGCTCCCATCGTCGGGCCGGAACCAGGCCACGGTGATGACGCAATCTTCGGGATCGACCGCGCACAGGCAGAGCTCCGCGCTCTCGCCCGGCATCATTCCTCCCCACAGGTGCGTCTCGACGCGTTTGGTTCCGCCGTGATCGGCTCCGACGTGGACGAAGACCCGCACGACATCGAGCGGTGTCGCGCCGACGTTCGAGACAAGACTGTGGCTGTCGTGCAGGCGCTCGACGTGCCAGGGGACGGGGTACGCGCGATCTCGTGAACGGTCGCCACGAGGGACCAGGGGTGTGAGCATGCGAGGCACGCTAGGGTCGAGCGCGGACAGCGCGGGGCCGAATCGGGCCGCTCTGACGACCGTCGGTGGAAAGCCTGCCGCACGGGTCGCGGGGGAGGACGGATGCGGGGGCTTACGCCTGCTCGTCGGTTGCCGTATCGGCGTCCGACTTCTTCTCGTCGAGGGCCTTGTTCTTCGGTCGGGGAATGATCCGGCCGACAGTGCCCGCTACTTTGCGCCCCGCGGACCCGGCACCGTGAGCCGCACTGCCGACAGCTCCACCCACGACGCCTGCGATCGTGCCACCGAGCCGCGATGCTCCCGCCATCGTGGAGTGCTCCACGCGCCGGGCTCCGGGACGGGGCTCGAGGTCGGCGGGCAGTTCGAGCGGCGGGGCGCCGAACGCCCGACGCGAGCCGACCAGAACGCGACGGCCCAGGATGTTGTTGCCCGCGCCGCCGACGGCAGCGCCGATACCGAAGGGCAGTGCCTTGCCGACCCACGACGCACCGGCCTTGGCTGCGAACTGGTGTACGAAGACCGTCTTCAGGCGATCGACGAGGGGACCGACGGCGGCGCGTGGGAGGGTCTTCGTGACCATCTCACCCCAGTAGGCGGGGCGAGCCGTGCCCTCGCCCGCGGCTTGACCCGCGAGTTGGGCGACGAGGTCGACCCCCTCCTTGCCGAGCATGAGCGTCAGGACCAGCGCACGGGCGCGGTCAGGGTCCTCGATGGCGATGCCGTGGACCTCGGCGACGGACTGCGCGAAGAGCGTCGTCGATTCGAGGAATCCGATCGTCTCGACTCCCGACAGTGCAAGTGTGACACCGGTCCCGATGCCGGGCACGACAGCGGTCGCACCGACGGCAGCGCCGCCTGTTGTGACGGCCGCGAGATAGCGTCGCTCGAGCATACGAACGATATCCGCGGTCACGGCATCCGGGTGCCGGAGTCGGATGCTGCGGATGTGGGCCACGACGAGCGGACGCTGGATCGCGAGCACACGGTCGAGAGCACGAACGATGCGCGGATGCTCCTCCGAACCCACGGGCGGAAGGCCCCCCTGCCAGGGGGCCTCGTCGGACAGGGAGTGGATCCTGTGTACCTTGTCGGCCATCCTCGCGAGCCTATCCGCGAGGGCTGAGGACGGGCTGGAAGAGTCCGGCTCAGACGAACAGGTTGGCTCGCTCGAGGTCCTCGGCGAAGTCCACCTCGACGGCGTACAGGTCCGAGATGTCGAGGGGCTCGACGAGCAGCGCGTTCTCGATGATCGCCAGCTCGAGGCCACGCTCGAAGTAGTCCTGGTCGTCGACCCGGCCGAGCTGGTGCGTGAACGCCTTCTTGTCTGCGGCGGAGATGTAGTTGATGCCCACGGCCTCGCCGATGCCGCCACGAACCGTCTTCGACAGTTCGTTGATGTAGCCCTCGGCGGTGACGGTGTACTTGACTTCTTCGTCGCTGACCTTGGCGGTGTTGACCGAGACGAAGGACTGCCCGCGTTCGATGAAGTCGATCGCGCGGCCGAGAACGCGGGGGTCGAAGACGACGTCGCCGTTCATCCACAGGACGCCATCGCGTCCGGTCTTCTCGAGGGCGCGCAGCAGCGACTTGGACGTGTTCGTCTGGTCGTACCGATCGTTGTAGACGTAGTCGACGTCCGGGAAGGCCTCGACGATGGTCTCGGCGCGGTAACCGACAACCGTCGTGATGCGGGCGTCATCGCCAAACGCGCTGTAGACGTTGTCGTGCTGCTGACGCATGATCGACCGGCCATCGCTCAGCTCTGTGAGCGGTTTGGGCAGGGCGCGACCGAGTCGCGAGCCCATACCGGCTGCGAGGATAACTATTTGTAGGCTCATGATGCTCCAGAAGTTCGTGTGCGTTCACCATCAATTCAGATACGCGACACGCCTTTGTGCTCCTGTCATGCTACAGATCGACCCTGGGAAGCAGCAGGGGCGGATCGCCGTCGTTGTCCTTTCGTGACACGAATGACCGTTGGCTGTGAATGCCCGGCACGTCCCCCGGGTCTGGGTCCAGATGGTTGATACGTTGGGTCGGTGACCGCTCCCACGCCTGACCCGCGGGATCCTTCCGACAAGGCAGCGACTTCCCCCGCCGAGCCTCAGCGAGCCCCCAAGGTCCCGCCGCGTCCGCGTGCACCCCGTGCGCCGCGGCCCCCTGCGCCGCCCGCCGACTCGACGCCGGCAGGCGACAAACAGACAGACGCTGAATCGCAGAAGGTTGTTCCGGCGAGGGATGATTCGACCCCGGCCGTACCGTCGAAGCCTGCGCGGCCTGCGGCCAAGACCTCCGGTTCGCGGGCTGCGCGAAAGCCCGCCGCTCCACGGCCGAGCGGCTCTACTGCCCGCAAACCCGCTGCCCCTCGCAAACCTACGGCGCCTCGCGCCGCGAAGAGTGCACCGAGTGCTCCGTCCCGGACACCTCCCGTGTCGGTTCCCGGGCCCCCGCCGCCGCTGCCCGTGTCGGCTCAGGCGGATTCGGCAGTCACGGACGCCGAGGCGCGCCCCGTCGAGGCGCCACCTGTTGAGAAGGCAGACATTCCGCCGATCCCGCCGCTCCCACCGCTCTTTCTGCCGGAGCCGGCAACGACCCCCGATTCCGAGCGGACGGACACGGCGGGCGAACGGGGCGAGTCTGATCTCGTCGTCTCGGATGTCGCTGAGCACGATGTAGCTGAGCCCGAGATTGAGGAGCCTGTCGTGGACGAGCCCCAGGTCGACGAGCCTGTCGCCGACACGGATGAGGATGTCGTCGACGAATCGATCGACGATGTGATCGTTGACGAGCCCGTTCCCGCTGCGGTGATCGATCCCGACATCTTCGGTAGCTCCGCCGACAACGCGCCCGAGTCAGCCACGCCGGCGCTGGCCCTCCGCGGCGTCGTCAAGGAGTTCGGCAACACGCGTGCTGTCGATGCCATCGATCTGACGATCCCCGCGGGGTCGTTCTTCGGACTCGTCGGCCCGAACGGTGCCGGCAAGACGACCACACTTTCGATGATCGCCGGGCTCCTGCGTCCGGACAGCGGAACGATCGAGGTCTGCGGAATCGACTCGGCGACAGACGCTTCGCGGGCGAAGAAGCTCATTGGTGTGCTGCCGGATCGTCTGCGGACATTCGACCGCCTGACCGGCCGCCAACTGCTCTATTACTACGGTGTGCTGCGGGGGCTTTCGGCGTCGGTCGTGCAGTCGCGCATCGCCGATCTCGCGCGCGCGTTCGACCTGGTCGACGCACTCGGCCGCGTCGTGTCCGACTACTCCGCGGGCATGACGAAGAAGGTCATGCTGGCCGGCGCGATGATCCACTCGCCTCGCGTTCTCGTGCTCGACGAGCCGTTCGAGTCGCTGGATCCGGCGTCGTCACAGGTCATCCTCGACATCCTCGAAACGTATGTCGAGCACGGCGGCACAGTGGTGCTCTCGAGTCACGGTATGGCGCTCGTCGAACGCGTCTGCACCCGGGTCGCGGTCCTCGTCGAAGGCGAGGTTCTGGCAACGGGAACCGTCGATGAGGTGCGGGGCGAGATGACGCTCGAGCAGCGCTTCGTCGAACTCTCGGGCGGCGTCGACGATGCGGAAGGTCTCGAGTGGTTGCACACGTTCTCCGACTGAGGGCGACGCTTCTCGTCGGTGCGCTTCGCGGCGATTCGTCACATGTGGTTCGCGCTGTCCTCGGGCTCGCCGCGCTGATCGCGTTTGCAATCATCGGATGCCTCGGCATCCTGTCGCTCACCGACGCGTCGTCCGATCGCACCGGCACGGTCCTCGTCTGGACCGGCTCAGCCCTGGTGCTGGCCTTCGCCCTCGCCCCCGCATTGACGGGGACCCCCGATCCTCTCGATCCTCGCCGTTTCTCGGTGTTCGGTCTGGCCCCGCGGGTACTCGTCGCGACGTTGAGCCTCGCGTCGCTCATCAGCATCCCTCTCGCGCTCGTCGTCGTGCTCGCGGTCAGTGGTGTGGTCGTCCGCGTGGATGACGGTACGAGCCCCGTGCTCGCGACCGTCGGTGCGATCCTTGCGGTCCTCACGTGCGCGCTCGCGGGTCGGGTCGGCTTCGCTTTGGCCACGATCGCCGTCCGGGAAGGGCGCGGCGGATCGCTCGTCGGGCTGTTCGCGCTGGGAGCTCTCGCCGGTGGTGTGCCGATCGGCGTGTACCTCGCGACAGCCGCTGATACCCCTGCTGTTCCCGTCGAATCGGTGGCGGAGATCCTGGCGCTCACTCCCTTCGGCGCCGCCTGGGCGATCGGCAACCCGAACGCGAACGCCCCCGTGGCAATCGTCATCGCCGTCTCGACCCTCGTCGTCCTGTGGGCTTCGTGGTCCTGGCTGGCTCATCGCCTCATGTCGGGGGCGATCCGTTCGACGCCCAGCCACGACCACGCGGGCCTGGGTTGGTTCGGCATCATGCCCGCAACACCCGGCGGGGCGATCGCGGCACGCAGCATGATTTATTGGCTGCACGATCGCCGATATTTGATGAACGTCGTGATCGTGCCGGTTGCCGCCGCCATCTCGATCGTGCCCCTTCTGGTGGCGGGGGTGTCGATCGAGATAGCCATACTCGTTCCCGTGACCCTGACCGCCCTCTTCCTCGGGTGGCTTCCGCACGATGACGTCGCGTACGACTCGACCGCGGTGTGGATGCACGTCGCATCCGACGTCCACGGCGTATCGGATCGTGTCGGACGGCTCGCGCCCATCCTGCTTTTTGCGACTCCCGTTCTGGCGATCGGATTGCTGTTCTCTGTCGCGGTCCACGGCAGTTGGGACGTGCTTCCCGCGATGATCGGACTCTGTGCCTCGATCTATCTGTCGGGTCTCGGCCTGTCGAGCATCGCATCGGTCGTCGCCCCGTACGCCGTCACACGGCCGGGCGACAACCCCTTCCGGCAGCCGCAGCGCACGGGCTCGTCGGGCGTCATAGCCCAGGGCATCGTGTTGTTCGGCTCCATCGTCGTGAGCGCTCCGGCCTTGCTGTGGACGTGGCGAACCGTCGCGGGTGACGCCGAAGCGAGCATGTCAGCGCTGGGTCTGGGACTCGGGATCGGACTCGCTGTGTTCATCATCGGGGTGGCCATCGGTGGGGCCGTCTTCCGCCGTCGCGGTGGTCGGCTGCTCGAACTTGCCGAGACCGCCTGAGTCGGGCCCCACCGCCTCTCGCGCCGATAGACTGACCAGCCATGAGCACGCCTCTCGATACCCCAGACCAAGGCGGCCTTGCCACCCTCGAACGCGAACTCGAGGAGCTGATTCGCGAAGAGAACGTCGAACCCGGCGATCACGAACGCTTCTCGCATTACGTCAAGAAAGAGAAGATCCTCGAGTCGGCTCTGACGGGCAAGCCGGTGCGGGCGCTGTGTGGCAAGAAGTGGACTCCGGGTCGCGATCCCGAGAAGTTCCCCGTCTGCCCTTCGTGCAAAGAGATCTACGAGTCGCTGCAGACCTGATCTTCGTCCAAGAACTCGGCGCTAACGCCCGACCATGACGGTCGGGATCGCCGGATCGGACTTGCTGAGTGCGAGCGCGTGCAGAGGCAGCTCGGCCCGCGCAACGGCGTGATGTGCTCGGGCGGCGCGGGTGCCCTGTGGCCCCTCTGCCGCGGTGCCGATCTCGCCGTCGACGACGAGTCGGACCTGGAGCGCTCGGGCATGGGAGGTGACGGATGCCGAGGCATCCGGTCCCGCGCCGTCGACCGGATCGGAGGTCACGAGTTCGCTCGTCGCGACACCGTTCTCGAAGTTTCGATAGGCGGACTTGCGGCCACCAACCGAGGCCTTGGACGCGGATGCCTTGGCCACCGAGATCCAGTTGCCCGCGGCATCCTGGCGCGCCACCAGCTTGTAGACCATGCCGGCGGTCGGGACGCCCGACCCCGTGACGACCGAGGTGCCGACCCCATAAGCGTCGACCGGCGAGGCGGCGAGGGCCGCGATGGCGTATTCGTCGAGGTCGCTCGTGACGATTATGCGCGTCTCGGTCGCGCCGAGGTCATCCAGCTGGGCCCGGACTGCGGTGGCGACGATCGGGAGGTCACCGGAGTCAATCCGGACCCCGCCGAGGTTCGTACCGGCGACGCGGATGGCGGTCTCGACTCCGCGGCGGGTGTCGTAGGTGTCGACGAGGAGCGTCGTGCTCGGGCCGAGGGCGTCGACTTGGGCGCGGAAGGCCTGTTCTTCGGTTTCGTGCAGGAGTGTCCAGGCGTGCGCGGCCGTGCCCATGGTGGGGACTTCCCACCGGCGGCCGGCCTCGAGGTTGCTCGTCGCTGCGAATCCCGCAATGTAGGCGGCGCGCGCGGCGGCGACAGCCGACTCTTCTCCCGCGCGGCGCGAACCCATCTCCGAGAGGGGGCGGGCGCCCGCTGCCGTCGACATGCGGGCGGCGGCCGTCGCGATGGCCGAGTCGTGGTTGAGCACGCTGAGGGCGAGTGTCTCGAGCACGACCGCGTCCGCGAAGGTGCCCTCGACGGTCAGCACGGGGGAGCCAGGAAAGTACAGCTCGCCCTCCCGATAGCCGGAGATCGAGCCGCGGAAGCGGTAACTCTCGAGGTAGGCGAGGGTTTCGGCATCCACGATCTTCTCGTCGCGGAGGAAGGCGAGCTCTTCGTCGCCGAAGCGGAAGTCGCGCAGCAGACCGAGCAGGCGCCCCGTGCCCGCGACGACGCCGTAGCGTCTGCCGCCGGGCAGGCGACGTGCGAACATCTCGAAGACGCACGGGATGTCGGCGGTTCCGTCGCGGAGCGCGGCGCCCAACATCGTGAGCTCGTAACGATCGGTGTGCAGGGCGCTGCTGCGGCTGCCGGCCGGGTCGGTCATGCGGGTCACTCTACCGACGCGGGGCGTGCGCATCCGCGCCGGTAGGCTGGGGAACCATGAATGACGCGCCGATCGGAATCTTCGACTCCGGTGTCGGCGGACTCACGGTGGCACGGGCGATCGGCGACCAGCTGCCCCGCGAATCCCTCGTCTACATTGGCGACACCTTGCACTCGCCGTACGGCCCCAAGCCGATCGCGGATGTGCGGCGGTACTCGCTCGAGGTGCTCGACTCGCTCGTCGACCAGGGCGTGAAGATGCTCGTGATCGCCTGCAACACGGCATCGGCCGCGGTGCTCGGCGATGCCCGCGAGCGCTACGACGTACCCGTGGTCGAGGTCATCCGTCCCGCCGTCCGCACGGCGATCGCGACAACACGCAACGGCCGCATCGGCGTGATCGGCACCGAGGGCACGATCGGCTCGGGCGCGTACCAGGACATGCTCGAACTCAACGATGCACTCACGGTTTTCGCCCAGGCGTGCCCCGCGTTCGTCGACTTCGTGGAGCGGGGCGTGACGGGATCGCCCGAGCTGCTCGAGATCGCCGAGGGGTACCTCGCGCCGCTCCGGCACGCGGGCATCGACACTCTGGTGCTCGGCTGCACGCACTATCCGTTTCTCAAGGGCGCGATCAGCTACGTGATGGGACCGGATGTCTCGCTCGTCGCGAGCGACGACGAGACCGCGAACGACGTGTACCGGCAGCTCGTGACCCGTGACCTGCTGACCTCGTCGGAGCATCCGGGGTCCCACGTCTATGAAGCGACGGGGGGATCACCGGATGCCTTCATCGACCTCGCGAACCGGCTGATGGGGCGCGAGGTGCGCTCCGTTCAGCTCGTGCACACCGGAGCCATCGAGCTGCCGCCCACTGACTGACGCTACGAAACTCCACGAACGAAACGAGACCGACATGACCGAGATCATTCGCGCCGACGGGCGCACCCCCGACCAGCTTCGTCCGATCACGATCGAACGTGGCTGGAGCGCGCACGCCGAGGGTTCGGCGCTCATCTCGTTCGGCGGCACGAAAGTGCTGTGCACGGCATCCTTTACGAACGGGGTGCCGCGCTGGCTGGTGGGCAAGGGCAAGGGCTGGGTCACGGCGGAGTACGCGATGCTGCCGCGCGCGACGAACAGCCGCAACGACCGCGAGAGCGTCAAGGGCAAGATCGGCGGTCGGACGCACGAGATCTCGCGCCTGATCGGCCGCGCGCTGCGCTCGGTCGTTGACATGAAGGCGCTCGGTGAGAACACGATCGTGATCGACTGCGACGTCCTGCAGGCCGATGGTGGCACCCGCACGGCCGCGATCACGGGCGCCTATGTGGCCCTCGCCGACGCGATCGAGTGGGGCAAGCGCAAGAACTTCATCGCGCAGCGCTCACAGCCGCTCCACGATTCCGTAGCTGCTGTCTCGGTCGGAATCATCGACGGCGAGCCGATGCTCGACCTGGCGTACGTCGAGGACGTTCGTGCCGACACCGACATGAATGTCGTCGTGACGGGCCGGGGACTCTTCGTCGAGGTGCAGGGCACCGCCGAGGGCGCCCCGTTCGACAAGCGCGAGCTCGACGCGCTGCTCGAGCTCGGTGTCAACGGGTGCGCGTCGCTCCGTGAGCACCAGCTCGCCGCGCTGGCGGTCGAGCGCTGATGTGCGTTTCGACTCGCTGTGCTCTTCGCGGGGCAAGCGGAGTCGGTCGTTGAGCGAGCGCAGCGAGACGAAACGCCGCGTCGTGCTCGCCACGCACAACCCGCACAAGGTCGAAGAGTTCGGCGCGATCGTCCGTGAGACGCGTCCCGACCTCGAGGTGATCGGCTACGACGGCCCCGAACCGGTCGAGGACGGTGTCACCTTCGCGCAGAACGCTTTGATCAAGGCCCGCGCGGCGGCTCTGCACACCGGACTGCCTGCCCTCGCCGACGACTCGGGCATCTGCGTCGACGTGCTCGGCGGCTCGCCGGGAGTGTTCTCGGCCTACTGGGCCGGGCACGCGAAGGATGCCTCGGCCAACCTGACGCTGCTGCTCGACCAGCTCTCGGATGTCGCGGACCCGCACCGCACCGCCCAGTTCGTGTCGACCATCGCGCTCGTCGTTCCTGCGGCAGACGGGGGAGAAGCCGCCGAGCATGTCGTCGAGGGGCGCTGGCCCGGTCGCCTCGCTCTGGCCCCCTCGGGAGAGAACGGCTTCGGCTACGACCCGATCTTCGTCCCGGACGGCCAACCGGACGGTGCCGAGCGCTCTGCCGCCGAGTTCTCGTCGGCCGAGAAGAACGCTTCGTCGCACCGCGCTCGCGCTTTCGTCGCGCTCGTGCCGTTGCTGTCGACGCTCTCGCTCTAATCTGCACGATCCGCGCGAGACGCGGATGAGAATCGAAGTCATTCCCGGCTTGGCGAAACGGCCCAGCATCGGGGGTTCTCGGGCCTAGCCTGGAGGCATGCACGATCACGCGCCGGCCGGGGGATGAGTATTCGCTCCTCTGAGGGCCACAGATATTGAGGTTGAGGGCCACGTTCTGATCGACGTGATCGCGTCGGTGGGGACCACTCGATATTCGGGTTGAGGGCCACCGTTCCTAGGCTCCTTCTGCCGCGTGGCCAATCACGCGGCAGAAGGAGTGATTCGGATGGCACGCAAGATCAGAGCGAAGCTGGTGCTGAGGCTTCGGGCGGAGGGGTTCTCGGGGCGGCAGATCGCCGCGCAGGGCATGTCCCGCACGAGCGTGGCCGCAGTCATCGACGCCGCCGACCGTGAAGGCGTCCGCTGGGACGACGTCGCCGAGCTTGACGAGGCGACGGTCTATGCGCGGTTGTTCCCCGGACGTGGTGAGCATGACAGCGTTCACGCGCAACCTGAGTGGGAGGGGGTGCATCGCGAGCTCGCGAGGGTCGGGGTGACGTTGAAGCTGTTGCACGGCGAGTATCTCGACGCCTGCCGGGCGACGGGATCGCCGGCGATGGGCTATGACCGGTTCTGCAAGACCTACCAGCAGCACCTCCTGATCGCCGGCGCAGCGTCGCGCGTCGGTCACAAGGCGGGCCAGAGCGTCGAGGTCGACTGGTCAGGTCCGACGATGCAGCTGACCGATCCGGTCACCGGGCAGCAGACGCGGGTGTTCTTGTTCGTCGCGACGTTGCCGTTTTCGAGGTTCGCGTTCGTCGAGCCGGCGCTGGATATGAAGCAGGACACCTGGTTGCGCGCGCATGTCGCGATGTTCGCTTGGTTCGGCGGGAGTGTTCCTCGGATCGTGCCGGACAACCTGAAGACCGGGGTGATCAAGCATCCTGCGGAGGGTGAGGTGGTCCTGAACGACGCGTATCGGGAGCTCGCGGCTCACTATTCGGCAGCGGTGCTGCCGGGGAGGGTGAAGAAGCCTAAAGACAAGGCGAGTGTCGAGAACACCGTCGGGAACATCGCGACCTGGGTGATCGCGAGCTTGCGGGACCGGACCTTCGCGACGCTGCCGGAGCTGCGCGCCGCGATCTATGAACGCGTCGACGCTTACAACACCGAACCGTTCCAGAAACGCGCCGGATCACGAGCGAGCGTGTTCGAGGCGGAGGAGAAGCAGCTGCTGCGGCCGCTGCCGCAGGTTCCGTTCGAGATTTCCCGCTGGGTTTATAGGCGTCGGGTTCAGAAGAACGGGCACGTGGTGTTCGAGCGGAACTTCTACTCCGTCCCGTTCGCCCACATCGGCCGGGCCGTTGACCTGCGGGTCACGGACACCACCCTCGAGGTGTTCGCCGGGGATCAGCGGCTGACCAGCCACCTCCTCGCGCCGACCGGGGTGGTGAACGAGTATCGGACGCATGACGGGGATCTACCGGACGGGCCGCGTTATCGGCAGTGGGACTCTCCGCGGGTCAGGGAATGGGCGGCCCGGATCGGGGAGAACACCACCACAGTCGTGAATCGGATCTTCGAGTCGGTCCCGGTCGACGAACAAGGCCTGGGCGCCGCGTTGGCCGTATTGCGGCTGACCCGCCGCTACTCCGCTGCTCGTGTTGAAGCGGCGGCGGAGGTCGCGTTGACCCGCGTTCGGTCGCCGCGTTACGCGCACCTGAGACCGATCCTCGAGACCAGGCAGGACGACCCCGACGCCCGCGACGCATGGTCGACACCAGGCCGAACGGCCGAGCCAGCCGGGTATGTCCGCGGCGCGGACTACTACGCGGGAGGCACCCGATGACCCGCATCGACAGCGAGAGCAAGAGGAAGCTGCGGGAGATGGGCGTCACGGCGCTGGTCGACGCGTTCGAGGTCCAGGACGACACCCTGACGCTGGGGATGGTGTTCGAAGAACGCATCAAGCTCGCCGTCGACGACGCACACGCCACGTTCACCCACGGCAAGGTCGAGGGACTGATCCGCCGGGCCGGGCTGCGTTACCCGAACGCGGACCTCCGCCGCCTCGACCTCATTGAACAGCGCGGCCTCGACAGAGGGATCATCGCGCAGCTGGGCACCTGCGCGTTCATCAGCAGGCAGCAGAACGTCGTGTTCCAAGGGTTCACCGGCTCCGGGAAGTCCTACCTCGGCTCGGCGCTGGCGAAGCAAGCCTGCCAGCACAGGTATCGGGCGCACTACGTCCGCATGCCCGACCTCGAGGAGACCTGGGCCGCGGCCCGTGACCGGCCCGGCGGGAAGGAGAAATGGCTCCGCAAATACGCCGCGTTCACGCTGCTGGTCATCGATGAATGGCTCCTCGACCCACCCAGCGACGACGTCCGCAGCATGCTCCTCGAGCTCCTCGAACGGCGCTACGACTCCACGTCGACGGTGTTCTGCACCCAATACGCGAAAAAGGACTGGCACCAACGCCTCGGCTCCGACGTCCACGCCGACGCGATCATGGACCGCATCGTCCACAACACCATCTGGATCGAAACCGGCAGCACCAACATGCGCGAACACACCAACATGAGCAGCTGACCCGACGCCGGTGAGCGCCAGCACGACGGCTGGCGCTCACCGGCAATATCGTCTGGCCCTGAACCTCAATATTCGGTGGCCCTGAAACACGATAATCCCCGGCCCCCAAAGCTCCGAATACTCAGGGGAGGCATCCGAAACGCCTCGAACCGACGGCTGTTGGCGATCTCGCTGGCGATCACGGCGACCGTGATGGTGGTGCAGATCGTCGGCGGTGTGCTGAGCGGATCGCTCGCGCTGCTGGCCGACGCGGCGCACATGTTCACCGACACCGCGGCCCTCGTCATCGCGCTCGTCGCGAATGCCGTCGCGTCGCGACCGGCGGATGACCGGCGCACCTACGGCTATCAGCGCGCCGAGGTGTTCGGGGCGCTGATCAACGCGGCCGTGCTGATCGTGCTGTCGGTCTGGATCGCGGTCGAGAGTGTCGGACGTCTCGATGGCGCCGGGGGATGCCGACGTCGAGGGCGGCGTGATGCTCGTCATCGCGATCGTCGGGCTCGTCGCGAATGCCGTCGCGCTCTGGCTGTTGAGTTCGGCGCAGCGGAACAGCATCAACGTCCGCGGGGCGTATCTCGAGGTGATGGGCGATCTGCTCGGGTCTGCGGCGGTCATCGTCGCGGCGCTCGTGATCGTGTTTCGGGGTGGGTGCAGGCGGATGCGATCGCATCGCTGCTGATCGCCGCGATGATCGTGCCGCGGGCGATCGGGCTGTTGCGCGAGGTGTTCTCAGTACTATCCGAGTCGTGCGCCGCAGGGCACGCAGATCGCCGAGATCCGCGACCACATCCTGGGCGCGCCCGGGGTCGCCGAGGTTCACGACGTGCACGTCTGGCAGTTGACGCGCGGGGCGCCGGTGTTCACCGCGCACGTCGTGGTCGAGCCCGCCGTGCTCGAGGCTGGGGGAGCAGCGGAACTCCTCGCGAGCCTGCAGTCGTGCCTCGCGGATCACTTCGACGTCGCGCACTCGACGTTCCAGATCGAGCCCGCGGGACACGCCGACCGCGATCCGGCCGCGCACGCGTGACGGGGGTCGGTCACACCACAGGAGCGAGCTTGGTCAAGAGCGTGTGCTCAGCGAGATCGGCGAGGCGTCGTGTCGCGGGTGACAGGTACGTGCCCTCCCGCCAGATGAGCGCGACCGTGTCGTACATGGGTTCCGCGAAGGCTGTCACGTGGATGGACTCGGGGAACGCCGCGCCTTCCGCGATGGTGCGGCAGACCATAGTGTCGGCTGCACCGGTCGCGACCAGGTTGAGCGCCGTCTCGACGTGCTCGACCTCGATGGCGGGATCGATGGTCAGTCCGCGCAGTCGCGCGCGTTCGAGCAGCTGCCGCCGGGTGGGATCGTCCCAGCCGGCATACGCGTCGTACAGCACGAGCTTCGCGTCCGACACCTCCTCGATCGTCACGGGTCCCTTCTCGGGACGGCGGTGCGCGGATGCATAGACGACCTCGTCGCGGAAAAGCGGCTTCACCTCGAGTCCGTCGTCTGTGACGGGAAGGACGACGAGACCTGCTTCGATCTCGCCCGAAATAACCGACTCGGCAACGAGCGAGGAATTAAGACCGACGAGACGCACCTTGACGCGTGGGTAGCGCGTGTGAAAACGCTGGACGAGATCCGATAGGTCGTAGTACGCGGCGTTGCGCAAAACGCCGAAGGTGCACGTGCCGCCTTCGAGCGATGCGAGGGCGCGGATGGCGTCGACACCGTTCGTGATGGCTGTCACGGCCTGCAGCGCATGCTCGCGAAGCTCCAATGCAGCCGCCGTGGGGACGAGGCGTCTTCCACCTCGTGTGAAGAGCTTCAGACCGAGTTCGCGTTCGAGACGGGCGACGAGTTCCGAGATGGATGCTTGGGTGGAATCCAATTCGTTTGCCGCGGCGGTGAAGCTGCCTTGTTCCAGCGCGGCCAGGAATGCCTTCAATTGCGTCAGAGTCATGTGCACTGCCTTTCCTGGGTGCCCATCGAAGTATAGGCAAACACGTTGGTTTTCACCGTACTCAACGGGCTTGTGGGTGATCACTGTGATCCCTACTGTTTCACGCATGCGCTTTTCTCCTCCTTTGCTCGCTCAGCTCAGCAGTTCCTTCGTCCACCTCAAGACGCCCGCGGTCGACGCTCCCGCCGCTCAGCGCGATCCGGCCGTCATCCGCACCGTCACCGAGATGTTGCAGACGATCGAACGGGGCGGGCTGGATGCGGTGCGCGACTACGCGCGCAAGCTCGACGGGTACACCGGTGGCGAGATCGAGTTGTCGGGTGCCGAGATCGCGAGGAGTGGCGCGCAGCTCGAGCCCGCGCTGCGCGCGGCTATTGAGCTGGTGGCTCCACCCGCACCCGAGCCTTCGCCGATGTCCAGCGGGGAAGCTCGTCGACTTCTCCACCGAGCTCGAGCCGGGGTTGACCACCGGCGTGCGTTACATCCCCGTCTCGCGGGTGGGCGCCTACTTCCTGCCGGCCGATTCCCGCTCACAGCATCCGCATTCATGACTGTCGGTGTCGCCAAGGCGGCCGGAGTCCCCTCTGTCATCGCATGCACCCCGCCGCAGCCCGGCGGGCGTGCCAATGACGCGGTGGTCTATGCCGCTCATGTGTCCGGAGTCGACCGGATCTTCGTGCTCGGTGGCGTTCAGGCGCTCGCGGCGATGGCTTTCGGTTTGCTCGAGGAGTTCCCGGTCGACATGCTCGTGGGAGCGGGAAATGCTTATGTCGCTGAGGCGAAGCGTCAGCTGTTCGGCACTGCCGCGATAGATCTCCTTGCGGGGCCCTCGGAGGTGGCGGTCCTCTCCGATGAAACGGCAGACCCAGAGATCGTCGCGGCCGACCTGCTCGGTCAGGCGGAGCACGGCCCGAACTCACCGGCCGCTCTGGTCACGACGTCCGCCGAACACGGAGCTGCCGTACTCAAAGCCGTCGAGCGTCAGCTGGCGGGGCTCGCGACGGCATCGATCGCGGGACCCGCGTGGCGGGACTACGGCTCCATCACTGTCGCCACGGATCGGGAGACGGCCGTCGTCCTCATGGACGACCTTGCCCCTGAGCACCTCGAGGTGATCACGTCGGATGACGAGTGGTATCACCAGAACCTGCGTAACTACGGCTCGATCTTCCTGGGCCCGTGGAGCACGGTCGCGTACTCCGACAAAGGCATGGCGGGCACGAACCACGTCCTGCCCACCGCAGGGGGCGCCAAGCACAGTGCCGGGCTGTCGGTCTCGAGGTTCCTCAAGCCGCTCACGTACCAGCGCATCTCGCGCGAGGCGACGCCGAGTCTTGCGCACGCGGTGCAGGTCATCTCGGATTCCGAGGGGATGGCCGCGCACAGCGCCACTGCGACAATGCGCCTCGCGACATATCGGGAGCCCGTGCACACGGCATAGTGACGAGCGGGCGGCCGGACGGTCGCTTCCAGGACAAGGAGAGACGATGGAGCACGAGGACGCCAGTGACCCCGCGTCGCACAGGGTGCGCGCGGTTGCGGTCAGCCCGACGATCCGCTTCGGCGACGTCGACGGCAACATCGCGCGCGTCGCCGAAGCGCTCGATCACGTCGCGGGCGATACCGCCCAACTCGTCGTCGCGCCCGAACTGACCACGAGCGGGTACGTCTTCGTCGACCGGGCCGAGGCACGGGGGCTCGGGATGTCGCGGTCCGACACACGGCTCGCGTCACTCTCCCGCGCGATCGGCCCACGCACCGTCGCGGTCGTGGGGTTCTGCGAGCGTGACGGCGACGATCTCTTCAACAGTGCCGCGGTCATCACGCAGGACGGCATCCAGGCGGTCTACGCCAAGTCGCATCTGTGGAGCGCCGAGTCGATGATATTCCGTCCGGGACCGACGGCGGGCGCCGTCGTGGACACCGCGATCGGGCGTGTCGGTGTGGCGATCTGTTACGACAACGAGTTCCCCGAGGTGCCTCGTCGGCTCGCGCTTGCCGGTGCCGACATCCTCGCGCTGCCGGTGAACTGGCCGCTTGTGCCCCGCCCGCGCGGAGAACGCCCGCCCGAGACCGTTCAGGCGATGGCGGCCGGACGCTCCTCGAGGCTGCCCACCGTCATCGCCGATCGCCACGGCGCCGAGCGTGGGGTCGTCTGGACGGGCGGTACGGCGGTGATCGACGGCGACGGCTGGGTCGTCGCCGATCGCCACGGCGCCGAGCGTGGGATCGTCTGGACGGGCGGTACGGCGGTGATCGACGGCGACGGCTGGGTCGTCGCCGACAGCGTCCGCGGCAGCGCCGATGCGGTGCTGGACATCACGCCCGGTCACAAGGCACTCGGGCCGTGGAACGACCTCTTCGCTGACCGACGCCCCGAGATCTATGAGCCATCCGCACCCGACACCCGAGAAGGACAACGATGAACGAGCCCCGACCTGAGATCGAACAGACCGAAGTGGCGTTGCCCACGACCGCGGGCATCGAGGTGAAATCGATCGACTGGGTACCCCTATCCGAGAGGACGGGAAAACCGTCGAGCCTCTTCTCGCTCTGGTTCATGTCGAATGCCAATCTCACAACACTGGCTACCGGGATGGTGGGCGTGGCGCTGGGGGCTAACCTGGCGGTGTCTCTGCTCGCGATCATCACCGGCGTGTGCGTGGGGACCGTGTTCACGGCGTTCCACTCGGCGCAGGGCCCGCAGCTGGGACTGCCGCAGATGATCCAGTCGAGGGCGCAGTTCGGCTACCGGGGCGTGGCTCTAGTGTGCCTCGTCGTGATCGCCAGCATCGTTGGTTTCAATATCTTCAATCAACTGCTCGCCGGTGAAGTCCTGACGATGACGACAGGGGTCGACGCGGGGGCAGGATGGTACATCCTGATCACCGCGCTCTCGTTGACGCTCGCGATCGTGGGCTACCACTGGATCCACCGTGTGCAGAAGTGGCTCACCTGGCTCTTCCTAGCCACGTTCGGCGTGTTTACGGTCGTCGCCGTGGTGGTTCTTCCTCTGCCCGACGGCGCGCTGTCGCTCGGCGAATTCAACGGGCCCGCGTTCCTCGTCCAGTTCGCGGCGGCAGCGGCGTATGCGCTCGGCTGGGCGCCCTACGTTTCCGACTACTCCCGGTACCTTCCGCCCCAGACAAGCCCACGAAAGGCGCTGTTCTACACCTCTTCGGGCGTCATCGTCGGCGCCGGATGGCTCATGGCGCTGGGTGCATTCGTCGCTTCGCTCTTCTCCGACGCCGATCCCGTGCAGGCGATCGCCGCCACGGCCGATGCTCTCCTGCCCGGCCTGGGTGTTGTCCTGCTGTGGAGCGCCCTGCCTGCCCTCATCACCGTGATCACGATCAATATCTACGCGGCGAGCATTGAACTGATCACCGTGGCTGACTCGTTTGCGACCGTTCGGCCGACACGCAGGACACGCATCGTCGCGTGCACGATCGTCGCCCTCGCGGGCCTTCTGGGCGCGGTGTTCTCGACCGGGGAGTTCTTGGCTTCGTTCGGCAGCTTCCTCGTGATTCTGCTCTACGTGCTCGTCCCGTGGACGTCGGTGAACCTCATGGACTTCTACTTCATCCGCCGAGGCCGCTATGCGATCGCGGAGATGTTCCGCCCGCATGGCATCTATGGCGCGTGGGGATGGCGCGGCATCGTCGCCTACCTCGTCGGCATCGCGGCCATGATCCCGTTCGTCGTGACGACATGGTTCGTCGGGCCGCTCGCGCAGGCCATCGGCGGCATCGACATCGCGCTGTTCGTGGGCCTCGGTGCATCCGCACTGGCCTACGTGCTTCTGGCCCGGGGGCTGGACCTCTCCGCGGAGCGCGAGCTCGCTGCAGAAGAGGGCGACGCGTTCGGCGTTCGTTCGGTCTCGTTCGACCAGGCTCGCGGCTGAGGGCTGTGCCGGTCCCTGGTGTTGTCGCGCCGGGGACCGGACCGCCGCCTGCTTCGCCCTCGGGGGAGGACTTCGGCGCCGGGAGAGGAGTATCGCGCTTGAAGCATCCTCATCCCGTGCCGAAGTCCTCCACTCCCGCAGATCCGACGCTGATTCAGCCCTCACGCACCACGTCGGCGGGGTCCTTGTCGGGACGCAGGCCCCGCCAGCGCGCATGACGCAGCGACCCATCCCTTGTCCACTCGGCGAACTCCACCTCGGCGACGAGTTCCGGCCGGACCCACAGGGCGTCCGAGGCATCCGCCGCCGGGACTCCGACGAACGGATTTGTATTCGTTCGCAGCGGCGTCAACGCCTCCGTGAGCCGCGCGAGGGTCGCATCGCTGAAACCGGTGCCGACACGCCCTGCGTACTGCAGCCCATCCGGACCCGGAACACCGAGCAGCAGTGACCCGATCGATCCGCTCCGGCCACCGCGGCGCGGCCTGATGGCGCCGATCACGACCTCCTGCGTGTGTGTGAGCTTGAGCTTCAGCCACGACTCGGTGCGGATGCCGCGGCGATACGCCGACGCCGGGTCTTTCACCATCACCCCCTCCAGGCCGAACTCGCGAGCCGTCGCGAGGGCGGCGTCCAGATCGTCGAAGACGGGCGGCGCAGACAGCGGAGGTCGGGCATCCGTCACGACACGTTCGAGCAAAGCCCGACGCTCATGCAGGGGGAGGGCCGCAACATCCGCTCCGTCGTGCTCGATGATGTCGAACACGTAGTACGTCACCGGAGTGCGCCGGGCCTCGGCGGCGATGTCCTGGGCCTTGACCAGATTCATGCGGTGCTGCAGAAGCGAGAAGCTGGGTCGACCCGTCTCATCGAGCGCGACGAGTTCCCCGTCGAGCACCGCGGGTTCGGGCGGGAGCCCGAGCGACTCGGCCGTGAGTTCGGGGTAGCGCGCGGTGATGTCGGTGCCACGACGACCGATGAGGCGGAGCACATCGCCATCCCAGACGCCGAGGGCACGGATGCCGTCCCACTTGAACTCGACCCATGGCTCCGCGCCGGCGCGTGCCGACCAACGCCGGATCGCCCCGGCCGCGAGCCCGGGTGTGGAGCCCGTCGCGAGCATCGGGCTGAAGCGCTCGCCGGAGGGGATGTCGGAGCTTGGCCGTGTCTTGGGCGTCTCATCGTCGACGTCGTCCAGGGCACGACGGCCGGAGCCTCGGCCTGCGGCTGGCCCGAGGCATCCGTCTTCATCCGATGTAGCAGCCAGGTCGACTTCTCGCCGTCGCCGTCCGTGCGGATGAGTGCGAGGCGCACCGCGCCGAGCGGGCCGCCGGGACGCCCCTCGAGGGTGAAGATGATCTCGTCGTCGCGCCACTTCTCGAGCTCGTAGCGTCCGTCGTCCCAGATCGTCATCGAGCCCGCGCCATACTCGCCCGCCGGGATCGTGCCCTCGAATTCCGCGTACTCGAGGGGGTGGTCCTCGGTCTGCACGGCCAGGTTGTTGCGCCCGGCGGTCGGGGGGATGCCGCGGGGCACCGCCCAGCTGGCGAGCACGCCGTCGCGTTCGAGGCGCAGGTCCCAGTGCAGGCGAGTCGCGTGGTGCTCCTGGATGACGAAGCGCGGGCGTTCCCCGATGCCGTCGGAGGCGCCGAGCGCGTTGGACGGCACCGGTTCGGGGGTCTTGCCCGCCTCGCGTTTGGCGATATACACGGCGAGGGGTCCGTCGTCCGCGGCGCGACCGCCCGCGTGGAAGCCGAGTGCGCTGAGGGGGTCGCCATCCGCTTCCACCCTCTCGAGCACCTCGGCGAACTCGAGGTGCGCCAGGCCCGGGTCCTCGAGCTCGTCCCATGTTCGAGGAGCGGCGACCGTCGGGCGCAGGCGTCCGCGCAGCGAGTACGGCGCGATCGTCGTCTTGGCGCCGTTGTTCTGGCTCCAGTCGATGAACACGCGGCCGGGGCGCGCGGCCTTGTTCATCGCGCTGACGACGAGGTCGGGATGGTCCGCCTCGACGGCGCGCGCGAGCTCCTTGGCGAACGCCGAGATCTGATCGCTCGTCTGTCTCGCGTCGAGCGCGGCGTAGAGATGGATCCCCTTGCTCCCGCTCGTGACGGGGTGCGCGTCCCAGCCCATCCCGGCGAGGATCTCGCGGCACCAGCGCGCGACCTCGGCGCACTCCGCGAGCCCCACTCCAGGACCGGGATCAAGGTCGAGCACCAGCCGGTCGGGGTTGCCGCGGGCGCCGTCCGCGGTGAAGCGCCACTGCGGCACGTGCAGCTCGAGGCTCGCGACCTGCGCGAGATAGACGAGCGTGGCGACATCCCCGACGAGGGGATAGTCCTTCGGCCCGCCCGAGTGCTCGATCGGCGTGCGCCGAACCCAGTCGGGTGCGCCGGCCTCGAGGTCTTTGGCGAAGAATGAGGACTCGGGATGCTCCGCCGTGCCCACGCCATCCGGCCATCGCTTACGGGTCACGGGTCGCCCCGTGACGTGCGGGATCAGGAACGGCGCGATGCGCGTGTAGTACGCGATGACCTCGCCCTTGGTCGTGCCCGTTTCGGGGTACAGCACCTTGTCGAGGTTGGTCACGCGCAGGCGGCGCCCCGCAACACGCACCACCTGCTCTCCCGCCATGCGTCGAGGCTACTCGTCCTCCTCTCTCGACCTCCGGAACCGCTCGCCTGGCAGTAGATGCGGTGTAACGCGCGTGCGCATCACGTTTTGTGCCAGGGGAGCGGGTGTGGCGGCGGACCTGGGCGGCGGGTGCCGGGAGCGGATGTCAAGCGCTGGCATCCGCGTGCGGCAGGGGTGTGTACTGGTCACATGAGAGCGATCTGGAAGGGTGCCGTCGCGTTCGGCCTCGTGAACGTGCCGGTGAAGGTGTATGCCGCTACCGAGGATCACGACGTCTCGCTGCACCAGGTGCACGCGGCGGATGGCGGACGCATCCGGTATCAGCGCATCTGCGAGATCGACGGCGAGGTCGTACCCTATGCCGACATCGATCGGGCGTTCGACGACGGCGAGCAGACCGTCGTTCTGACGAAGGATGACATCGCCTCGCTCCCGTCCGAGCGCAGTCGCGAGATCGAGGTCGTCGAGTTCGTGCCGTCCGGGCAGGTCGATCCGATCATGCTCGACCGCTCGTACTTTCTCGAGCCCGATTCGTCCTCACCGAAGGCCTATGTCCTTCTGCGGCGGACGCTCGAAGAGACCGACCGCACCGCGATCGTGCGGTTCACGCTGCGCCAGAAGACGCGCCTCGCGGCGCTGCGGGTGCGGGGCGACGTGCTCGTGTTGCAGACCTTGCTGTGGTCGGACGAGGTGCGCGAGGCATCCTTCCCCGCGCTCGACGAGCCCGTCAAGATCTCGGCGAAGGAGCTCGAACTCTCGGCGAGTCTCGTCGACAGCTTTGCCGAGGACTTCCGCCCCGACGAGTTCGTCGACGACTACCAGCGCGAACTCAAGACGCTGATCGAGGCGAAGCTCGAGCAAGGGGACACCCTCGACACATCCGCGACCTTCGGCGGGGCGGCCGAAGAAGACAAGGGTGGCGAGGTCATCGACCTGATGGACGCCCTCCGCGCGAGCGTCGAGCGGTCCCGCGCCGCGCGCGAAGGGGGAGGGGCGAAGAAGGATGCGCCTGCCAAGAAGTCAGGGGCGGGTTCGAAGCCTGCCGCGAAGACCGCCGAGAAGTCGGCGCCGAAGAACAAAGCCGCGAAGGCATCCTGACGGAGACCTGACGCGCGGCCCTATGCGCCGGGGCGGTGCTCGCTGTGTGAGTCGTGGTGGCCGATCTCGGGCGCCTTCTCGAACACCTCGGGCTCGAGCACGAGTTCCTGAGCTTCGACGGCGTCCGTGAGGACATCCTCGCCCGCGGCTTTCTTGGCCTTCCGGCGTTCGCTGAAGTAGTGGTACGCCGTGACGAGGAGCGTTCCCGCCACAGCGGCGAGCAGGATGACGTCGATGTACTCCGCGACGAAGTCTCCGAGCCCGGGGATGAATCCGATGACATACCCGATCATCGTGAGCCCGAAGCCCCAGATCATCGCGCCGATGAAGTTGTAGAGCGAGTATCGGCGCCACGGCATATGACCGACGCCCGCCGCCACCGGGGCGAAGGTGCGCACGATCGGCACGAAGCGCGCGATGATCACGGTGAGACCGCCGTATTTGGCGAAGAAGGCGTTCGTCCGCTCGACGTTCTTTCGGCTGAAAAGCCCGGATTCCTTGCGCTCGAATATCGCGGGGCCGCCCTTGTGGCCGATGTAATACCCGACCTCACCACCGAGGAAAGCTGCGAGCGCGATGAGCAGCGCGACCCACCACACGTTGATTCCGAAGACGCCGTTCGGCGCGACATCGCTCGCGTGCGAGAGCAGCCCCGCCATGATCAGAAGCGTGTCGCCCGGCAGCAGGAAGCCGACCAACAGGCCGGTCTCGGCGAAGACGATGAAGCAGACCACGAGAAGGGCCCAGGGGCCCGCCGCAGCGATCAACGTCTCGGGATCGAGCCAGGGGATGAGGGCTGCAGGCTGCACGAGTTACTTTCCCGTCGTTCTGGGGCAGGTCGCCCGCCTCGCGGATGTGCGAAGAGTCAGCCCCGTGCGGAAGGTGGGACTTGAACCCACACGCCCGAAAGCACAGGAACCTAAATCCTGCGTGTCTGCCAATTCCACCACTCCCGCGAGACTCAATAGTCTACCGATCCCCTCGACCATTCCCGAGAGGTGAATACTCGCGGTTCTATACATAGAACCACAATGTATAGTTCTGCAAGGGTAGGAGGTCCCATGAACATCGACAAAGACCTGGTCGCCGCGATGGCAGCACCACTCGTGCTCGCGATCCTGAATGACGGGCAGAGCTACGGCTACGCCATTCTGAAGCGCGTCCGCGAGCTGTCCGCGGGCGAGCTCGAGTGGACCGACGGGATGCTCTATCCGCTGCTGCATCGTCTCGATCGGCTCGGGCACGTCGAGGCCGAGTGGGGTGTTTCGCCCGAGGGTCGTCGCCGTCGCAACTATCGGATCACGGATGCCGGACGCGCACAGCTCGTCGAGCAGCGCCGGCAGTGGGCCACCGCAACTCGCACTTTGAGCGGCATCTGGGGCCTGGCAGCCCCAGGCAGCCTTCCGGCCAACTTTCCTGGCGGCATCGCCGTGGCGGGGGCGTGACGTGGGGGCGCTGGATGACGGCGTGCAGCAATGGCGTGCTTCGCTGGCGCGCGGACGGGTGATCGACTCGGCTGATCTGGATGAGCTCGAGGAGCACCTGCGCGATCAGGCGGAGGATCTCACCGAGTCGGGGTTGAGCGAAGACGAGGCGTTCTTGATCGCGCTGAAGCGCCTCGGGGCGGCGGACCGCCTGACCGCGGAGTTTGCCCGCGAGCACGGCGACCGTTTGTGGAAGCACCTGGTGCTCGCTCCCGAGGTGGATGCTGAGGGTGCCAGGGCGAAGCATCCGCTCGTCGTCATGATCGCGTTCGCCGTCTTCGCTGCCGTGGCGATTCAGGTCGGGCGGATCGCGGCGGGGAGTGACGGCGGCATGGCTTCGTGGTTTCCGCGCAACGTGAGTCTGTTCGTGCTTCCGGTGCTGGCGGGGTACCTCGCGTGGACGCGTGGTGTCACTCGATCGCGAGCGGCCGTTCTCGGCGGCATCGTGGCGATTCTCGCGGTCGGCGTGAACGTGTTGCCGTTCGACGATTCGTCGTCGACCGCCACCCTCGTGGCGATACATCTGCCGGTCGTGTTGTGGTTCGTCGCGGGCGCTGCGTATGTCGGTTCGGAGTGGCGGACGAGCGCCCGGCGGATGGACTTCATCCGGTTCACGGGGGAGTGGGCGATCTACCTCGTGTTGATCGCTTTGGGTGGCGGGGTGCTGATCGGGTTGACCGTTCTGGTGATCTCGCCGATCGCGCCTGAATCGATCAGCGGGCTGGATATGTGGACCGTACCCTCGGGCGGTGCTGCCGCTGTGATCGTCGCGGCCTGGCTCGTCGAGGCTAAGAAGAGCGTGATCGAGAACATCGCTCCCGTGCTAACGGCGATCTTCACGCCGCTGTTCGCCGTCATGCTCGTCGCCGCCGCGGTGCTCTATGCCGTCGCCGGCATCGGTCGTGAGTTCGACCGCGACCTGCTGACGGGATTCGACGTGCTGCTGCTCGTCGTGCTCGGACTGGTGCTCTACGGGCTCTCAGCCCGGCCCGAAGCGGCGCGCGCGGGAGTGATGGACGTCATCCGTCTCGTCGCGGTGGTGGCGGCACTCGTGCTCGATGCCTTGGTGCTCGGCTCGCTCGTCGGCCGTATCGGTGAGCTCGGACTCACGCCGAACCGCATCGCCGCGATCGGTCTGAACGCGCTGCTGATCGTCAACCTTGCGGTCACGGCGTGGCTGTCGATTCGGCTTCTGATCGGGCGCGCACCCGCGTCGCGCCTGGTCCGCTGGCAGACGTCGTATCTACCGGTATTCGGCGTGTGGGCGGCGGTTGTCGTGCTGGTGGTTCCGGCGCTGTTCGGCTTCGCCTGATCCGGCGAGCACCCGGACGTGCGAGCGAGGGATAAACCCGGCCCTCACGCATTCGTTCGCATGGCGATGCTGCCTATCGTGAGGTCATGGTGGCGAGGTGATGGACACGACCCGGCTCTGGCGGATCCTGCTTCTCGTGGTCGCGGGATTCAGCGCGCTCTCGGCGATTGGCGGCGGCGTCGGACTGATGACACCGGGGTCGCTCGGCATGCCCGCGTGGTGGGTGGAAGACAGCGGCTTCACCTACCTCGGCGCCGGGCTGGTCCTGCTCATCGTGGTCGGCGGCACTCAGACTCTCGCGTTCGTGCTGCTGTTGTTACGTCGCCCGTATGCGGCTCTGGCGAATGCGGTCGCGGGATTCGGCATGGTGCTGTGGATCTATATCGAGGTCGTGCTGCTTCCGGTCTATTCGGTCCTGCACACGATTTACATCGGCACGGGCATCGCGCAGCTCGCCCTCGCGTTCGCGTGCTTGGGTGTGCTGCGACGCGATGCGGGTCTGCCGGTCGACTGACGGCCTCGTCGCGTCAGTCGGTGAACCGGCGGTCGGTGAAGTATCAGCCCTGGAGTCCTCGGTTGTGCATTGCGATGATGATGGCCCCAGGCACGAAGGTCGCGAAGCCGATCGCGGTTGAGCCGATTCCGATCGCGGGCCCGAAGAGGATGACCCCGAATACGACAGAACCGGCACCCGCAGCACGAAACGCCGTCGAGCGTGCGGGGGTATGTTCGGGCCGCGCCCACACCGAAAGACGGCTCGAAGCGTTGGCGGCCGACAGCAGCATCGCCGACCAGGTCAACAGCCCCATCCCGAAGATGACGCTGAGCACGGCGAGGGAATCCACGCCTCGATTCCAACAACCGGACGGCGAGCGGTCAAGCCTGCAGGGCGAGTTTGTGAGCAGCGCCACGCGCCGCCTCTCGGTGCGTCTGTGGATAACTCCGGATGCCGCCGCGGGCATCTTGCGAGGATGCCCGGGTGTCGATCTCCCCGAGCCCCGCCCTCGCTCACCCCGCCGCGCGTCCCGATGCGGCTCCCGAGGCCGTGGTGGCGGCTCGGGTGCGCGACCGGCTTCGCGCCGAGCACATCGACCCAGCCCGTGATCCCGAGGCGGCACATCGTTTCGCGCTCGCCGAGGTGCGGCGCCATAACGACGTGGCTCTCGCCCGCGGTCTTCCTCTGGTCGAGGATGAGGTGGCCTGCGTGCGCGGTGCCCTGGCCCAGGTCACCGGGTTCGGGGCGCTGCAGCCATACCTGGACGATCCCGGGGTCGAGGAAATCTGGATCAACGCCCCCGATCGGATATTCGCCGCCAGAGCGGGAGTTTCCGAGCGTTTGCTGATTCGCCTGACCGACGAGCAGGTGCGTGATCTCGTCGAGCGGATGCTCCATCCGACCGGACGACGGGTCGACCTCAGCCAACCCTTCGTGGACGCGTCGCTGCCCGACGGGTCCCGTGTTCACGTCGTGATCCCGGATATCACCCGACGCCATTGGTCGGTCAACATCCGCAAGTTCACGCCCGCCTATCGCGACCTCGATGCTCTCGTCGCCCTCGGGTCGCTGCGTCTCGACGACGCGGATCTGCTGCGCGATGCGATCGCCGGAGGGCGCAGCATCCTGGTCTCGGGCCCCACCCACGCGGGCAAGACGACGCTGCTTGCGGCGTTGATCGCGGCATGCCCGCCTGATCATCGGGTCGTGACTGTGGAGGAGACATTCGAGTTGGGTGTCGATGCTCCGGACATCGTGGCGCTGCAGGGACGGCAGCCGAGCCTCGAGGGCACCGGTGAGGTTTCGCTTCGGCGTCTGGTGAAAGAGGCGTTGCGGATGCGTCCGGACCGGCTGGTCGTCGGAGAGGTGCGTGACGCCGAAGCGCTCGACCTCGTGTTGGCCCTCAACACGGGGGTGCCCGGCATGGCCTCGATCCACGCGAACACCGCGAAGGATGCTCTCGCCAAACTCGCCGCGCTGCCGCTCTTGGCGGGTCGAAACATCGATTCATCCTTCGTCCTGCCCGCTATTGCCGCGGGCGTCGACCTGGTCGTGCACTGCTCGCGCTCGGCGGACGGACGGCGCCGAGTGAGCGAGATCGCGGCAACGACGGGCCGGGTCGTCGGGGGAGCGGTCGAGTTCGAGCGGGTCGGGGGCGAGCGGGTCGGGGGCGACGCGTGACGTTCTTGTGGGGCGGCGTGCTCGGTGCGGGGTTGCTCTTGGTGCTGTCGCCCTGGCTCTGGCCGAGCCGTCCGTCACGACCCTCGCGTGCGGGGGCGAGCGCGCTCTCGCGGCTGCTCGACGAAGCCGGGATGTCACACGTGCGGCCTCGTGTTCTTGTCGCCGTGTCGCTGTTGCTTGCCGCAATCGCTTCGGCTCTGGTCTGGCTCGTACTCGGCGTGCCGATTCTTGTGATGTGCGCAGCGGCATTCGGTGCGGCGGCGCCCGTGTTGTGGTTGCGCGCTCGGCGCACCCAACTCATCCGGTCGCGGCGTGGGCTGTGGTCGGATGTCTGCGATCACCTCGTTTCGGCCGTGCGGGCGGGGATGTCCCTGCCCGACGCGGTCGCGAACCTCGCGGTTTCGGCGCCCCCACTCTTGCGGCCCGCGTTCTCGTCCTTCGCACGCGACATGGCGGCTTCCGGTCATTTCGATTCCAGCGCCCTGCGCCTGAAGGCGCTGCTCGCCGATCCCATCGCCGACCGCATCGTCGAGACGCTCCGGATGGCGCGGCACGTCGGCGGTACTGAACTTCCCGGGGTGCTCCGGGCGCTCTCGACGGCCGTGCGGGCGGATGCTGCGCTGAGGGCGGAGGTCGAGGCGCGTCAGTCGTGGATTCGGGGCGCTGCGCTGCTCGGGGTCGTCGCGCCGTGGGTGATCCTCGCGCTGTTGTCGCTGCGACCAGAGGGTGCCCGTGCGTACACCAGCCCCGAGGGCATCGCTCTCGTGATCGCGGGTGGGCTCGCCTCCGTCCTGGCTTATCGGCTCATGCTCGGCCTGGGGCGCCTTCCGGAACCACGGAGGTGGCTCGCGTGAGCGGCGTGTCGATGGGTGGTGCCCCCGTGAGCACGATGGCGCTCGCCGTCGTGCTCGGTACGGCGTTCGGACTCGGCGTGTGGCTCTTGATCGCCCTGTTGCCGCGGTGGCGCGCGGTTCCTCTCGAGCGTCGCATCGCGCCCTATGTACGGGAGGTGACGGATCCCCGAGGCGTCACGCCCTGGTTGGCGACGGATGCCTGGGCCGCCCCGACCCTCGGGCGAGCATTCGCGGCAGCGGGCATCCGGTTCGCGGGACTCTTCGGGAGCTCGGCGACGATCGCGCGGCGGTTGGCGCAGGCGGGACGATCCGGCGGTGTCGAGGAGTTTCGTGCGCGGCAGCTCGCGTGGGGGATCGGAGGCTTACTCGCCGGATCCGTCGTGCTGATCGGGGTGACCGTCGCGGGGCGGTTCACGCCCGTGGCCGCGGCCGTGCCCGTGATCGCTGCGGTCGCGGGCGTCGTGCTGTGTGATGCCCTGCTGCAACGCGCCGCGAAGGCACGGCGGGCGCGGTTGCAGGAGGAACTTCCGCCGGTGCTCGAGTTCTTGGGATTGTGTCTGGCCGCGGGCGAAAGCCTGCTCGATGCTCTGCGTCGTGTCGGGTCGATCGGTAGCGGTGAGCTGTCGCGCGAGCTTGCGGGGGTCGTCCTCGAGACGGGCACTGGGTCGTCCCTGGGGGAATCGCTCGGGTCGCTGTCGCGTCGTCTCGAGTTGCCCGCTTTCTCGCGTGCTGTCGATCAGCTCGTGGCCGCCATCGAGCGGGGCGCGCCGCTCGTTCAGGTGCTGCAGGCGCAGGCGGGTGATGCGCGTGAGGCCGCGCGGCACGAACTCATTGAGCGGGCCGGGCGGTCCGAAATTCTGATGCTCATCCCTCTGGTCTTCTTAATTCTTCCCCTGTCTGTCATTTACGCCGTTTACCCGGGTGTTTTCATGCTGCGCCTCGGGCTCGGCTGAGGCCTCAACGAAAGGATCGACATGTACGCAACAGTCACCTCAATGATCGGTAGGCGAGCACTCTCGGCCCGCCGGAGCCTCGCCGGGCTTGTTCGGGATGAGCGCGGCGATGTACCGGGCTGGGTCTTGATCACACTCATGACTGCCGGGCTCGTTGTGCTGATCTGGGCCCTCGCCGGGCCGGCTCTCGGGCAGCTCTTCCAGCAGGCGATCGCGCGCGTTTCGGGTCTCTGACCTCTCATGGCCCTGCGTCGGTGCCGCCTAGGCGGCCTCGTGCTCGATTCGCGTGGCTCGGCGCCCGTCGAGTTCGTGCTCGTCGGCGTGGTGCTGACCGTGCTGACCCTTGCCATCGTCCAGTTCGGCGTCGCCGTGTATGTGCGGAATGTTGTGCACGACGCCGCGGTCGAAGGAGCGCACCGCGCTGCGCTCGCCGACACGACGCTCACCGAGGGCGAGGCGCGAACGCGCGACGTCATCACGCGCGCGGTGGGCGAGGCATTCGCCGAGGATGTGTCGGCACGCGACACGGAGCATCTCGGATACCCGGCAGTCGAGGTCACGGTGCGCGCCACGCTTCCGCTGATCGGCCTGATCGGCGTGCCGTGGGCGCTGGAGGTGACCGCGTATGCACCCGCCGAAACCCTCGACTAGCCGGGTGGTGCGCCGCGTGATGTCCGGGAACCTGCGGGGCGATGAGCGCGGCTCGGCCCCGCTCGAGTTCATCGTCGTCGGGCTCCTTCTTCTCGTGCCCCTGGTGTATCTGATCGCCTCGCTCGGGCTGATCCAGTCGCACGCGCTGGGCGTCGAATCGGGGGCGAGACACCTGGCCCGAGCGATCGCGATGGCGCCGGATGCGCCGAGCGCCGATGCCCGTGCGGCTGCGATTCTGCAGACCACCGCTTCGGAGTACGGCATCGCAGCGGGCAGCATCGACGTCGGCTTCGCCTGTGTTCCCGCGGGCGGGGCTTGTCCGCGCGCCGGGGCAACGATGATCGTGTCGGTTGCGGCCCAAGTGCCGCTGCCGCTCGTGCCGCCCGTGCTCGGCCTCGACCACATCGCCAGCGTGCCGGTAACGGCCACGGCGGTTCACAAGATCTCGCGGTTCTGGGGTGCCGAATGAAACGCCGAATGCGCGGACGCGGAACGATCCGACACCGGTTGGGCGTGGACCCGGATGACGAGGGCTCCGTCCTGCTGCTCACACTCGGCTACGCCGTGCTCGCGATCGCGGTGATCGTCGTGGGCGCGAACGCCGCGAGCCTGTACCTGGCGCAGAAGCGCGTCGACTCCGTGGCTGATGCCGCGGCGCTGGCCGGTGCGGACGGATTCGCGCTCGTGTTTCAGGGAGGCGAACCGCGCGCGGTCCTGACCGAGGAGGGCGTTCGGTCGCAGGCGAGCGCGCTGGTCGACATCGCCGGTTCGGGGGTCTCGCTCGTGTCGGCGACGTCGCCGGACGGAGTCTCCGCACGGGTGACCGTGGCAGCCACCTGGCATCCGATTCTATTCTCGGTCTTCGTGCCCTCCGGGGTCCCGCTGGACGCCACCGCGACCAGCCGCACCGCCGTCGACTGACCCGCGGGTAGTCCTGTCACGTAAACCTGAAAGGAATCTGGTCCGGAAGCGGACTTATTTCGCCCCGGCGAGGGAGCATCGGTGTCGAAATTCCCTTCGGATTTACGCGCGCCGCTCGGGCTTGGGTTCGGCCTCGGGCTCGACTCCGGCTCGGCCTTGGGCTCCGGCTCGGCTTCCGGATCAGTTTCGGTTCAGCGCACGCGCGGCACGAACCGCGGGACGTAGCGCGAGAACGCGGCAGCCCCCACGAGCCCGACCACGCCGATCAGGGCCACCGCACCGCCGATCGACCACACGGCGGTCACGCCCGACACCAGCAGAGGCGTCGCCGCGCCGCCCGCGTCGGTGAGGGTGCGCCACGACCCGAGGAACGGCGCGGGGTTCGACTTGGGCGCGACATCCGCGCCGAGCGTCAGCAGGATGCCGCTCGACAGGCCGTTGCCCACGGCAAGGACCATCGCGAATGCCGCGAACCACATGGACGCATCGGCGAGGTCGTGCGTGACCGACAGGGCGAGGAATCCGCCGCCCATCAGCACCATCGACGGCAGAACGGCCCAGAGCCGCCCGAAGCGATCCATGATCTGGCCGCTCACGTAGAACAGGGCGAAGTCGATCGCCCCCGAGATGCCGACGACCAGCGCGATGGTGGACGCGTCGAGTCCGATCGACAGTCCCCAAAGCGGCATGACGAGCTGGCGTGCCGAGCGAACGGACGACAGGGAAGCGGCGGCCAGGCCGAGCCGAGCGAGAACGCCCCGGTTCCGCCACATCGTGCGGAGCACACCGATGCGCTCGGACGTAGGGATCGACCCCGTGACGGCCTCGCCCGTGTCCTCGCGGTCTACCGCCTCTGGGTCGACCGCCTCCGGGTTACGCCGCCGGGTTAACGGCCTCTGGGTCGACGGCTTCGGGATCGGATGCGCCGAATTCGGCACCTGCGGCGGCTCGGGCATCCGTCGGGCGCGGTGCCGAGGCATCCGTCCCCGTGCTGCGTGACTCCTCTGCGGCGATCCGCGTCTCGGGGTCGGGCCCCAGCAGAACGAGAAGGGCGGTGGCGACGAGGCAGATGCCGAAGAACCAGAGCGCCGCGTCTTCGGTGCCGAAGATCGCCAGCAGCGCGGCGGCGATGAAGGGACCGACGAACATGCCCAGCCGAAAGGTGCCGCCGAGTAGCGACAGGGCGCGGGCGCGGTAGAAGATCGGGACGCGCGTGGTCATGAACGAGTGGCGGGCGAGCCCGAAGACCGCGGCGCAGAGCCCGATCAGCAGAACGGATGCCATGAGCACACCGATGTTCGGAGCGATCAGCGCCCCGGCGACGCCCAGCAGCGCGATGCCGAGCGCGATCGCCATCGACAGGCGCTCGCCGATGCGGGCGACGGCCCATCCGGCGGGCAGGTTTCCGACCAGCTGACCGACGACGAGAGCGGATGCCACGAGCCCGGCGACCGCGATGTCGGCGCCGAGACGGGAGGCCAGGACGGGCAAAAGGGGCAGGACGGCGCCCTCGCCGACGGCGAAGAGGACGGTCGGTCCGTAGATCATCGGGGCGAAACGTCCGAGCACCGCCGCGGTCTCCCGCCGAGAGCCGTCGCCGGGGAAGGCAGGGGCGGGCGATGGGTCACGTGCATCCACGTTAGTCTGGACTGTCATGCTCGACTTCGATCTCTCCGCCGAAATCCAGGCGCTCCGTGCCACCTTCGCCGACATTCAGGCGGTGGTGGACGTCGACGCACTCCGCAAAGAAATCGAGCGGCTGAGCGATGCCGCCGGTGCACCCGATCTCTGGGACGACCCGGATGCCGCGCAGAAGGTCACGAGCGCACTGAGTCACCGCCAGTCCGAGCTTGCGCGGATCGACTCCGTCGAGAGCCGCCTGGACGACCTCGAGGTTCTCGTCGGGCTCGCGCTCGAGATGGACGACGAAGAGTCGGCCGAAGAAGCCCGCAAGGAACTCGCCGAGCTGACCGAGACGATCGGCCAGCTCGAGGTGCAGACGCTCCTCGACGGCGAGTACGACCAGCGGGGCGCGGTCGTCACGATTCGCTCCGGCGCGGGCGGCGACGACGCGACCGACTTCGCCGAGATGCTCATGCGCATGTACCTGCGCTGGGCCGAGCGCCACAAGTACCCCGTCAAGGTCATGGACACCTCCTATGCGGAGGGTGCGGGCATCAAGTCCGCGACGTTCGAGATCGACGCCCCCTACGCCTACGGCACCATGTCGGTCGAGGCCGGCACACACCGTCTCGCCCGCATCAGCCCGTTCGGTTCGGCGGATAAACGCCAGACGTCCTTCGCCGCCGTCGAGGTCATCCCCGTCATGGAAGAGGCCGTCGAGGTCGACGTCCCGGAAGGAGACATCCGCGTCGACGTCTTCCGTTCGTCGGGTCCCGGTGGTCAGTCCGTCAACACGACCGACTCGGCCGTGCGCATCACGCACCTTCCGACCGGGCTCGTCGTGTCGATGCAGAACGAGAAGTCGCAGATCCAGAACCGCGCCGCCGCCATGCGCGTGCTGCAGACGCGCCTGATGCTGCTGCAGCGCGAGGAAGAAGCGGCGAAGAAGAAGGAGCTCGCCGGTGTCATCACCGCGAGCTGGGGCGACCAGATGCGCTCGTACTTCCTCTACGGTCAGCAGCTCGTCAAGGACCTGCGTACCGGCTACGAGGTCGGCAACCCCGCGGCCGTCTTCGATGGTGACCTCGACGGACTGATCGCGGCAGGCATCCGCTGGCGTAAGCGTCCGGTCGACGACTAATCCGACGCATCCTGCAGGCCATCTGACGCGAGGGGGTGTCGCTCGGGGGCCAGCGCGCGACCGCGCTTAGGCTCGGATCGCCATGATCAGGTTCGAAAGCGTCACCAAGACTTACCGCGGTTCTCAGAAACCCGGCCTCGCCGGCGTCGATTTCGAGGTGAAGCGCGGCGAGTTCGTCTTTCTCGTCGGCGCATCCGGGTCAGGTAAGTCCACGTGCCTGCGGCTCGTGCTGCGTGAGGATGTGCCGTCCGCCGGCCGCGTCGTCGTCCTCGGACGCGACATCGCGACCCTGTCGAACCGCAAAGTTCCCTACTTCCGCCGCCATGTGGGGGCTGTGTTCCAGGACTTCCGGCTACTGACGTCCAAGACGGTGTTCCAGAACGTCGCGTTCACGCTCCAAGTGACGGGTTCATCGCGCGGATTCATCCAGCAGGCCGTCCCCGAAGCTCTCCAGCTCGTCGGCCTGGCGGGCAAAGAAAAGCGTTTCCCGCACGAGCTCTCGGGCGGTGAGCAGCAGCGCGTCGCGATCGCCCGTGCGATCGTCAACCGCCCGCAGGTGCTGCTCGCGGATGAGCCGACCGGAAACCTCGACCCGCGACATCCATCGGCATCATGCAGCTGCTCGCACGGATCAACGCCGGCGGCACCACGGTCGTGATGGCCACGCACGAGGCTGGCTTCGTCGATCAGATGCAGCGCCGTGTGATCGAGCTGTCGGCGGGCGAGATCGTTCGCGACGAGACGCACGGTGGCTACGGCGATACCTCGCAACTGCCGAGGCTCGCGCCCGAGGCCACGCGCGGTGCCGAGTCGATCGCCGCGCTCACCGCTGTGCTCGAGCTGCAGCAGCGGGTCGCCGCAGGCGAGGCCGGGCCCGCGACGGGGCCGCTCGAGGTCGCCGGCGCTGCGGTCGATGTGGTCGCCGAGGCGGTGGGCGCTTCGACAGGCTCAGCGGCCGGGGAGACGGCTAAGGTTCCTGAGCCTGTCGAAGGGACCACGGGAACCGCCGAGGCCGAGGTCGTCGCTTCGACAAGCTCAGCGACCGTCCCGGGCTCAGCGACCGTCCCGGGCTCAGTGACCGTGCCGGGTTCAGCGACCGTGCCGGGCTCAGCGAGCGGGGCGGAGCGGGCGACTGCGACGGTCCCTGAGCCTGTCGAAGGGACCCCCGGAACCCCCGCGCCCGCGAAAGAGGAGCCCACGCGCGCCTCGCTCACCGGACCGATCGTGATCGATCTGCCGGAGCTGCCCGAGGTCGGCATCGCCGATCGCCTGGGTCTCGGGGAACGCGACGAGGACGACACCGTGGGGTCGACGTCGTGAGGGTTCAGCTGATCCTGGCCGAGGCGTTCTCGGGCCTGCGTCGCAACGCCTCCATGGTGATCTCGGTCGTGCTCGTCACATTCGTGTCGCTGACGTTCGTGGGCGCCGCGATGCTGATGCAGATGCAGATCGGCACGATGAAGGACTTCTGGGCCGAGCGTGCCCAGGTTGCCGTCTACATGTGCACGTCGATCTCGACCGGCGCGACATGCGCCGAGGGCGAAGCGACGCAGGAACAGGTCGATGCCGTCGCTGAGGCGCTCGTCTCGCCTGCTCTGCAGCCCCTCATTCGCGACACCCGCTTCGAGAATCGTGACGAGGCATATCAGGCCACGATCGAGCAGTTGGGCCCGGAGTACGCCGATGTCATCACCCCCGATCAGGTGAACCAGGCGTTCTATGTCAACCTCGTCGATCCCTCACAGTCGGCCGTCATCGTCGAGCGGTTTAGCGGGATGCAGGGCGTCGAGCAAGTGCAAGATCAGTTGCAGTATCTCGAGCCTCTGTTCCAGGCACTGACGGTCGCAACGTATATCGCGGTCGGCATCGCCGGGCTCATGCTCGTCGCGGCGGTGCTGTTGATCGCGACGACGATTCGCCTGTCGGCCTACGCTCGACGGCGAGAGCTCGGCATCATGCGGCTGGTGGGAGCATCCAACCGCTTCATCCAGACGCCCTTCATTCTGGAGGGCGTGCTGGCAGCTCTGCTCGGCTCGGGTCTGGCCAGCGTCGCGATCTGGGCGGGCATCACGTTCGGCGTTGACGGATACCTGCGCGATCGCGTGACGTTCATCACCACGTGGGTGGGTGCGGGCGAACTGTGGGTCGTGATCCCGGTGATCATCGCGCTCGGCGTTGTGCTGGCCGCGCTGTCGGCGGGCTTCGCCATCCGTCGCTGGCTGCGCGCGTAACGCTCGGGCGGTGTCGGGTCCCTTCGACAAGCTCAGGGACCGGGCGGCTGCGGGAACTCAGGGACCGGGCGGCTGATAGACTGACCGGCTGCCACTCGGGCAGTACGGCAACGTCCGTTCAGCAACGTCAGCGGGGAACACCATGGTCAAGGAACGCGGGGAGAAGGTCGTCGCGACCAATCGTCGCGCGCGCCATGAGTACTCGATCGAGAAGACGTACGAGGCAGGACTGGTGCTCACGGGCACCGAGGTCAAGTCGCTGCGGATGGGTCGTGCCAACCTCTCGGACGGTTACGCCTACATCGACGGCAACGAGGCATGGCTCGACGCCGTGCACATCCCCGAGTACTCGCAGGGGCACTGGACCAACCATGCCACCAAGCGCGTTCGCAAGCTGCTCTTGCACCGCGACGAGATCGTCAAGCTCTCGCACGCCGTGTCGGCCGGCGGATACACGCTCGTGCCGCTGAAGCTGTACTTCTCGGATGGCCGCGCCAAGGTCGAGATCGCCGTGGCCAAGGGTAAGCGCGAGTTCGACAAGCGCCAGACTCTGCGCGAGCGTCAGGACAAGCGCGAGGCCGAACGCGCGATGCGCACGAAGAACCGCCTCGGCGACTGATACGTCGTGAGCGGAGCGTGCGTTTCGTCTCGCTGCGCTCGCTCAACGACCGGGGTACGCTCGCTCAACGACCGGGCCGACGCTCGTTGAGCGAGGAGCGAAGCGACGAGTCGAAACGCGCTAAGCGGGCTACGCCTCGGCCTCGGCCACCGCACGGTCGGTGAACGCCTGCTTCGGCACGAACGCCAGCAGCACCGCGGCCGCCAGGGCGGTCACACCGCAGACCACCCACACGGTGACGTAACCCGCGAACGATCCCGCGGTGCCCTCGGCGGCGCCCGCCGCGCCCGTTGCACCCTGGATCAGCGCGATCCCGAAGACGCACGACGCGATCGCGCCGCCGACGGTCTTGACCGAGTTGGTCAGCCCGGTCGCGACACCCGTCTGCGTGGGCGGAGCAGCGGATGCCGCGGCTGCGGGCAGTGCCGCGACCAACGCGCCCGATCCGAACCCGACGATCACCATGTTCGTGATCACCTGCGCGTAGGTGTCGTGGAACGGCAGGAACATCAGGAATCCGATACCCACGAAGATCGACGCCCCCATCAGGGTGATGCGCGGCGTGATCTTGCGCGCGATGGGTGAGAACAGCAGAGCGCCGACGATCATCGCGATCAGGTACACGCCGATGATGAGCGAGGTCGTGAAGCCCGCGGTGCCGAGCCCGTAACCGTAGACCTCGGGGTCGGTGCGCGCGAAGGTCGACAGGGGGGCCTGCGCGCCGAGCACGCTGACACCGAACAGCCCGGCGGTGAGAAAACCGGGCCGAGCGCGGGGGAGCGGAACATGCGCACATCGATCAGGGGATCGTCGTGGCGAAGCTCCCACAGCGCGAACGGGATGACGAGCAGGATGCCGAGGGCGACGAGTCCCCACGAGAGCACATCGCCGACCCCGTTCAGCCGCAAGAAGCTGAGGCCGCCCGTGAACGCGATCAGGGCGAACGAGATCAGGACGAGGCCGACGGTGTCGAAGCGCCCGCCGACCGGTTCGGGCGATTCTTTGACCCCGAAGAGGATGACGAAGAAGCAGATCACGACCGCGATGGCCGGGATCAGCAACACGACGGTCAGCGGTAGCGAATCGACGAGCGTCCCGCCGATGAGGGCGCCGCTGATCGCGCCCAGCTCGAGGGCCGCGACCAGCAGCCCCGCGGCCCGCGCGGTCAGCACGGCACGGCCGGGCATCGACCGCGAGCGCGACCAGATCAGCGCGATCTCGAGCGGCAGCCAGACGACGTAGAACCCCTGCAGCGCCCATGCGGCGAGGAACGATCGCGAACGAATCGGTGAAGGGCGAGGACGAGGGATGCGGCGGCCGTGACGGCGGTCGACACCAGAAGCATCCGCTTGTGTCCGACCATGTCGCCGAGCTTCGCGAGTGCCGGGACGACCAACGCCGAGAGCATCAGTTGCGAGCCCTCGAGCCAGTTGACGTCGGCGTCGTGGATGTCGAGGTTGCGCGCGATGTCGGTGAGCATCGGGGTGTAATACCCCTGCAGAATCCCGCTCGTGAACTCGACGAAAGCGAGGAATCCGACCACGCTGGCGAGGGCGCCCAGGGCTCCGGCACGAGGGTTCATCGTCGATCTCTCTGTTGGGGTGCGATCACTGTAACCGCTGCAGGAGCGTGCGGTGGAACAGTTCGCCGCGTTCGAGTTCGGCGATTTCGACGCTCTCGTCGACGCCGTGGATCGAGGCTCGCTGGGCGGACGACATCGCCAGCGGCGCAAAGCGGTACACAGCGGGCGCGAAGCGGTGGAAGTGTCGCGAGTCGGTCGCGGCCATCATCACGTAGGGGACGGTCCGAGCCTCGGGGTGCGACGCCGCGACGGCCTCTGTGATGAGGGCGAACTGCGCGTTGTCGGTCGGAGATTCGGGCGACGGTTCGCTGCCCTCGACGACTTCGACCGTGATGAGCGGGTCGTGGGTGCGGCGGCGGACGCGGCGCACGGTCGCGGCGACGGTCGAGCCGAGAGCGATCCGCAGGTTGAGCGTGACGGATGCCTGTGAAGGCAGCACGTTCGCGGCGGTTCCGCCCTCTTGCATCGTCGCGGCGATGGTCGTGCGGACGAGCGCCGCGGGTTCGCCGCCGAGCGCTGCGAAGACCTGCGCGGTGAGGGGCCGCACAGTGGCGAGGGTGCGCAGCAGGGTGCGAGCAGGCTGGGGCGTGCCGTCGGCGAAGAGTCCGAGCATCCGGGCGATTGCGCGCGGCGTGCGGGCCGGGAACGTGCGGGGCGTGAGCCGGTCGACGGCACGGGCGACCCGGCCGACCGCCGTGAGAGTTGGGGGAGCGGATGCGTGGCCCCCGTCGCCCCGTGCCGTTAGGCGGAGGGTCGCGATGCCCTTCTCGCCGACGCCGACCATCGCCGCCGTGCCCGCGACGAACGGCAGGGGTGCGTCGACGACCGCGCCGCCCTCGTCGAGCACGAGCCAGGGGATGATGCCACGGTCGCGGAGGGTTCTTGCGATCGTTTCTGCGGCGTTGCCGAAGGTCTCTTCGTTGCCGCCGAGCGAGATGTAGACGTCGCGCGCCGGGGCGAAGCCCGTGGTCAGGAGGTTCTCGACGGCCTCGAGCGTGACGATCAGGGGCCCCTTGTCGTCGAGCGTGCCGCGGCCGTAGACCGAACCATCCGCTATGCGTCCTGCGAAGGGTGGGTAGGTCCAGGCGTCGGTCGGGTCGACGGGGACGACGTCGTAGTGCGCCATCAGGACGACCGGATGCTTCGGGTTGCTCGTTGGCGCGCCGGGCCAGCGGAAGAGCAGGCCGAAGTCGGTGATGCGCTCGAGTTCGAGGCGTTCGTGGATCAGGGGGTACAGCTCGGCGAGTAGGGCGACGAAGTCTTCGAATGCCTGGGGTCCTCGGTGGTCGAGCTCGGCGCTGACGGTCTCGAGCTGGATCATGCGGCTCAGGCGTTCGGCGATGCCGGGCCGTGGCGTCACGGTCTCTGCAGCTGCACTCATGATCTTCACCCTAGCCACCGTCATCGGCCGGATTTGCGGTACCGACCTGTCAAAGAACGCTGCATCTGAGCAGAGAATCGAGCGTTTTGTGACGGCTCGAGTGGATGGTCGGCCTCAGCGTGCGGCGAACCGGGCCTCGACGCCGGCGGTCACCGTGATGCCCTGGGGCTGGAAGTCGAGGGTGGGCGAAGCATCCGAGGCCATGGCGCGCATCATGCGCGGGCCGGGGTCGGCTTCGGGGTGTCCGAGCAGGCCGATGTCGGCGATCTCGAGCGGGGTGACGGAGGCGTGGCCGATGGCGTTGGCGTAGGCGCTGGCGCGCGAGACGGCGGTCTGGACCGCGTGGGCGGCGACCTCGGCCTCGACGGTGCGGCGGGTTGCGGATGTCAGTTGCCAGGTGACGCCGCCGACCTGGACGCCGTCGCGTTCGGCGACGGCCGACACCCACCAGGACAGGGCGGCGAAGTCGGTGAAGGTGGCGACGACCTCGACACTCGCGTGGTGGACGAGGGGGAGTTGCTTGCCCTCGTTGTTCCAGGGACGTTCGGCCCAGACGCTCGCGCGCTGGCTCGACCATTCGCTCACCTCGCCGGATGCTTGGCGTGCGGCGAGCTCTTCGCGCAGCGGTGCGGCGATGGCGGCGATGCGTTCGACGACCGGGCCGCGCTCGGATCCATCGCAGCGGACGCTGAGGTGGACGACCCCTTCTTCGGGGGCGATTCGGGTTTCGTGTTCGCCGCGGACGGTGATGATGACGTCGCTCATGCCTGTGACTCTAGGCGCTCGCGCTGAGCGGTTGGGGTGCGAGGCGGTGAGCGGATGTACGAGATCGCCCCTCCGGTGGCGAGTGCGCCTGCGGTGCGCGATCGAGCTGTCGCAGAACGCTCCATCTGGGCGGCGGATGCAGCAGTTCTTGACAGTTCGGCGGGCTGGCTGGGTCGTTGAGTGAGGGGCGCAGTGACGAGTCGAAACGTGTGTGCGGGTTGCGTGCGGTGGCATGCGTTCATCGTTTCGTCTTGCTGTGCTCGCTCGACGGCCGCGGTGCCTTGGCGCGCGCTCGCGCAACGGCCGTGCTCCGCAACGGCCATGCTCGCTCAACGGCCGTGCTCCTGACACGGGCACGGCCGTGCTCGCTCGACGGCCGCGGTGCCTTGGCGCGCGCTCGCGCAACGGCCGCGCTCCGCAACGGCCATGCTCGCTCAACGGCCGTGCTCCTGACACGGGCACGGCCGTGCTCGCTCGACGGCCGTGCTCGTGCCGCGGGTGGGGTGGTTCTAGAAGGGTGGTGGGGGCCCGGTGGGGGTGAAGTGGACGCGGGAGGGTGGGTCGTCGATGTAGATCTGGCCGGTGGGGCTGGTCCATTCGAGGACCCCGCCGCCGAGGTTTCGGACCTGCCAGGGGGTGGCGTGTTTGAGGGTGTGGTGGCGGCGGCAGAGGTGGTGAAGATTGTGAACACATGTCGTTCCGCCGAGTGCCCAGTCGTGGCCGTGGTCGATGTCGCAGCGGTGGACGGGTTGGCGGCATCCGGGGAATCGGCAGTGTTCGTCGCGGGCTCGGAGGAAGCGTTTGAGGTCGGCGCCCGGGGTGTAGCGGTCGACGGCGAGGATTCCGCCGGTGATGGGGTCGCTGAGTACCCGGTCCCACCCGGATGCGCGACCGGCCAGGCACCCGTGCCATCCGCCGCCACGGCGGCGGGCCCGAATGACGCACCCGGCTGGGCTGCGGCGCTCGCTGTGCGGACCGCTCGCGCCTGCTGCGTCAACCGGTCGTAGATGCCGTGGACGAGGGTGGCGGGCCCGGTGTAGATGAGTTCGCCCATCCCGTCGGGCCGGTCGGTGACGGTGACCGCACGGTCGGCGCGCGCATCTCGGTGTCGTTCGGTGACGGTGCGGGGTTGGAGGCGTTCGGCGAGAGCCTCAACGGCAGGGCGCAAGCGAGACGGCGAGAGATTCTCGGCTCGTGCCACGGCCTCGACGGCAAAAGCGAGGCGGGCCTCGGCGTCCAGGATCGGGGTACCCGCGTCGACGATCACGCGCGCGTGGCCCACGAAGATCCGCCCCTCTTCGAGCGCCTCGAGCACCGGGCTGAACCCGTCAGCGAGCACCCCGGCGTCGTTGATCTGCCGTTGAACCGTCCGGTCGGAGGCGCGGACCGCGAGCGCGAGTTCTGCTGCGATCGAGCGGAGGTGCATCTCACGCTCCCGCGAATCGGAACGCAACACCGCCGAACGGGATGCCGCGAGCTCGCCCGCTTTCGCAAGCAACCGAACCTCGGCCGCGTGCACCTGTGCGGCTTGCTTGCGCAGTGCCACGATTCCCTCGACCAGACCGAGGAGGGAGACGTCGTCGAGCGCCCCCACGTCCACGGTCTGATTCGAAGTCATGTTCGATACTCTACGGACGACCTCCGACATTGCGAGGGAGGCGGCTAGCGAGGGGCGCGGCTAGCGGGGGAGCAGCGGTATGACCTCGCGAAGGTCCACGCGACCGACCACGAGCGGTGCGGCGGCCCGAACGGCCGGCTTGGCGTTGAACGCCAGTCCGAGCCCGGCTACGGCGAGCATCGTCAGGTCGTTCGCGCCATCACCGATCGCGATCGTGCGTGCGCGCGGAACGCCGTATTGCGTGGCCCATTCCCGCAATCTGTCGGCCTTCGCCGCACTGTCGACGATGGCGCCGTCGACCGTGCCCGTCAGCATCCCGTTCGCCTGCACCAGACGGTTCGCCTGCCACATGTCGACGCCGAGCGCGGGCGCCACCGTGTCGAGGATCTCGTGGAAGCCTCCGGATACGACCCCTACCAGACCTCCGCGCTCGTGCACGGCGGTGATCAGCTCACGAACGCCGGGAGTTGGTTCGATGCGAGCGATCACACGAGCGAAGGCCGAAACCGGGACCCCGGCCAGGACGGCAACGCGAGTACGCAGACTCTCGGCGAAGTCGACCTCGCCGCGCATCGCGGCCTCCGTCGCGGCGGCGACCTCGGGTCCGCGACCCGCCTCGTCAGCGAGTAACTCGATGACTTCGTTGCGGATCAGCGTGGAATCGGCGTCCAGGACGACGAGCAGGCGGGGGGCGTCGGAATTCACCCCCCGAGGCTAGCGCGGCGCACCCGCGCCGCCGCGCAGCCCCGTGGTCATAGGGCCGAGTTCAGGGGTCGACGCGAACGTTCTTGCCGACGACCGTGAGTCCGGAATCCGTCACCGTGAAACCGCGGGCGAGGTCCCGTTCGCGATCGACTCCGACGGTCGCCCCGGGCGCGAGTTCGACGTTCTTGTCGAGGATCGCGCGATGGATGCGAGCGCCCGAGCCGACCCGGACGTAGTCGAAGAGCACCGAGTCGGTGATCGTCGACCCACCGCCCGCGAGGGCCCACGGTCCGACGACGCTCCGCTCCAGATGCGTGCCCGAGAGCACGGATCCGAGCGAAACGATCGAGTCGATCGCGTTGCCGATGCGTCCGACGGAGTCCCGCACGAACTTCGCGGGCGGCGAGTTGACCGTCTGCGAGTGGATGGGCCAGTCCGTGTTGTACAGGTTGAAGATCGGAAGCGTCGAGATCAGGTCCATGTGCGCGTCGAAGAACGAATCGATCGTCCCCACATCGCGCCAGTAGGCGCGATCGCGGTCGGTCGACCCGGGCACGTCGTTGCGCTTCATGTCGTAGACGCCGGCCTCGCCACGTCCGACGAAGTAGGGAACGATGTCGCCGCCCATGTCGTGGTTGGACGTCGCGAGCTCGCCGTCTGCCTCGACGGCCTCGATGAGGGCATCCGCATCGAAGATGTAGTTGCCCATCGAGGCGAGAACCTCGTGGGGTGCATCCGCGAGACCCTCGGGGCTCTGGGGCTTTTCGAGGAAGTCCCGGATGCGGGTCGGGTCCGCCTTGTCGACGTCGATGACACCGAACTGGTTGGCGAGCGAGATCGGCTGGCGGATTCCCGCGACCGTCGCGCGCGCGCCCGATTCGATGTGGGCCTCGAGCATCTGCCGGAAGTCCATGCGATAGACGTGGTCAGCGCCGATCACGACGACGATGTCCGGCTTCTCGTCGTTGATCAGGTTCATGCTCTGCAGGATCGCATCGGCCGATCCCGAGAACCATCGCTTACCCAGTCGCTGCTGCGCTGGCACCGAGGTCACGTACGAGTCGAGCATCGTCGACATGCGCCACGTCTGCGAGATATGGCGGTCGAGGCTGTGCGACTTGTACTGGGTGAGCACGACGAGCTGTCGCAGCCCCGAATTTATGAGATTCGAGATCGCAAAGTCGATCAAGCGATACTGCCCCCCGAAGGGCACCGCGGGCTTTGCTCGGTCTGCCGTCAGTGGCATCAAGCGCTTGCCCTCGCCGCCGGCGAGGATGATTCCGAATACCTTCGGCGGTGTAGCCATGCCGACAGACTATGCCCCACTTCCGACGACGACTAGCGTTGCAAGCATGCGCGTCGACATCGTCACCAAGGAGTATCCGCCTGAGGTATACGGAGGTGCCGGTGTTCATGTCACCGAGCTCGTGCGAGCGCTCCGGACCCGTATGGACGTGCGGGTCCGAGCATTCGGCGCGCCCCGTGACGAAGCGGGTACGACGTCATATGCCGTTCCCGGTGAACTCGCTTCGGCGAACCCCGCCGTGCAGACGCTGGGCGTGGATCTCGAGATCGTCGGGGATGTCGCGGGCGCAGATGTCGTCCACTCGCACACCTGGTACGCCAACTTCGCGGGCCACACGGCGTCGTTGTTGCACGGAATCCCGCACATCGTGTCGGCGCACAGCCTCGAGCCACTTCGCCCTTGGAAGGCGGAGCAACTCGGCGGCGGGTACGCGGTGTCGAGTTGGATCGAGAAGACGGCCTACGAGTCGGCCGCCGCGGTGATCGCGGTGAGCGGGGGCATGCGCACGGACATCCTGCGCAGTTATCCGTCCCTGGATCCCGACAAGGTGCACGTCATCTACAACGGTATCGATGTCGACGAATGGGCCCCGCTCGATGACCCGGACCTCGCGCGCGGCCTGGGGCTGGACCCCGACCGTCCGTCGGTCGTCTTCGTCGGGCGCATCACCCGGCAGAAGGGGCTGCCGTACCTGCTTCGTGCTGCCGCCCTGCTGTCGCCCGACGTCCAGCTGGTGTTGTGCGCCGGCGCGCCCGACACCCCCGAAATCCTCGCCGAGGTCGAGTCCGCCGTCCGGGGTCTGCAGCAGGAACGCGGCGGCGTCGTCTGGATCGACCGGGTGCTGTCTCGACGCGAGCTGCGGGCGCTGCTGAGCGCCGCGACGACTTTCGTATGCCCGTCCGTGTACGAACCCCTCGGGATCGTGAACCTGGAAGCCATGGCCTGCGGTGCGGCCGTGGTCGGCACCGCGACGGGCGGCATCCCCGAGGTCGTCGACGACGGGGTCACGGGTCGACTCGTCCCGATCGAACAACTGCAGGATGGTTCGGGTACACCGGTTGACCCCGACCGGTACGTGCGCGATCTCGCGAATGTGCTGACCGAGGTCGTCAGCGATCCGGCCCGAGCCGCCGAGTACGGGCGCGCGGGACGCGAACGAGCCGCCGCATCGTTCAGCTGGGACCGCATCGCGGCCGAGACCCACGACCTCTATGCGCGCGTGGTGGCGGGGTAGGTCGCTGCCCGTTAGCGGGCGGATGGCCCGATAGGCTGGGGCAATGGCCGGGGTCCTGCAGTTCCATGATGTGGTCGTACGCCGAGACGGTCGCGACATTGTCGATCACCTGAACTGGAGCGTCGAAGACGACCAGCGGTGGGTGATCCTCGGTCCGAACGGTGCAGGCAAGACGACGCTGCTCCAGCTCGCCGACACCGTCATGTACCCCACGAGCGGTGAGGTCCACGTTTTGGGCGAACGCCTCGGGCGGACGGATGTCTTCGAGCTGCGCCCGCGCATCGGTTTCGCGTCGTCGGCGATGGCGCGTCGGATGCCCGCGGACGAGCGTGTGCTCGATGCCGTCATGACCGCTGCTTTCGCCGTCCTCGGCCGGTGGCGTGAGGACTACGAAGACATCGACGAGCGTCGTGCCCTGCGCGTGCTCGCCGAGTGGAACCTCGATCACCTCGCGGACCGCACGTTCGGCACGCTCTCGGACGGCGAGCAGAAGCGGGTGCAGATCGCACGGGCCGTCATGACCGACCCCGAGTTGCTGCTGCTGGATGAGCCGACCGCAAGCCTCGACCTCGGCGCTCGTGAGGAGCTTCTGACCCTGCTCGGCGGTTATGCCCAGGCGCCGACGACGCCCGCCATGGTCATGGTGACGCACCACGTCGAAGAGATCCCGGTCGGGTTCACCCATGTGTTGCTGATGAGGGATGGATCGGCGGTCGCGTCGGGCCCACTTGAGGAAGCACTCACCGCCGAGAATCTGACCGAAGCGTTCGGTCTGTCTATCGCCCTGCGCTTCGACGAGGGTCGCTACACGGCCCGCGCCACGGGCTGAGGCCGCTCGGTCCACCCATCTCTGATAAGATCGGTGCTCGGTGCCAGCGCAGGATCGGCGCACCAGAGACTTCTTCTTCCGCAATCGCCGCAAGGAACACCCCATGAAGACTGCAATCCACCCCGACTATCAGGCCGTCGTCTTCCGCGACCTCGCCTCGGGCGAGACCTTCCTGACCCGCTCGACGGTGTCGAGCGCCAAGACGATCGAGCTCGACGGTGTCGAGTACCCGGTCATCGACGTCGAGATCTCGTCGGCTTCGCACCCGTTCTACACGGGCAAGCAGCGCATCATGGACTCGGCCGGCCGTGTCGAGAAGTTCAACCAGCGCTTCAAGGGCTTCGGCTCCAAGTAACTTCGACGTCCTTCAGACGTTCACGGAAGGCCTCGCTTCGGCGGGGCCTTTCGCGTTGCCCGCGACCGGCATGGACGAGGGCATGAGGCGCCACGTCAACCATCGTCCCCAACTTCGGCGGCGGGTAGCCATAGCGTCATCCGCAGTCCGTCTTCGGGAAGGTGGAGAATTTCGTAGCGCCGAGCAACGATATCGGCGTTTCCGACACGAATGTTCCTGACGGCCGTGCGCCGCTGCTCCACGATGTGCCCGCTCCACCATTCTTCGAACTGCGCACTCCGTCCGCGCAGCTCGAAGACGAGTTCGCGTAGCGAGGGATCGTCTAAGTTGTCCGCGTTTGCCGCACGCAGGTGGGCTACGGAGCCGCGGGCGATCTCTTCCCACTCGACGAAGATCTTCCGTGCTCTGCTGTCGAGGAGCAGATATCGACAGGTGTTTCGTTCGTATGGGGTGAGGTCGGCGAATCCCTCGAAGAGTGCGAGTCCGTCCTCGTTCGCCGCCACCATATTGCTCAGCCGGTCCAACACGTATGCGGGGTTGGGCCTCACCGCATCGACGAGGGCAGTCATGCGCGCGATGAGCAGGTTTTCGTCACGAACCGCGCGGGGATGCTCGGTAGGACTGGTCTCACGGAGGCGAAAGAGGTGCAGCGTGGCGTCGGGCGTCAGGTGGAGTGCCCGCGCGAGCGCGTTCAAAACTGCGTCGCTGGGATGCGCTTCCCGACCCTGCTCCAGCCGCGTGTAGTAGTCCACGCTGATCCCGGCTGCTACCGAGACCTCTTCGCGGCGGAGTCCGCTGACGCGGCGTCTGGCGTTGCCGTCGCTGGGCTGGGCTCCCAGGCGGACATCCGCTCTACGTGCGCGAAGAAATTCGCCGAGCGGGTGGGGCATGTAGATCTCCTGGGTACTCGCCCGCGGGTGGGTGCGGGGCTCCTAGGAAGACTACGGACTTCCGCGGTGAGGAAGCATCGCACACGCTCTTAGCAGGAGCCCGTCGATCGAAGGAGGCACCGTGGCAAAATACACGCACGGATACCACGAAGCTGTTTTGCGATCACACCGTTCGCGCACCGCCGAGAACTCCGCCGCACATCTGCTTCCCCTGTTGGGCGCCGGCGATCGGCTGCTCGATGTCGGAGCGGGCGCGGGAACCATCACGGTCGATTTCGCGAACATTGTTGCGAGTGTCACCGCGACGGAGATCGGGCCGGAGGCACTGGAGCTCACGCGCGCGACGGCGGCCGAGCGTGGCGCGACGAACATCGACTTCCGGGTCGGAGACGTTCATGCGCTCCCGTTCGGCGACGATACGTTCGATGTGGCGCACGCCCACCAGGTGCTGCAGCACGTTGACGACCCGGTTCAGGCGCTGCGCGAGATGGCGCGCGTGACGCGGCCCGGCGGGATTGTTGCCCTTCGAGACAGCGACTATGGGGGATTCCGGTGGTGGCCGGAAAATCCGCAGCTCGACAAGTGGCTGGACCTCTACCGATCCGTGGCCGCGCATAACGGTGGCGAACCCGATGCCGGGCGTCGTCTTCTCTCGTGGGCGCATTCAAGTGGCTTGACCGATGTCGTCGCGACCTCCAGCACATGGTGCTACTCGAACCCGGAGGAGCGCGTCTGGTGGGGACACATGTGGGCGGATCGAATCGTCGATTCGGCGATCTCCGAGCAGCTTGTCGGTTTGTCTCTCGCGACCGAACGAGAACTCGCCGAGATCAGCGCCGCCTGGCGGGAATGGGCGGCGAGCGATGACGGATGGTTTTCCGTACTGCACGGCGAGATCATCTGCCGGGTGGCCTGAGTCAGCGGATCGGCCACGCGCCGTCGAGGGCCTCGCTCGGCTCGAGACGACCGACCTTGATGAAGTACTCGGTCAGGCTCTCGGCCTGAGCGCGTGCCCATGAGATCTGGCGCGTGTGCATCTCGTGTTCGCTGAGGGGGAGTCGGTCGGCGTAGCGGGCGGCGATGGCCTGCGCCACACGGCCGGCGGCGACCGCGTCATCAGCAGCCGTGTGCGCCGCCTCGAGCAGCACGTCGTAGTGGGCGGCGACCGCGTCGAGGGTGCGCTTGCCGCGCCGGTACCGGTCGAACGTCTTGTCGACGACGAGGGGGTCGATCACGGGGGATGGCGCGAGGATCGGTTCGATGCCGTTGCGGAGGGCCTCGTACTTCAGAAGAGAGAAGTCGTAGGGCGCGTTGTAGGCCACAACCGGGATGCCGGCGGCGAAGATCGCCCGCAGCTCGGTCACGATCTCGGCGACGACCTGCGGCGCGGGAAGCCCGTTCGCCCGGGCGAAAGCGGTCGTTATGCCGTGCACGGCCGTCGCGCCCTCGGGAATCTCGATGCCCGGGTCGGCCATCCACGATCGCTGGCGCGTCACTGTGCCACTGGCATCCAGAACGCCGACGTGGGCGGTGACGATGCGGTCGGTCTCGACATCCACGCCCGTCGTCTCGAGATCGAACACGCCCAGGATGGTCGACCAGCGCGGCGCAGCGGGTGCGAAGAAGTCGTCGCCGAAGAGCGGCTCGGGAAGGACCTGCGACATGTCAACACGTTATGGCCCCGCACCGACATCGCGCGCCAGGCTCACCGCGGCGGACCGGACAGCACGCCGGTAGTGACGCGAGGCATCCGTAGACTCGCAGGGTGAGCGCTCCCCAGTCCTATGCCGAACTTCTGGCCGCAACTCCCGTCGTCCGGCGCGAGGTGCAAGCGGGTGGCGGCGTCACGGCCTACTGGGAATACGGTCCGACGGATGCCGACACCACCGTGATCGCGGTGCACGGCTTCCGCGGCGAACACCACGGCCTCGAGCCCGTCGTCGCGCACCTGCCGGGGGTTCGCGTGATCTCGCCCGACCTGCCGGGCTTCGGCGAGACGCCGCCCCTCCCGGGAGTGACGCACGATCTCGCCGCCTACGTCGGGTGGCTGCGCGAGTTCGTCGCTGCGGTCGCACCCGGCGCGGTCATTCTCGGCCATTCGTTCGGCTCGATCGTCGTGTCGGCGGCTGTTGCCGAGGGGATGCCTGCCCCTCGCGTCATCCTGGTGAACCCCATCGGTGCCCCGGCGCTCGAGGGTCCGCGCGGCGTTCTGACGCGGCTTGCGATCTTCTATTACTGGGCCGGTGCGCGCCTTCCCGCGCGTTTGGGTGACGCCCTCCTGCGCAACAAGGTCATCGTGCGCGTCATGAGCGTCTCGATGGCGAAGACGAAGGACCCCGAGCTGCGCGCGTTCATCCATGACCAGCACGACACGTACTTCTCGCGGTTCGCCGATCGCGACATGCTGCGCGAAGCGTTCGTGACCTCGGTGTCGCACGACGTGTCGGAGTTCGCCGCCCGCATCGTGCAACCGACGTTGCTGATCGCGGCCGAGCGCGACGACATCACGCCGATCGAAGCCGAGCGTCACCTCGTGAAGCTCTTCGCCGATGCTGAACTCGTCGAGATCCCTGATGTCGGGCACCTGATCCACTACGAGACCCCGGCCGTGGCGGCCGAAGCGATCAGGCGCTTTCTCGGTCGGCCTGACGCTTCCGGTACGCGATGACGTTCATGCGATTGCCGCAATTGCCGGTGTCGCAGTAGCGCTTCGAGCCGTTGCGGGACATGTCGACGTAGACCGACTCGCAGTCATCCGCGTCGCACACACGAACGCGCGCGTACTCGTCTGAGCGGATGACATCGACGAACGCCATCGCGGCTTCCACCAGGATCCGTGTAGCGAGGGGAACGTCATCGGACGTGGCGTGAACGTGCCAGTCGTAGTCGTCATGGATCACCAGGCGGGGGAGTGCGCCGCCATCGTGCAGCATGGCGTTGACGAGGGGTACAGCACCCTCACGGTCGACCTCCCAGAGGGCGCGCAGCCGACCACGGATCTCGCGCATCTCGGCGAGCTCGTCCTCGTCGTGCCGGATGCTTCCGGTGTACGGGTGGACGCTCAAGAATTCGTCGAGATCGGCAACCGTCGTCAAAGCGTCCTCGCCCTCGCTGGAGGTGCTCGGGTGCGTGTTCACCAGGTCCACGGTGGCAAGCAGAGCGGATCGCGTGTCATGGATAAAAACCATGTTGACTCCTGACGGTATTGTCTGAGAACATCAGTCAACCTCGTCATTAGTGTATGGCAGGTTTACTCCTGACATCCTTTCGTGTGAACGGACGCACATGGTCCAGAGCCTGACGGCCCCCCTCCCCACGATGCGCTCGGACCACCGCGCCATCGGCATCGTGACCGGGCTCGCATCCGCCCTCGCGTTCGCGTCGAGCGGGCCACTTCTCAAGCCGCTCATCGAGGCAGGGTGGTCGACGGGAGCTGCGGCGTCGGTCCGGATGAGTGGGGCAGCGCTGGTGATGCTGCCGATCCTGATCCTGGCGCTTCGTCGTGACCCGGGCATCCTGCGCCGCAACGCGGTCATCATCGTGGGATTCGGGGCGACCGGTGTCGCCGGGTGCCAGCTTTTCTATCTCGCCGCCATCCAGAGGATGCCGGTCGGTGTGGCACTTCTCGTGCAATACCTGGCGCCGGTTCTGCTGGTCGGGCTCGCATGGATCCGAAAGCGTCGTGCGCCCGGCCGCCTCGTGCTGCTGGGCTCGGCCGTGAGTATCGTCGGACTCGTCTTCGTGATCGACATCGGGGGAGCGACGTTCGACGCCCTCGGTGTTCTCTTCGCCCTGGGCGCGGCAGTGTCGCTCGGCGGCTACTTCCTGCTCAGCGAGCGTGCGGGTGACAACCTGCCCCCGCTGGTTCTCGCCGCGGCAGGACTCGTCGTCGGTTCTCTCCTGTCGGGGGCACTCTTGCTGGTTGGCGTGCTGCCGTTCGCCGCGCCGCCCGTCGAGGTCGTCCTGGGTGGGGCGACGGTGCCCTGGTATGTGCCGCTGGTGTGGGTCATCCTGATCGCCACGACGCTCGCGTACGGCCTGGGAGTGCTTGCCGTCACGCAGATCGGCTCGCGCGTCGCGTCGTTCGTCGGCCTGTCCGAGGTGCTCTTCGCGATCCTCATCGCGTGGCTCGTGCTCGGCGAGCAGACGACATTCGTCCAGGTGATCGGCGGCGCGCTGATCGTCGCGGGTGTGGTCTTCGTCCGGCTGGGAACGCCGTCGACGATCGTGCCGGTGCCTAACGTTCCTGTCGTGCCAAGTCCATGAGCGGGCGCAGCCGATAGGGGATGACTTCACCCATGACCAGGGACGTCTCGGTGCGCTCTACACCCGAGATGGCGAGGATGCGGGCATCCACCTCGAACAGGTGACGGGCGTCGCGACACGCGACGTGCACGAGCAGATCGACCTGGCCGCTCAGCCCGTAGGCCTGGATGATCTCGGGGATGTCGACGAGCTGCGGTGCGATTTCGGGCAGCTCTTTCTGCCGCAGCATGACCGAGATCGCCGCCTGCAGCGGGTACCCGATCGTGTGCGCGGCGATGGTCCGCTCGTAGGAGAGGAACACGCCCGCTTTCTCGAGCTTCGCCATCCGGGCCTGAACGGTATTGCGCGACAGACTCAGACGCTCGGCCAATGCGACCACGGTGGCCCGGGGGTCGTCTGCAAGCGCGCTGAGGAGCGCGAGGTCGGCGTGATCGAGCTTGCCCATAGTCGGTGACTTTACCCGAATCCGACGCTCCACTTTACGCATCCTGCTCAGCGGCTCAGAGAGGCACTGAGCGAGCTGATGAGACGGGCGCCAGTACGGACCTACGCGCCGGACGTGATCTTCGGGTAGAAGAGTCCGAGGCCGTGCTTCGTACCCACCCGATAGGCGTCGGCGTATGTCTGCGGTTCCGGCTCCGACCCGTCGCCGTACTTGGCGAGCAGGAGTCCGAGAAGTCCCTTACCGGGAGGGCTCAGCGGTTTGTCCCTCTGCGATCCGTGTGCGAGGTCTTCGATCTCTTCTTCGTCGATCTGCCGGGGTAGGTACATGGGGTGCACGGTGGGCCAGGTCTTCGGATCGCGCGGCACCTCGAGGTTCACGACGGGGAACAGGGTATTGGCACCCGCGTCGCGACGCGTCAAAGGCTCGAGACCGTGCAATCGGCAGAGGGTCGCAATCACCGACCCGTGATGCATCTCGTCATGGACGATCGTTCCCGAGCGGGTGTAAGCCGACACGGCGATTGCCGGCACACGCGCGCCGAGGCGATCGAACCGAAATCCCATCTCGCCCTCCGGCGCGTCCGCGTCGGGGGGAGTGGCCGCGGGTGGCGAGACGTGATCGTAGGTGCCCCCGTGCTCATCGAACGTGATGAGCAGAAGCGTGTTGAGGGCGTTCGAGCCTTGCGGCGTCGCGCTCTTCTTGATCGCGTCGTACACGTTGGCGACGAGAGCCTCACCCGCGCGGACATCCGAGACCGCGGAATCGACGACCTCGGTGCCCTCGACCTCGCCACTGCGGAGTGCACCGAACGGCGGGTGGAAGTCGTTGTGGTTATAGATCATGCGCGGCTCGATGAACGCGTAAGCCGGAAGGGTGCCGTTCTTCGCGTCCTGATAGAAGTCCGACATATGTGCGAAGTGCTCGGTACGCCAGTGCGTCTCGAGCACTGGCGCGTGCATGACGCCCGTCAGCGAGACGAGCTGCATCTCATCGAAGTAGATCTTCCAGCTGATCCCCGCGCGATCGAGATGATTGAAGATCGTGTCTCGGGGCGCCGCATCCAGCCACTTCTCGTAGCCACCCCCGCCGCGGTTCGTGACAAAGCCGTGGGACGTGGAAGCGTGGAAGAAAGAGCGGTTGCAGTAGGTCTGGCTGGGCACGGCCGCGAACCAGTGGTCGAACACGGCGAACTCGCGCGCGAGCGTCGACAGGACGGGCAGCATCTCGGGCGAGAAGCCGCCCATGATCTGATTGGCCTCGTCCGGCGTCGCCTTCTTGCCCTTGTGAAGCTCTTCGTAGTTGACGTGATAGTCCTTCAGGAAGCCGTCCATGGTGGGCTTCGCACCGTCTTTCGGCGCATTGAAGGGGGCGCCCATCTCGTTCCGCCAGAGTTCAGCATTACTCGCGGGATCAACGGTGCCGAAGAGTTGCGTGTTGACGTGCGGATAGGCCTCGCCCGGGTCAGGATTCGGCTGGCCCATGATCACGTCCGTCGGGCCGGCATAGACGTGCGCGGAGACGCGATTCCCGTCGGGGTCGGGGTTCGAATAGTTGCCGAACGCGAGGCCCTCGAAGGTTTCGCCGGGCGGAAGGTTGTCGGGCGTGTACAGCCAGCCCAGGAGGTTATCGAAGGAACGGTTCTCGCCCATCAGGACGACGACGTGATCGAAACCCGGGACCTCTCGGGGCGCCAGCGCCCCGAACTCGTCTTGATTTGCCATCGAACTGCCGATTGCGGCGCCGGCGGCGCCCCCGACCGCGCCACCCACGAGCAAACCGGCAGCGGCGATACCGCCGGCTCGCAGAAAATCGCGGCGGCTACGGCTACGGCCACGCTCGCTCGGCGCGTCACCTGGGGGTGTCGCGTTTTCCGCAGCGTCTCGCGGGTCAACAGAATCACTCACTGCGTCCTCCGCGTTCAGGCTAGCGGCGCTCGCGGCAATCCGAGCTCAGGCCCGGGTCGTGCTGGGGAAACCGTCGCGTGAGGCGCCGGCGTCATCCGTCGCGAGGCGGATACCCGTGCTGCCGAGACTGCCGCCGACCTCGAGCTGGAACCGGAACGGGTAACCGTTGGCGATGCGTTCACCCGGCCGCGGGAGCGCGCCGTCGCTTGCCACCCGCACGACCTCGGCGATGAGTGCGCCATGCGCGACCGCGATGATGGATGCCCCGGGCATCTCGCGTTCGACATCCGTCGAGATCTCATCCAGTGCTCGCAGTGCTCGCGCGCGCAGATCGGCCGCGGATTCCGCTCCCGGAATCAGATCGCGCTCGGCGGAGCCGAAGAGTGTCGGCACTTCGGCGACAAGGGCACCCTCGGCCTCACCGTAGCCCCGCTCACGCAGCCCCGGATACTCCCGTGGACCGGGCACTCCGAGGGCTTCGGCGATGATCGCGGCCGTCTCGATCGCCCGGGACAGGTCGCTCGAGACGATCGCCACGGGGCCGGCGTCCGCGAGTTCTATGCGGAGCAGTTCTCCCGCCGCGCGAGCCTGCACGCGGCCGGTTTCGTTCAGCGGGATGTCGCTCAGACCCTGGATGCGCCGTTCGCGGTTCCAGTCCGTCTCGCCATGGCGCAGGAGGATCAGATCGGTCACGTCTCCGAGCCTACGGGCAGGAGTCAGCGGGTTGCCGCGAGTCCAGCGGCGAGTGCGCCGAGGACTTCGCTGGTTCCGGCGTCGATCTTGATGGTCGCGCGGTTGTCGGCGCGGGTGACTCCGCGGTTCACGATGATCACCGGAAGTTTGCGCCTGCGCGCCCGTTCCACCAGACGGATGCCCGAATTCACGACGAGCGATGAGCCCGCGATCAGCAGGGCCTGGCTGGTCTTCAGCAGTTGCTCGGCCTCGCGAAACTTCTCGGCGGGGATGAACTCGCCGAAGAACACCACGTCGGGCTTGAGGAGCCCGCCGCACACCGAGCAGTCCGGAACGACGAACCCATCCGTCGACGAGGGAAGGACATCGCCGTCGGGGCCGAGCGGGATGTTCTCGGGCATCGTGACCCAGGGATTGTCGATCTCGATGCGTTCGGAGATGTCGCGCCGGTCGAAGACCTGGCCGCAGTGAGTGCAGAACACGCGACGCATTGTGCCGTGCAGCTCGACGACTCGGCCGCTGCCCGCTCGCACGTGCAGCCCGTCGACGTTCTGTGTCACGACACCCGTGGCGAATTCGTCTGCCTCGAGCCGGGCGATCGCTTCGTGGCCGGCATTCGGTTGAGCGCCCGAGAACGCGTGCCAGCCGAGGTGACCGCCGAGCCAGTAGCGGCGTCGCGAGGACTCGTCTGCCATGAACTGCTGGGCCGTCATGGGCGAGCGAACGGGGGCGCCGTTGCCGCGATAGTCCGGGATTCCGGAGTCCGTCGAGACTCCGGCGCCGGTGAGTACGGCGACCCGGCGTCCTCTCAACGTGGCGACCGCGCGGTCTATCAGCGCGGTCGTCGCGGAATCCAACTCCGAGACAGACGTCATCGTGCCTCCTCGCCGTAAGTGTAGGCGTCGAGGTTTTCCGGGATGTTACGCGAGCAGGGTCGGGCGAACGGGCACCCTGGGCCCGGGGCGGTGGGAGGATGGAGGGTGTGAGCGCAACTCCCGCAGATGTGAACCCCGTCGTCCTCTACGCATCCCCGGCCGCCGCCGGTGGGCCGGAACACGTCGAAGTGCCCGTCGCCTACGACGCGCTCCTGCTGGCGAGCTTCGGCGGACCCGAGGGCCAGGACGACGTGATCCCGTTCTTGCGAAACGTGACGCGCGGTCGTGGCATCCCCGACGAGCGACTCGAAGAGGTCGCCCATCACTACCGGCACTTCGGTGGGATCAGCCCGATCAACGCTCAGAACCGTGAGCTGAAGGTGAAGCTCGAGGCCGAACTCGCCCGCCGAGGCATCGATCTGCCCATCTACTGGGGCAACCGCAACTGGGCGCCGTACCTCGATGAGGCCGTCACGGCCGCGGATGCCGCGGGGCACCGCAGACTCCTCGCCCTCGCCACGAGCGCCTACAGCTCGTTCTCGAGCTGCCGCCAGTACCGCGAGGACTTCGCTCGCGTGCTCGACGAGACCGGTCTGGGCGGGACGGTGACGATTGACAAGATCCGCCAGTTCTTCGACCACCCCGGTTTCATCGCCCCGTTCGTCGCCGGAGTGCGCGAAGCCGTCGCCGGGTTCCTCTCGGATGGCATCGCGCCGGGCGAGATCCGGGTGCTCTTCTCCACGCACAGCGTGCCGATGGACGACGCGCGGCGATCCGGCCCGCGCGACCGGGAGTGGGGTGAAGGCGGCGCCTACGAGACGCAGCACCTCGCGGTCGCCGCGTACGTGATGGCGCAGATCGCGGAAGAGATCCCGGATGCTGCGGATGTTCCGTGGCAGCTGGTCTACCAGTCGCGGTCGGGTCCGCCCTCGCAGCCGTGGCTCGAGCCGGATGTGTGCGACGTGATCGAGGGGCTGCCCGCAGAAGGCGCGCGAGCCGTCGCGATCGTTCCCCTCGGCTTCGTCAGCGACCACATGGAGGTGCTCTGGGATCTCGACACCGAGGCGATGGAGGCCGCGGCGGAGGCGGGTCTCGCCGCCGTTCGAACCCCGACCCCCGGTGTCGACCCGGCGTACGTTGCGGGCCTGGTCGACCTCATCGAGGAGCGCCTGAAGGGCACCCCGACGGCCGAACGCCCGCACGTCACGAAGCTCGGGCCCTGGTTCGACGTGTGTCGGCCGGGGTGCTGCGAGAACGTCCGCGCGGGATTCAAACCCGCGGCATCCGGTATCGCGCCCTGACCGTTCGCCATTCGGCCCGTCCCTAGGATTGAGCCCATGCGCATCCATATCGCCACCGATCACGCGGGGCTGGAATTCTCCACTCGCCTGCAGCACCACCTGAGCGACCAGGGCCACGACGTCGTGGACCACGGCCCGCTCGAGTACGACGCCCTCGACGATTACCCGGCGTTCTGCATCCGTGCCGCTCAGGCGGTCGTTCGCGACCAGGCCGCCGGCATCGAGACGCTCGGCATCGTCTTCGGTGGATCGGGCAACGGTGAGCAGGTCGCGGCGAACAAGGTGCAGGGCATTCGCGCCGCGCTGGTCTGGAACGTTGCGACCGCGGAACTTGCGCGCGAGCACAACGACGCGAACGTCATCGCGATCGGTGCGCGCCAGCACACGTTCGACGAGGCAGCGAAGTTCATCGACATCTTCATCGCCACGCCCTTCACGTTCGAAGAACGGCACGTGCGCCGGATCGGCCAGATCGCGGCGTACGAGGCGGACGGTTCGCTCCTGCCCGATCCGCGCGCGACGCCGGTCGAGAACGGCGGTGCGGCACCGAGTCGCGGGGGAGAAGACATCGACGCCTTCGATCCCGAGGTCGGCTGATGCCCGAAGGCCACTCCGTCCATCGCATCGCGCGTCAGTTCGAGCGAAACTTCGTCGGTCAGCGCGTCTTCGCGTCGAGCCCGCAGGGACGTTTCGTCGAGGGCGCCGCACTGCTCGATGGACGTACGGCGACGGATGTGCGAGCTGTCGGCAAGCAGATGTTCCTCGCGTTCGAGGAGGACCTGTGGTTGCGCGTGCACCTCGGGATGTACGGCGCATGGGACTTCGCGGGCGAGATCGTGGTGGATCCGACGATCGCGGCGGCAAACGGACGCATGGGGCAGACGAATCAGCGGGGGACGGAGTTGGATGCCCCGGTCTTCGATGCCCCGGTGTTCGATTCAGCGGGTGAGAACTCGCTGACCTCGATCGGCGCGCCGCGTCGTGCTCGGGTGCACGTTCGTATGTCCGAGCAGACAACGGGCCTCGCGGACGAGGGTTCGGAGTGGCCGCCGCCGATCGTGGGGCAGGTGCGCCTGCGCCTGATGACCGAGGTGACCAGCGCGGACCTGCGTGGCCCGACCGCGTGCGCCCTGCAGACGCCCGATGAGGTGGCGGCGACGATCGCCAAGCTCGGCCCCGACCCGCTCGTGGATGACCTGGCAGAGGGCGAGGAACGCTTCGTCGCCGCGGTGCGCAAGAAGCCGACACCGATCGGGCTGTTGTTGATGGATCAGTCGATCGTCAGCGGTATCGGCAATGTCTATCGGGCAGAAATGCTCTTCCGCGCGCGCCTGAATCCGCACACGCCGGGGCGTGACGTGCCGGAAGAAGTCGTGCGGGAGCTGTGGCGCGACTGGACGCATCTGCTCGCCATCGGTGTCGAGACCGGCCAGATGATGACGATGGACGATCTCGATCCGGATTGGTACCGCCGCGCCATGGCGCGCCGCGACGATCGGCACTGGGTGTACCACCGGGCGGGCCTGCCCTGCCGCATCTGCGGCACCGAGATCGTGCTGGAAGAGGTCGGGGGACGAAAGCTCTATTGGTGCCCGCAGGACCAGCGCTGACCCCCCTCGGTCCCGCTCCGTGGTCACACATCGACCCTCGCGCGCGCTTCCGACATCGTTCTGCGACAGCGCAACGCCTGGCACGTCGGCCGATCTAGGCTGGGCGGGTGCGCCAGAACCCCTCCTTTGCGATGACCGACGTCGGCGAGCTACGACGGCTCGTGAATCAGCACCCGTGGGTCACGCTCGTCAGCGACACCCCCGACGGACTGGTCGCCTCGCACTACGCCGTGATGCTGGACCCGGCACGTGATGACCTCACGATCGTGGGGCACGTCGGCAAGCCCGACGACCTGATCCACGGTCTGGGTGAGCGTGAGCTGCTCGTCGTCGTTCAGGGCCCGCACGGATACATCTCGCCGTCCTGGTACGGCAGCGTCTTCTCCGGACCTGTCGCGAGCGTCCCGACGTGGAACTTCGTCTCGGCTCATCTGACGGGCGTGCCAGAACTCCTCGACACGGATGAGAACCTGCGGGTGCTCGACGCGCTCGTCGACCGGTTCGAGTCACGGATGCCAGAGCCCCGGGGCATGTGGCAGGCGCCGAACGACGCCACGTTCATCGAACGCCTCGAGCGGGGCACCGTCGGCTTTCGTTTGACGCCGTCGCGGGTCGTCGCGAAACGCAAGCTCAGCCAGAACCGGCCGGGCGACGTCGTCGAGACGATCATCGCCGAGCTGGCGGAGGGCGGGGCGCACCCGAATCCACCGCTCGCCGCCGAGATGCGTCGGGCGCGCGACGCGCAGATTGCGGCCGCGAAACCCGGCGGGACCACGCCCGCAGCCACTGAGCGAACCGGGGGCTTCCCGTCGTGAACGTCGGTGAAACCGTCGGGATGATCGCGAACGCACGCATCGTCGGCGCCGCGATGCCCCTGCCCCTGGGCGACGACCCGCATGACGTCGTGCTCGCGGGCGGGCGAATCGTCGACATCGCCCCGGCTGGCGCGCTGAAGCATCCGGCATCCGCGGCTGTGCTCGACGCGGACGGCGGATGGCTCATGCCCGGGTTGTGGGATCACCACGTGCACCTCACACAGTGGGCGCTGCGGGCGGCCCGCGAGCCGCTCGATCACGCGTCCTCCGCCGCCGAGGCGACGCGAATCATGGCTGCGGCGCCGGTGCTCGCGGATGGACGCCGCATCGGCACGGGATATCGCGACGCGCTGTGGGCGGACGAGCCCGAACGCCTGCTGCTCGATGCAGCGACGGGCGATGTCCCGACGTACCTGATCAACGCCGACGTTCACTCGGTATGGCTCAACACGGCCGCGCTTCGTCGCGAGGGACACGATCCCCTCGGCTCGGGCGTCTTGCGAGAGCTGCCGGCCTTCGAGATCTCGCGGCGACTCAACGCGATCGATCCGGCCCGCGGCGATGTTCTCGTCGATGCTGCGGCGCGCGGGGCCGCGATGCGGGGGATCGTCGGTGTCGTCGACCTCGACATGGCATGGAACGAGGATGCCTGGGTGCGCCGTCTGGCGGCCGGTTTCGATGCGCTCCGGATCCGGTTCGGGATCTACCCGGCAGATCTTCCGCGCGCCGTGGCCGAGGGACTACGTACCGGCGATGCCGTTCGCGGCGCGGCATCCGATCTGGTGCGCGTCGGGCCCTTCAAGGTCATCACAGACGGGTCGCTCGGCACACGGACCGCGGCCTGCTCGCACCCGTACCCCGGCACCCACGGCGACCACGGCGTGATGACCGTCCCGCCCGAGGAACTGCTGGAACTCATGACCGTCGCAACGGCCGGGGGCCTGGAGTCCGCGGTGCATGCGATCGGCGATGTCGCCAACTCGCACGCCCTGGACGCATTCGCGCGGACGGGCGCGGTCGGCACGATCGAGCACGCGCAGCTCGTGGCCCACGCAGACCTGCACCGCTTCGCGCGCCTCGGGGTCGCCGCGAGCGTGCAGCCCGCGCACGCGGTCGATGACCGCGACATCGCCGACCATGAATGGGCGGCGCAGACCGCGCTCGCCTACCCGCTCCGCGCTCTCGCGGATGCGGGCGCCGAGCTGCGGTTCGGATCGGATGCCCCGGTCTCGGCTCTCGACCCCTGGACCGCGATCGCGGCGGCCGTCTACCGGACGAACGACGACCGGCCGGCCTGGCACCCCGAACAGTCCGTGCCATTCGAGCTGGCGCGCGCGGCGTCGACCGAGCGCGGATCGGGATCGGATGCCGTGGGCATCGAACCCGGTGCGGTCGCTGACCTCGCCCTGTGCGAGGCCGACCCCCGTGTCGCGGACGCCGCGGGGCTACGCGGAATGCGCGTCGCCGCGACGATGATCGCTGGCCGGCTCACGCACCGGGCCTGAGGCATCCGCTCGCCTCACGAGAACCTGTCCGGGGAAACAGGAGATCTGCCGAGAACAGGAGATCTGCCGAGAACAGGAGAATGCGCGCGATACCGTCCTGTTCTCAGCGAACTTCCTGTTGTCGGCAGCAACGCAGAAGGGCCCCCGGATGATCCGGAGGCCCTTTTACAGCGCCTGAGGCGCGGGGTCTTTACTCGCTGACGTGAGCGAACAGGAACCAGCGGTCCTTCTCGAGGCCGCGCTTGATCTCGACCGCAACGTCCTGGCTGGTCAGGTCGACCTCGTCGAGGCCGTCGATCGCGGCCTGCAGGTCGATCAGGATGGCGTCCATGTCGGCGATGATCGCCGGGATCACGACATCCGACTTAGCGAAGCCGGCGGGAACGCCGGTCGCTCCGGCCTTGGCCGCAACGGCTGACACACGGGCGTCGATCGGCAGGCCGAGGGCGACGATCCGCTCGGCGGCGAGGTCAGCCCAGCCGCCCGCGTTCGCCACGACGGTGTCGAGCAGCTCGTGAACGCCGATGAAGTTGGCGCCGCGCACGTGCCAGTGCGCCTGCTTGCCGTTGATCGTCAGGGCCTGCAGGCCGAGGACGACGGGGGAGAGGAACTGGGCGGCCGCAGCCGACACATCAGGGTCGCTGACGGTTGTGGAAACGGTCTGAATCTTCGTCATTTTGGTCCCTCCGGCCGCGATGTTCGCGGCGACTCTGGGGTAAACGCTACTCAGCCTCAGACATTCCGCAAGCAAGCTGAGGCTCGGCTTAGTGCCGGAAACACGCGGCAAATCACACGACGATGCGGGCATCCCGTGAACGACCGGGTAGCGTCGTCTGGTGCCCTCCGCAGACCATGAACTCGGCCCGCAGAATCTGGGCGCCCCGTCGCAGATGCTCCGACGCGAACGACGAAATCGTTCTCCCGAACACGCAGAGCCGTCGCGTTTCATCCCGCACGTACAGGGATTGCGTGCGATCGCCGTCCTGTTCGTGGTGCTCTATCACTTCTGGCCGGGTCGTCTCTCGGGCGGATATGTCGGTGTCGACGTGTTCTTCGTCATCTCCGGGTTCCTGATCACCGGTCACCTCATGCGCGAGCTCGAGGCGACGGGTGGCGTGCGACTCGCGCAGTTCTGGGCCCGTCGTGCGCGGCGGCTCCTGCCCGCGTCGCTTTTGGTCCTGTTGTTCTCCGCCATCGTCGTCGCATCGCCGTACCTCTTCCCGCTGTCGGCGCTCCCCAACGAGATCCGCGAGATCATCGCCTCGGCGTTCTACGTCGAGAACTGGTATCTGGCATTCGCTTCCACCGACTACCTCGCGCTCACGGGGGAGCCGACCACGGTGCAGCACTACTGGTCGCTGTCGCTCGAGGAGCAGTTCTACGTGCTCTGGCCGTTGGTCATGCTGCTCGCGGCATGGATCGGCGTGAAGTTCTTCCGCGGCGCCCGACGCCGCGCGATCATCACGACGCTCGGCGTTGTGACCCTCGCATCCTTCGTCTTCTGCGTCGTCTTCACGATCACGAACCCGGCTCCCGCCTACTTCGTGACCTTTACCCGCATGTGGCAGTTCGGGGTCGGAGCGCTCATCGCCCTGGTCCCGATGTTGCGGATCCGCAACGCGATCGGCAGCTTCGTGCTCGGCTGGGCGGGCATCGTCGCGCTGCTGTACGCCGCCTTCCAGTTCGATGGACAGACACCGTACCCCGGGTACATGGCTCTCGTGCCGACGCTCGGAGCGGCGGCCGTGATCGCCGCGTCGAACACCGCGCGGTGGTGGTACCCGACCCGCATCCTGTCGATCCGTCCCGCACAGTTCGTCGGGGACATCTCGTACAGCCTCTACCTGTGGCACTGGCCGCTGATCGTGATCGCGCCATCCGTCCCGTTCTGGGGTTTGACGATCTACCACCGTGTGGCACTGCTTGCCCTGTGCTTCGTGCTCGCCTGGCTCACGAAGAAGTTCGTGGAGGATCCGGCGCGAGCCTGGAAGGTCCTGACGAAGCGCCCGCCGCGCGTGACTCTCTGGGCGTCGCTGGTCGCGATGATCCTCGTGGGGGCGACCGCGGCCGGCGCCTGGGCGATCAACGCACCCGCTTATCGCGAGGGCGTTGCAGCGATCGAACAACTCCGTTCCGACCCGCCCGAGTGCTTCGGGGCGGCGAGCGTGCTCGATTCGGCCTGTGCCGACGTCGACTTCGGCGACCAGGTGCTGCCCGCGCCCGGTTTCGCTGCCGCGGATATGCCCGCCGACGAACAGTGCTTCGTGCAGCTCAACGACTCCCGTGCCGTCACGTGCGAGTTCGGATCGGATGCAGCGGATGCTCCGCGTGTCGCGCTCATCGGCGACAGCCACGCGTTCCAGCTGCTGTCGACGTTCGAGCGCATCGCAGCCGAGAACGGATGGCACCTCACGACGCTCTTCAAGGGCGCATGCCCGTGGAGCACGACACCGCTGTCGACGCCCGGCGCCTTCGGGGCCGCCTGCGCCGACTGGCGCGAGAACGCGGTCGAGGTGCTCGACGGCGGCGACTTCGATGTCGTCTTCACGGCGGGGCTCTCGGCCACACCGTTCTCGTCTGCGGGGTACGACAGCGTGCACGACGCCGCCGTGGCGGGCTACCGCGAAGCATGGAGCGGGATGCTCGATCGCGGCATCCCCGTCGTCACCGTCGTCGACAATCCGGTCTGGGAGAACGACCCGAACAAGTGCCTGCGCACCCAAGGGGTGGGCAATTGCGATGGTGCCCGTGACGACCTGCTGACCGACCAGGATCCGCTGAAGGATGCGGCGGAAGGCACCGCTGGTGTCACGCTGCTCGACTTCACCGATGTGTTCTGCGACGACACGACGTGCTTCCCGGTCGTCGGCGGGGCGAACGTGTACCGAGACGAGAATCACCTGACAGTGTCGTTCGTCGATTCGCTCGCGCCGCAGTACACCGCTGCGCTGCGGGATGCGATCTCGGCGGGTGTCCCAGGGGAGTAGGGCGCGCGGGCCGGTGCGCGGGTCGTAAGGTCGGATCCATGACCGTTTCACCCGATGCATCCGTTCTGTCCGTCGCCGGACGCATCCCATCGCTCGATGAGACCGCGTTCGTCGCGGCCGGAGCGCGACTCGCCGGCGCCGTGCGTCTCGACGCGGGGGCGAGCGTCTGGTACAACGCGATCCTGCGCGCCGACCGCGACTCGATCACGATCGGCGCGGGCAGCAACATTCAGGACAACGTCTCGGTACACGTCGACAGCGGCCACCCGGTGGTGATCGGCCGTGATGTCTCGGTCGGTCACAACGCCGTCGTGCACGGGTGCACGATCGGCGACGGGTCGCTCATCGGCATGGGCAGCGTGGTGCTGTCGGGTGCCGTGATCGGTGCCGGATGCCTCGTGGCTGGTGGCGCGGTCGTTCTCGAGGACATGGAGATTCCGGATGGCTCGCTCGTCGCGGGCGTGCCGGCCAAGGTTCGGCGGGCGCTCACCGACGAGGAGCGCGCCGGTCTGCTGCGGAACGCCGAGGTGTACGTGGTGCTGTCCGCCGAGCACGCGGACGCCGCGCCGGCCTGATTCGCACCCGTACGGTCGCTGAGCCCGTCGAAGCGACGCGCAGGCTGTCGCCCGCTCGGATGCGCTTCCACACAGCACGATCGCCCCGCCGCTCGGCCTACGGCCGAACGTCAGGGCGAGAGAGGGGCTGACGAGAATCGAACTCGCATCATCTGTTTGGAAGACAGAGGCTTTACCACTAAGCTACAGCCCCGAATTCAGCGCAATTATGCCGAAAATGGGTGATTCAGTTTTGGTCGATCCGCCGCGACGAGGCGCGGCATCCGAAAGTCTACCGGAACGCAGACGCGGTGCTGTCCGGGTCGCGGAGGCAGGGGTCACTTCGACAAGCTCAGCGACCGGGGGTTGGCTCAGTGGCCGAAGGCGCTGCTCATTGACCGTGCGGGAGCAGCGCGATCCGGGCCGCGACGGCGCGGTGAGGGACTCGGCTAGACTCTTGGGGGTCGTTTCTTACCCGCGTTGACCCGCGGGGCCACCCCGGGGCGTAGCTCAGCTTGGTAGAGCGCCCGCTTTGGGAGCGGGAGGCCGCAGGTTCAAATCCTGTCGCCCCGACGGACGATCCACACAGACCCTGACCCGCAGCGCAATCGCGCGTGCGATCAATCACGAGGAGAACAACCAGCATGGTGAATAGCACCGTCGAGCAGCTCAGCCCCACGCGCGTCAAGCTGCACATTTCGGTCACGCCCGAAGAGCTGAAGCCCAGCATCTCGCACGCCTACGAGCACATCGCCCAGGACATCCAGGTGCCCGGCTTCCGCAAGGGCAAGGTGCCCGCGCCGATCATCGACCAGCGCGTCGGTCGCGGCGCCGTCATCGAGCACGCCGTGAACGAGGCACTCGACCGCTTCTTCCGCGAGGCCGTTAACCAGAACAACGTTCGCGTTGTCGGGAAGCCCTCCGCCGACATCGTCGAATGGCCGAGCGACAAGGACTTCTCCGGCGACCTCAAGGTCGAGGTCGAGGTTGATGTTCGCCCCGAGGTCACCCTGCCCCCGCTCGAGGGCATCACGCTGACGGTCGACGCCGTCGAGGTCGACGAGTCGGCTATCGACGAAGAGCTCGATCGCCTGCGCGGCCGTTTCGGCACGCTCATCACGGTCGACCGTCCCGCCAAGACCGGTGACTTCGTCGAGCTCGACATGGTCGCCACGATCGACGGCGCCGAGATCGACCGCGCCGGTGGCGTTTCGTACGAGGTCGGCTCGGGCGAACTGCTCGAGGGCATCGACGAGGCCATCGACTCGCTCACCGCGGGCGAAGAGACCACCTTCCGTTCGACGCTCGTTGGCGGCGACCACGCCGGCGAAGAGGCCGAGGTCGTCGTGTCCGTCACCGCCGTCAAGGAGCGCGAGCTGCCCGAGGCTGACGACGACTTCGCTCAGATCGCGAGCGAGTTCGACACCATCGCCGAGCTGCGCGAGAGCCTCAGCGAGCGGGTCGGCCAGCAGTCGGCCTTCACGCAGGGCTCGGCCGCGCGCGACAAGCTGATCGAGACGCTCCTGGAGCAGCTCGACATCCCGGTTCCCGCTCAGCTCGTCGAGGACGAGGTGCACACGCACCTCGAGGGCGAAGGCCGCCTCGAAGACGACGTGCACCGCGCCGAGGTCACCGAGGCGAGCGAGAAGCAGTTCCGCACGCAGGTCGTGCTCGACAAGCTCGCCGAGGACGCCGACGTGCAGGTCTCGCAAGAAGAGCTGAGCCAGTACATCATCCAGTCCGCGGCCCAGTACGGCATGGCCCCCCAGGAGTTCATGCAGGCGTTGCAGCAGGGCAACCAGCTGCCCGCGCTCGTCGGTGAGGTCGCCCGCAACAAGGCCCTCGCCGTTGCGCTCGGCAAGGTCACCGTCGTCGACACCAACGGCAAGCCCGTCGATTTGTCCGGTTTCATCGCCGTGGATGACGAGGAGCTGGACGAGGACTTCCTCGACGCCGAAGAAGAGGTCGTCGAAGAGGCCGAAGAGATCGCGGACGCTGCGGCCGAGGCCGACGCCGTGATCGAGGCCGAAGGGAAGCCGAAGAAGAAGGCGCCTGCGAAGAAGGCTCCCGCGAAGAAGGCCGCCGACAAGGCGTAGTCGCCCGAGCGACAAGAGGGGGGTGGATGCCGAGGCATCCGCCCCCCTCTTCCTGTCCCCACGCGCACACCGACCGGCCTGGGGCGTCAGAATCCCGTTGGGGCGCGGGGCCCCGCGCCCCAACGGGATCTCAACGCCCCAAGTTGAGAATTGCGACGCCCCAAGTCGAGAGGGGGAGCGCGAGGCGCGGGCCCGCCGCGACACCCGCTCTGCCCAGGGCGAACACGGGCGAAGCCGCCGATCCGCGCCGGTAGATTCGTCGCAGACGTACAACGAATGGGAGCAACGATGGCCGAACCATTGATGGCAACGAGTGTCTTCGACAGGCTGCTGAAGGACCGCATCATCTGGCTGGGATCCGAGGTGCGTGACGAGAACGCCAACGAGATCTGCGCCAAGATCCTGCTGCTCGCCGCGGAAGACCCCGAGAAGGACATCTTTCTCTACGTGAACTCACCCGGTGGCTCGATCACCGCCGGTATGGCGATCTACGACACGATGCAGTTCGTGCCGAACGACATCGTCACGGTCGGCATCGGCATGGCCGCCTCGATGGGACAGTTGCTGCTCACGAGCGGCACGAAGGGCAAGCGCTACATCACGCCCAACGCGCGCGTGCTCCTGCACCAGCCCCACGGTGGGTTCGGCGGTACCTCGAGCGACATTCAGACGCAGGCCCAGCTCATCGTCTCGATGAAGAACCGCCTGGCCGAGATCACGGCAGCGCAGACGGGTAAGTCTGTCGAGCAGATCAACGAAGACGGTGACCGCGACCGCTGGTTCACCGCCGATGAGGCCCTCGAGTACGGCTTCGTCGATCACATCCGCGCGCACCTTTCCGACGTCACCGGTGGCGGCGGGACGGCTAGCTGAGGCATCCGAAGGACAGACAAGGAAGCATGAATATGGACATCCCCACCTTCGGCTCGGCCGCGGCAGAGGGTCTCGCGCATCGCGGACTCCAGGCTCCCGGATCGCGCTACATCCTGCCCCAGTTCGAGGAGCGCACGGCCTACGGCTACAAGCGTCAGGACCCGTACAACAAGCTGTTCGAGGACCGCGTCATCTTCCTGGGTGTCCAGGTCGACGACGCCTCGGCGGATGACGTCATGGCCCAGCTTCTGGTGCTCGAGAGCCAGGATCCCGACCGCGACATCATCATGTACATCAACTCGCCCGGTGGTTCGTTCACCGCGATGACGGCGATCTACGACACCATGCAGTACGTGTCGCCGCAGATCCAGACCGTCGTGCTCGGTCAGGCGGCCTCGGCCGCCGCCGTGCTGCTCGCGGCCGGTGCCCCCGGCAAGCGTCTCGCGCTGCCGAACGCGCGCATCCTGATCCACCAGCCCGCCATGGGCGAGGCGGGTCACGGGCAGGCGTCCGACATCGAGATTCAGGCCGCCGAGATCCTGCGCATGCGCACCTGGCTCGAGGACACCCTGGCCAAGCACAGCAACAAGACGCGCGAAGAGGTCAACCGCGACATCGATCGCGACAAGATCCTGAGCGGTGTCGACGCCGTCGAGTACGGCCTCGTCGACCAGGTTCTGACGACACGCAAGCGCGTTCCCGCGGCACTCACCAAGTAGTCCAGGGCCGGCTCGCCCCGGCATCGGGTCAATACGACCGGATGTCGGGGCGAGTTGTTAGGCTCGCACTATTGTCCCGCCCGGTTGTCCGGGCATGCATGAGGAGGAGCCCGATGGCCCGCATCGGCGAAAGCGCAGACCTGCTCAAGTGCTCCTTCTGTGGCAAGAGCCAGAAGCAGGTCGTAGCAGCTGATCGCCGGTCCCGGCGTCTACATCTGCGACGAGTGCGTCGAGCTCTGCAACGAAATCATCGAAGAGCGGCTGGCCGAGGCACGGCACTGGTGTCGTCTCGGACTTCGAACTTCCCAAGCCGCGTGAGATCTTCGCGTTCCTCGAGGAGTACGTCGATCGGGCAGCAGGATGCCAAGAGCGCCCTGTCCGTCGCCGTCTACAACCACTACAAGCGCGTGCGTGCGCACGGCACGATCCAGTCGGCCGAGCAGCGTGCCGAAGAGGTTGAGATCGCGAAGAGCAACATCCTGCTCCTCGGCCCCACCGGGTTGCGGCAAGACGTACCTCGCCCAGACGCTCGCGAAGCGCCTCAACGTTCCCTTCGCGATCGCAGACGCGACCGCTCTAACGGAGGCCGGATACGTCGGCGAAGACGTCGAGAACATCCTGCTGAAGCTCATCCAGGCCGCGGACTTCGACACCAAGCGCGCCGAGACGGGCATCATCTACATCGACGAGGTCGACAAGATCGCCCGCAAGGCGAGAACCCCTCGATCACGCGGGATGTCTCGGGCGAGGGTGTGCAGCAGGCTCTCCTGAAGATTCTCGAGGGCACCGTCGCCTCGGTTCCGCCGCAGGGCGGACGCAAGCACCCGCACCAGGAGTTCATCCAGATCGACACGACGAATGTTCTGTTCATCGTCGGTGGCGCGTTCGCGGGGCTCGAAGAAATCATCTCGTCAGCGCGTCGGTCGGCACGGTGTGGGCTTCGGTGCCCGTCTGCACGAAAAGGACGACGACCAGAACCTCTTCAGTGAGGTCCTGCCGGAAGACCTGCACAAGTTCGGCCTCATCCCCGAATTCATCGGCCGTCTGCCCGTCGTGGCATCCGTGTCGCAGCTCGACCGTGAGGCGCTCATCGAGATCCTCACCGGCCCGCGCAACGCTCTCGTGAAGCAGTACCAGCGCATGTTCGAGCTCGACGGCGTCGAACTGGAGTTCGAACGCGACGCGCTGGACGCCATCGCCGAGCTCGCGGTCGGCCGCAAGACCGGTGCCCGAGGTCTACGAGCGATCCTCGAGGACGTTCTCGGGCCGATCATGTTCGACATCCCGTCATCCGAGAACGTCGCGAAGGTCATCGTCACCCGCGCCGCGGTCGACGAGGGTGCCGAGCCGACCCTGATCATGAACCGCGCGAAGAAGAGCGCCTAGCCCTTCCGGCGTTTCGTCTCGCCTGCGGCTCGCTCAACGACCGGGTGCCGGTCATTGAGCGAGCCTGCAGGGCCGAGACGAAATGACGACTCAGGCGTCGAGACCCCGACGCGAGAGAAGGGGCTGGATGTCGGCATCCCGGCCCCGGAAGTGGCGGTAGGCCTCGAGTGGGTCCTGGGAGCCGCCCACACCCAGCAGACGCTGGCGGAATCGGTCGCCGTTGTCGCGGCGCAGACCCCCGTGCGTGCGGAACCACTGCACGGTGTCGGCGTCGAGTACCTCGCTCCAGATGTAGGAGTAGTACCCGGCGCTGTAGCCGCCCGAGAAGACGTGGGCGAAGTAGGTCGAGGCGTAGCGCGGCGGTACGGCCGGCAGATCGAGCCCGATGTTGGCCAGCGCCGCGCTCTCGAAGTCGGCCACAGAGGTGACGGATTCGGCCGCGCTCTCGGAGAGGGAGTGCCAGGCCTGATCGAGCCAGGTCGCGGCGAGGTATTCGCTCGTCGCAAAGCCCTGGTTGAAGGTCTCGGTCGAGCGGAGCCGGTCGACGATGTCTTCCGGCAGGGGCTCGCCCGTCTCGACGTGCCGAGCGTAGTTACGGAGAACCTCGGGCCACAGAATCCACATCTCATTGACCTGGCTCGGGAACTCCACGAAGTCGCGATGCACGTTCGTCCCCGCGAAATGCGGATAGGTAACGGTGGCGAACAGGCCGTGCAGCGCGTGCCCGAATTCGTGGAAGAGCGTCGTGACCTCGTCGAGCGTGAGGAGCGTCGGCAGGCCCGCACCGGGCTTGGACACGTTGAGGTTGTTGACGACGACTGCGCGCGTGCCGCGGAGGGCGGACTGCGACACGATCGAGTTCATCCATGCGCCACCGCGCTTGGAATCGCGCGTGTACAGGTCGAGGACGAAGAGCCCGACGGGGGAGCTGTCCTCGTTGAGGACTTCGAACACCCGCGCTTCGGGGTGGTACGCCCGCAGGTCGGCCCGCTCGATAAACCGCACCCCGTAGAGCTGCTCGGCCGCGTAGAAAACGCCATCCTGCAGCACGCGCTCGGCCTCGAACCAGGGGCGGAGCGCCGCCGTGTCGATGTCGTAGTGCGCCGTGCGCACCTTCTCGGTATAGAACGCCCAGTCATGCGCTTCGATCGCGAACGGCTCGGGCTCGGCATCCGCGAGTACCTGCAGTTCTGCGCGCTCGCGCTCGGCATTTCGCGCGGCCGGGACGGCGAGGCGGCGCAGCAGCTCGTGCACGGCTTCGGGCGACCCGGCCGTTTCGTCGGCGGTGATGTACGCGGCGTGCGATTCGTAGCCGAGCAACGCGGCCCGTTCGGCGCGAAGACGCACGATCTCGGTGAGGACGGCACCGTTGTCGTTCGCGTTTCCGCGGTTTCCGCGCGAGCGGGATGCATCCATGATCCGGCGACGGCTCTCGCGGTTCGTCAGGACCGAGAGGTACGGATGCCCCGTGAACAGCGTCAACGTGATCGCGTACGCGCCCTCCCGCCCGCGGTCGGCTGCCGCCTGCGCCGCGGCCGAGATCTCGCCCTCGCTGAGGCCATCGAGCTCCGTCGGGTCCTCGAAGATGACGGCGAGGTCGTTCGTGTCGGCGAGCAGATTCTTCTCGAAGGTCGTGGTGAGCACCGAGAGCCGCTGGTTGAGCGTCGTCAGTCGTGCCTTGGCCTCGGCATCCAGTCCCGCACCGGCGTGGTTCATCTCACGGTGGTGGCGCTCGACGAGGAACTTCTGCTCGGCATTCAGGTCGAGGTCATCGATCTGCTCGAGGATCGCCGAGATGCGATCGAAGAGTGCGCCGTCGAGCTGAATCGCGTCCTGATGCGCCGCCATGAGAGGTGCGAGCGTCTCTTCGATCTCTTGAATCTCGGGCGTGGCATCCGCCGATGACACCGTGTAGAACGTGTGGGCGACGCGGCCGAGCAGCTCTCCGCTCTGCTCCAGCGCGATCAGCGTGTTCTCGAAACTGGGCGTTTCGGCGTCCGCCGTGATGGCGTCGATCTCGGCGCGCTGGGCGGCGAAACCCTGCTCGAAGGCGGGCAGATAGTGCTCGGGCAGGATGGCCGCGTAATCGGGCAATTCGTACGGGAGGAGGCTGGGGGAGAGCAGGGGATTCGAGACATCAGAGGCCATTGATCCAGCGTATCCCGGCATCCGTCGGACCCTTCGACAGGCTTTGGGGTCGTCGGTGCGCTCACGGGATCGACCACGGTCGCCAACGTCTCCTCACGGTCGCTGAGCCCGTCGAAGCGACTCGCTGTGCGCGGCGATCCGGATCAGCCGAATTCGTCGTCCGGGTCGTGACGCACGACGGCCTCACCGTCGGCGTTCAGCTCGACGATGACACCCGAGTCCATCTCCGCGATCGGGCGTCCCTCGAGCCACGTCAGAGTCCAGCGCGACTTCGGCGCACCGGCCTGAGCGGGGCCGGTGGCCTCTTCGACCTGAGTGATCGCGTCGCGAAGAGCTGCGGGTACGGCAGCGGGCGGCTCGTCTCCCGCCGTCCATCGGGTTCCGAGTTGCATGTCAGACCTCCGGTGCCAGTTCGATGGACGAGACCCGAGTGGTCTCGCCCGCGATGAATTCGATGTTCTCGATGCGGCCGACGGCACGCAGATCACCCTCGGCCAGGCGCAGCGCGGCGATGGTCGCATCCGTGCCCTCGATCGTCGCCTGCGCAACAGGGGTCTTCTGCGAGGCCTTCGCCTCGGTCTTGGCGCGACGGATGCCCGTCAGGGCCTCGCTCGCGGCGACAAGTACCGCGGGGTCGCCGGGGCGATCCATCGCGCTCGGCCACGGGCTGGTGTGCACCGACTCGTCGTGGAACCACGACCACGCCTCTTCCGCCGCGAACACGAGCACGGGTGAGCAAAGCGCGAGCAGCGTCTCGAGAGCGATGCGCAGCGCGAGAGCCGCCGACGCCTGACCCTCGTTCGTGCGGTCGTATGCGCGCTCCTTGACGAGCTCGAGGTAATCGTCGCAGAACGTCCAGAAGAACGACTCTGTCACTTCCAGCGCGCGGGCGTGGTCGTAGTTCTCCAGCGCCTTCGTGGCGTCGCGGACGACGCCGTCGAGGGTGGCCAGCATCGAGGCATCCAGTGCGTGCGTCACCTCGGCACCCTCGGGAACCGGGAACGACAGCACGAACTTCGCCGCGTTCAGTACCTTGATCGCGAGGCGTCGCCCGATCTTGATCTGCGTCGGGTTCTGCGGGTCGAAGGCGGCGTCGGTGCCGAGCCGGCTGGATGCCGCCCAGTACCGGACCGCATCCGAACCGTGCTGCTCGAGGATGTCGGCGGGCGTGACCACGTTGCCCTTCGACTTCGACATCTTCTTGCGGTCGGGGTCGACGATGAAGCCCGAGATCGCCGCATCCGTCCACGGGGAGCGGTCGTCCTGCAGCGCGCTGCGCAGGAGTGTCGAGAAGAGCCAGGTGCGGATGATGTCCTGCCCCTGGGGGCGCAGATCGAACGGGGCCACGAGGTCCCAGAGCTCGGGATCGCGCTCCCAGCCGCCCGCGAGCTGGGGAGTCAGCGATGAGGTAGCCCAGGTGTCGAAGATGTCGAGCTCGGGGGTGAAGCCACCCGGCACGTCGCGCTGGTCGGCGGTGTACCCCGGCGGCACATCGGTCGAAGGGTCGACCGGCAGCTGGCTGGCGTCGGGGGTCAGCACGCGGTCGTCGTCGCGCTCACCGTTCTCGTCGAGGGGGTACCAGACGGGGATCGGCACGCCGAAGAAGCGCTGGCGCGACACGAGCCAGTCGCCCGTGAGGCCATTCACCCAGTTCTCGTACCGCACCCGCATGAAGTCGGGGTGCCACGAGATCTCCTTGCCCAGGGCGAGAAGCTTCTCGCGCAGCTCGGCGTCACGGGCGCCGTTGCGCAGATACCACTGGCGTGTCGAGACGATCTCGAGGGGCCGATCGCCCTTCTCGAAGAACTTCACGGCGTGCGCGAAGGGCCGCGGGTCGCCGATCATCTCGCCGGACTCGGCGAGCAGCTCGACGATGCGCTTCTTGGCGCTGAACACGGTCTTGCCCGCGAGTTCCGCATACGCCGCCTTCGCGGCATCCTTCTGGAGCGCCTCGGGGGCCTCGGCGATGATGCGGCCGTCGCGGCCGATGATCGTGCGGTTGGGCAGGTCGAGCTCACGCCACCAGATGATGTCGGTCACATCGCCGAACGTACAGATCATGGCGATGCCCGAGCCCTTGTCTTTCTGGGCGAGCGGATGCGCGAGCACCGGCACCTCGACACCGAACAGCGGGCTCGTCACGGTCGTGCCGAACAGCGGCTGGTACCGCTCGTCATCCGGGTGCGCCACGAGCGCAACGCACGCGGCCAGCAGTTCGGGGCGCGTGGTCTCGATGAAGACGTCCCCCGTGCCGTCCGCCTTGTGAAAGGCGAGGCGGTGGTACGCGGCGGGCTGGTCACGGTCTTCGAGCTCGGCCTGGGCGATCGCCGAGCGGAAGTCGACGTCCCACAGCGTTGGCGCGAGGGCGCGGTAGGCCTCGCCGCGCTCGAGGTTCTTGAGAAACGCGAGCTGGCTCGTGCGGATCGTGTCGTCCGAGATCGTGCGGTACGTCTGGGTCCAGTCGACGCTCAGTCCGAGATTTCGCCAGAGCGCCTCGAAGGTCTTCTCGTCCTCGACGGTGAGGCGCTCGCACAGCTCGATGAAGTTGCGGCGGCTGATCGGGACCTGGTCGGCGGCCTTGCTCGACTTGTTGTCGCCGCCCTCGAACGGGGGCGTGAAGTCGGCGTCGTAGGGGAGCGTGGGGTCGCAGCGCACGCCGTAATAGTTCTGCACGCGGCGCTCGGTCGGCAGGCCGTTGTCGTCCCAACCCATGGGGTAGAACACGGTCTTGCCGCGCATCCGCTCGAACCGCACCGTGACGTCGGTGTGCGTGTAGCTGAACACGTGGCCGATGTGCAGGCTCCCGGACGCCGTCGGCGGGGGAGTGTCGACGCTGTAGACGCCCTGACGGCCGGATGCCTGGGCCGCTGCACGATCGAAGAGATAGGTGCCCGAGGCATCCCACTTCGCATCCCACTTGTTTTCGAGGCCCTCGAGAGCCGGCTTGTCGGGTACTTCGGCCATGGGTGTCTCCTCGATATGTGCGGCACGGTGTGTGCGTGCCTGAGTGTGGGGATGTTCGCTCAGTTTATCGCGCGGGCTGGGCGCGCTGCGCGTTCACTCGGGAGGATCTGGTCGCTCGGGAGGATCGATATGCGCGCATCTGTCCTCCTGAATAACCAGATCCTCCCGAACGAACGGCGGCTCCGGTGCGGGGAGTCCTCCACAGGGTCAGGAGCGGCGCGTAGTCCACGATTCAGGAGAGGATGCCTCGGCTCCGGCTCGCTGACATGTCGAATGGGCTGATGGATGTCGTGTCGTTCATTGCGGGCGCGGGGTGGTGTGGTCCGCTCCGAGGTGCTTCGTCATGCAGGAGCCACTAGTCGTCAGCTGACGACCGCCGTGGCCGATGGGCGACTCTTGAGGCCGCGCCGCGGGTGGCTCGCCGCTCCGGGAGCGGATGCCGACCTGATCGCCGCCGCCCGAAACGGTGTCGTACTGACCTGCATCACGCAGGCACGGCGACTCGGTCTATGGGTGCTCGAGAATGACCGGCCACATGTCGGTGCGCCACGGCACGCGGGCAATGTGAGGGTGCCCGCGGCAACGATGCACTGGCACAAGCCGGTCGTGCCGAGGCATCCGGATGCGCTCGAGGATCCGATTGAGAACGTGCTCGCGCTCGTTGCCGCGTGCCAGCCGTATGAGTCGGCGCTTGCCATCTGGGAGTCGGCACTGAACAAGCAGCTGGTCGAGCCGGATGCGCTCAGACGGATGCCTCTGCCCGCCGCCGCTCGCAAACTTCTCGAACACGCGAGCCCCTGGTCGGACTCGGGGATCGAGACATTCGTCGTGCCGCGGCTGCGGTGGCTGAGGTTGCCGCTGCGACGTCAGACCTGGATCGCGGGACACCGGGTTGATCTGCTCATCGGGGACCGACTCGTGCTGCAGATCGACGGCGGGCACCACGTGGGCCCGCAGCGCGAACAAGACATCGCGCACGATGCGGCGTTGCGGCTGCTCGGCTACCACGTGATCCGCGTCGGCTACTGGCAGGTCCTGAATGGATGGGCGGAGGTGCAGGAGATGCTCATGCGCGCCGTGGCCCAGCGACTACACGTGGTGTGACGGCTACGAGCTCGAGAGCCCCGCCCATCGATCACGCGACACGGCAAACGCGAGGTGCGGCATGTCGATATCCCGATAGCGCGTGATGAAGCGGCGGCGCACGGTCATGCCGAGCCGGATCGCGACGTTCATGGACGCGAGATTCGTGTCGCGCACCTTCGCGTACACAGCGTCGACATCCAGCGTCGCGAAAGCCCAGTCGATGCTCGCTCGCGCCGCCTCGGTTGCATAGCCTTGGTGCCAGTGGTCTCGGGCGAGGTGGTAGCCAACCTCGATCACCGCGTCATCCTCGATCTTCTGTGTCGTGATGCCGCAGTCGCCGATCACCTCGCCGGTCGCCTGCAGCACCACGGCCCAGAGACCGAAGCCGTCCGTGACGTACCGCTCCCTCTGGCGCTGGATCCACGCGTCGGTTTCGTCGAGATCGAACCCGTGCTCATAGGCCGCCATTGCAATCGGGTCGCCGAGCGCGCGGTGCAGGGCTGAGGCATCCGTCTCTGCAAGATCGCGGAGAAGCAGCCGCGGGGTCTCGAGCAGCACGGGTGTCAGTCCTTGACCTGAATGCCGAGGGCTGCGGCGAACGCCGCGGCCATGCTTTCGACCTGCGTGGAATCGAGGGTCGTCCCGCGAAGAGCCGTTGCGTCGGTGAGCGACAGCATCTCGAGCCCGCGAAGGTCGACGTCCGTAGCGCGGAGCCCGCGCACATCCACCTCATCGCCGCGGGTGTCGTCGAACCGCACGCGGGTCGCTGTCGCCTGCGGCAGATCGAGGCTGCCGATCACGCAGTTGGCGACGAGCAGGTCTTCTATCCGTGCGCCGCCGAGTGAGAGATAGTCGATGCGGATGCCGCGAAGCTCGACCTCGTCGAGGTCGGCGGTGGCGAGATCCAGGGTGCCGATACGCCCGCCTACAACCCGCACTCGGCGGAGCCGCGCCCCGCGCGCAGAGATCGTCGTGGCACGCAACTGGTCGATGTCGACATCCACAACGCTCGCCCCTGTCAGGGTGAGCGCATCGACGGATGCCCTGAAGAAGCGGCACTCGGAGATCTCGGAGTGCGAGGCATCCGTTGTCTCCTCCAGCGCCGTGAACGACTGCTGGAAGTGTTCGGCGCCCCGACGCAGGCCGGGCGCGACAGTCAACTCGCGGGGGAGATCGGGCGGCGAAACCCTCGGTGCGAACGGATGTTCTTCGCGTCGGGCCATCCGTCGACGCTATCGCGAGACGCGGGTGGGACGTCCCGCCCCCGTACATCCGAGAGGTTCAATCGCAGCCAACGCTGGCCCACCGGACACATCCGGGGTATGGCGCCCCAAGACTCCTCTCAGATGTTCACCGGGCGCCCGCACGGTCGCCGCTTGCTCCGGGTAGACTGGCGGCACGAGCTTTGATCCGGCCATCACCGGGGAGCTCTCGGAAGAACAGGACCCCGCCGTCACGATGGGGTCCTCAGTAGAACCGAGCGGGGCAGGCCCGTCACAGCCGCTGTGAAAGTGGCTGCGCATAGCGGCAAGCAGGGTGGTACCGCGGTTCGAGCGGCGAAGACTCCCGAAAGGGATCGGATCCGACGGGTCGTCCCGGCAGGAAGCACACGACAGCACCTGCGAGAAGCCATGACATACCCCCAGCCCTCAGCGTTCGGACCCGCCGCCGATGCGATCCCCGCGAGCCCCCGCTTTCCCGAGATCGAGCGCGAGGTGCTCGACTTCTGGCGCGACGATGACACATTCCGCGCGAGCATCGCGCAGCGTGACGGCAGCGAAGAGTGGGTCTTCTACGACGGCCCGCCCTTCGCCAACGGCCTGCCCCACTATGGGCACCTGCTGACCGGCTACGCGAAGGACCTCTTTCCGCGCTTCCAGACCATGCGCGGCAAGAAGGTCGACCGTGTCTTCGGGTGGGACACGCACGGACTGCCCGCCGAGCTCGAGGCGATGAAGCAGCTCGGCATCACCGAGAAGGCGCAGATCGAGGCCATGGGCATCGACACCTTCAACGCCAAGGCGCGTGAGTCCGTGCTGGCCTACACCCACGAGTGGCAGGACTACGTCACCCGCCAGGCGCGCTGGGTCGACTTCGGCAACGGCTACAAGACCCTCGACACCTCGTATATGGAGAGCGTGCTCTGGGCCTTCAAGACCCTGTACGACAAGGGCCTCGCGTACGAGGGCTACCGCGTGCTGCCGTACTGCTGGCGCGACGAGACGCCGCTGTCGACCCACGAGCTGCGCATGGACGACGACGTCTATCGGATGCGTCAGGACCCGTCCGTCACCGTCACGTTCCCCCTCGTCGGGTTGAAGGCCGAGGCGCTCGGTCTGACCGGCGTGCGAGCACTCGCCTGGACGACGACGCCGTGGACGCTGCCGACGAACATGGCGCTCGCCGTGGGTCCGGACATCCGGTACGTCGTCCTGCCTGCGGGCCCCGCGGGAGCCGCCGATGTGCACCGCACGCCGGATGGCGAAGCGGATGACCCGATCGAGGCATCCGCGCACCGCTACCTGCTGGCGGCCGACCTGCTCGCGGGCTACGCGAAGGATCTCGGCTACGAGAACGCCGCCGCCGCTGCCGAGGCCGTCGAGCGCGAGATCATGGGCGCGGAGCTCGCGGATGTCTCCTACGACCGGCTCTTCGACTACTACGCGGATGCGGAGATCTGGGGCACCGACAACGCGTGGCGGATCCTCGTCGACGATTACGTCACCACGACCGACGGCACGGGCATCGTCCACCAGGCGCCGGCCTACGGTGAGGACGACCAGCGGGTGAGCGAGACCGCCGGCATCCCGACGATCCTGAGTCTCGACGACGGCGGGCGGTTCCTGCCCGCCGTGACGGATGTCGCGGGCGACCTGTGGATGGACGCCAACACGCCGCTCATCCGCGTGCTGCGCCAGGCCGGGCGCCTCGTTCGCGAGGCCAGCTACGAGCACTCGTATCCGCACTGCTGGCGCTGCCGGAACCCCCTGATCTACAAGGCCGTGTCGAGCTGGTTCGTGCGGGTCACGGACTTCCGCGATCGGCTGGTCGAGCTGAACGAAGACATCACCTGGGTGCCCGAAAACGTCAAGCACGGCCAATTCGGCAAGTGGGTCGAGGGCGCGCGCGACTGGTCGATCAGCCGCAACCGCTACTGGGGTTCGCCGATCCCGATCTGGAAGAGCGACGACCCCGAGCACCCGCGCGTCGACGCGTACGGTTCGCTCGAAGACATCGAGCGCGACTTCGGCAGACTGCCGCGGAACGAGGCGGGCGAGGTCGACCTGCACCGCCCGTACATCGACCAGCTCACGCGCCCGAACCCCGACGACCCGACCGGCCAGAGCACCATGCGCCGCATCGAGGACGTCCTCGACGTGTGGTTCGACTCGGGCTCGATGCCGTTCGCTCAGGTGCACTACCCGTTCGAGAACCGCGACTGGTTCGACTCGCACGCCCCCGCCGACTTCATCGTCGAGTACATCGGGCAGACGCGCGGCTGGTTCTACGTCATGCACGTGCTCTCCGGTGCGCTGTTCGATCGCCCGGCGTTCAAGGCGGTGTCGGCGCACGGCATCGTGCTGGGCAGCGACGGACAGAAGATGTCGAAGTCGCTGCGCAACTATCCGGATGTCTCGGAGGTGCTCGACCGCGACGGATCCGACGCCATGCGCTGGTTCCTGATGTCGAGTTCGGTGCTGCGGGGTGGCAACCTCGTCGTGACGGAGGAGGGCATCCGCTCGGGCGTGCGGGAGTTCCTGCTGCCGCTGTGGAGCTCGTGGTACTTCTTCTCGACGTATGCGAACGCCGCCTTCGCTGGTGGCCCTTCGACAGGCTCAGGGACCGCGAGTGCAGGCTACGAAGCCTCGTGGCGCACCGACTCGACCGATGTGCTGGATCGATACATCCTGGCGCTACTCGGCGAACTCGTCCGAGATGTTGCGGCCGACCTCGAGGGTCTCGATTCGACGACCGCGGCCGCTCGCCTGCGCGACTTCGCCGAGGTGCTGACCAACTGGTACATCCGCCGCTCGCGGGACCGTTTCTGGGTGGGTGTCGACCCGTCCGACCCGACGACGACTGAGACATTCGACACCCTCTACACGGTGCTCGAGACCCTCACGCGCGTTGCGGCTCCGCTCATCCCGCTCGTCAGCGAGCGGGTGTGGCAGGGGCTGACGGGTGGGCGGAGCGTCCATCTGCAGGATTGGCCGGATGCCGACGCATTCCCCGCGGCCCCCGACATCCGTTCTGCTATGGACGCCGTCCGCGAGGTGTCGAGCGTCGCGAACGCCCTGCGCAAGAAGGAGGGCAGGCGCGTACGGCTGCCCCTCCCTCGACTAACCGTTGTCGTGCCCGACGCCGGCATCTCTCGCGCAGTTCGAAGCGATTTTGCTGGAAGAACTCAATGTGAAGTCCGTGCGAGCTGGCGGAGCTGCGCCCGGAGTCGTACGACGAGTACGGACTCGGCCTGCGACTGGTGGTGAACGCGCGGGTCGCAGGGCCGAGGCTCGGCAAGCGCGTGCAGCGAGTCCATCCAGGCCGCGAAGGCGGGGGCCTGGGTCGAGGACGATCGCGGAATCGTCGTGAAGACCGCTGACGGCGACGTCGTGCTGCAGCACGGCGAGGGTCGCTCGACAGCGACACTTCGATAAGGCCCGAGGGAGAGGCCCTCGGGTTGCTCGTCGCGACCGATGGTTTCGTCGTCCTCGACACGACCACGACGCCCGAGCTCGAGGCCGAAGGCCTGGCGCGCGACATGATCCGCGCGGTGCAAGACACCCGAAAGGCGGCCGGATTCGACGTCAGCGACCGCATCCACCTCGGCATCACGTTCGAGAACGATGCGGATGCACAGGCCGTTTCTGAGGGCTTCGAGTTGGCGGATGTCGCGGGCGAGACCCTCGCGGTCGAATACCTGCTCGGAACGAGGACGACACGCTGCGCGGCTCGTCGCGGAACTTCGCGGGCGACAAAGCAAAGCGCGAGCACGAGGCATCCTTCGCCGCGGGAGCCTTTGCGAACATGGAGCATTCACCGTGGCCGTGACCCGAGCGGAAGGCCGCGCATGACCGACAACCTGCCCGAAGAGAGCACCCCGGAAGACGCCGCTCGAGCGGATGCCGTCTACGCGGCGCTGCTCGCGCGCGCCGGGGAGCGGTGGGTGCAGCCGCGCAAGGAGCGCACCGCACGTCTGCTCGAGTACCTCGGCGACCCGCAGCGCACCTATCGTGTCGTGCACGTGACCGGCACGAACGGCAAGACGAGCACGAGTCGCATCATCGAGAGCCTCGTTCGCGCGCACGGCCTGCGCACCGGACTGTTCACGAGCCCGCACCTCGAGCGCTTCACCGAGCGCATCATGATCGACGGTTTCCCGGTGCTCGACGCCGCGGTCGCGGACGCGTGGGACGAGATGACCCCGTTCGTCGCGCTGGTCGACGCCGAGCTCGTCGAGGCCGGCGAAGAGCCGCTGACGTTCTTCGAGCTGCTGACCGCGCTGGCCTTCGTCGCGTTCGCGGACGCTCCGATCGACGTCCTGGTGCTCGAAGTTGGCATGGGCGGGTCGTGGGACTCGACGAACACCGCGGACGGGGATGTCGCGGTGTTCGCCCCGATCGACCTCGACCACGCCGACCGACTCGGCGACACGATCGCGAAGATCGCCGAGGTCAAGTCCGGAATCATCAAGGACGGAGCGGCCGTCGTCTCGGCCCGCCAACCGGCCGAGGCCGCCGCGGTGCTGCGCGCAGCGGCCGCCGCCCGGGGCGCGACGATCGCGTTCGAGGGAGAAGACTTCGCGTTGACCTCTGATCGCCTCGCGGTCGGGGGGCAGCTGATCTCGGTCCGCGGACTCGTCGGCACCTACGACGATGAGTATCTGCCCCTCTATGGCGCCCACCAGGGCGCGAATGCGGCCCTCGCGATTGCGGCCGTCGAGTCCCTCATCGGGGGCGCGACACAGCCGATCGCGGGAGACATCCTGGCGGACGGCCTCGGTGCCGTGACGTCGCCCGGGCGCCTGCAACTGGTCGGCACGAACCCGACCGTGCTGGTCGACGCCGCGCACAACCCGCACGGTGCGCGCGCCCTGGCGGAGGCACTGCGCGCCTCGTTCGACTTCGACGAGTGGGGCGTCGTCCTCGGAGTTCTCGGGGACAAGGATGCCGCGGGCATCGTCGCGGCTCTCGCGCCGATCACGACCGAGGTCTTCGTGACGGCACCCGATTCCGACCGGGCCGACAGCCCCGACGCGCTCGCCGACATCGTCGAGGGGGTGGGGCTGCACGCGAGCGTGCACCCGAACCTCGACGACGCGGCGGAGTCCGCGCGTGCCTGGGCCGCAGAATCCGCTCGTCGCGCCGTGATCGTCGCCGGATCGGTGGTGCTCGCGGGTGAGGCCGTGTCGCTCGCTGCGAGCGAGGGCTGGAAGAGTGGGGGAGTGTCGTGAGCGCCGCCCGGCAAGCTCGACAGCGTCGCCCTCGCGCCAAGCGGAGCCTGACAGCGCAGCTCGCGTCGGTTGTTCTGGGGTTCGAGGCGATCATCGTCTTCCTGGGTGGGCTCGTGATCTTCGGCCTCAAGGTGCTTCCGGCGGGCATTCCCGACTGGTTCGGCATCGTGGCGGGTGCCGTCGTCGCTGTCGTGATGATCGCGACGACCGGGTTCGTCGATAAACCGGGCGGCATCGCCACCGGCTGGGTGCTGCAGGTGATCGTCGCGCTGTCGGCGATCCTCGTGCCCGCCATGCTGCTGATCGCCCTCATCTTCGGTGGCATGTGGGCGTACGCCACCATCCAAGGACCGAGAATCGAAGCACGAACGCGCGCTGCGGCGCCGGAAGGAGAAACACAATGATCACGGAAGAGACGCTCGTTCTCGTCAAGCCCGACGGTGTCGCACGAGGCCTGACCGGAGACATCCTGGCGCGTATCGAACGCAAGGGATATGCGCTCGTCGACGTCAAGCTCGTCGAGCCCGACCGCGATCTGCTCGAGGCGCACTACGCCGAGCACGCCGGCAAGCACTTCTACGAGCCGCTGCTCGAGTTCATGATGTCGGGGCCGTCCGTCGCGATCCGCCTCGCCGGCAACCGTGTGATCGAGGGGTTCCGCTCGCTCGCCGGCACGACCGACCCCACCGGCGCGGCGCCCGGAACCATCCGCGGCGACTTCGGCCGCGACTGGGGCCTGGCCGTACAGCAGAACCTCGTGCACGGCTCGGACAGCCCCGAGTCGGCCGCACGCGAGCTCGGTATCTGGTTCGCCTGAACTGACTTCGAGGAGTCCAGCGGGTCACTTCGACAAGCTCAGTGACCCGGCCCAGCGGGTCACTTCGACAAGCTCAGTGACCCGGCCCAGCGGGTCACTTCGACAAGCTCAGTGACCCGGCCCAGCGGGTCACTTCGACAAGCTCAGTGACCGAGTCCGGCTGTTGAGCGAGCGTCGGCGAGTCGAAACGCGGATACTGCGCTCAGAACAGGTTGTTCAGCACATCGAGGCGCAGCTGCGCCAGGATCGCGACGATCGCGTAGCTGACGACTGCCATCAGCGGCACCCATCCCATCAACGTGTCGGCAGCCTTGCGTACCCCGGACGGCACGGGCACGATCCCGGACCGGAAGATGTGCAGCGTCACGGCGAAGAACGTCGGGATCGTCACGAGCCAGGTCACCATGCACCACGGGCAGAGCGTGCCGAGAACGTAGATGCTCTGGCCGATCAGCCAGATGACGAAGCCGATCGCGAAAATCATCCCGACCTCGAACAACCACCAGAACCAGCGCGCGAAGCGTGCGCGGGCGAGGATGGCGACGCCGACGACGATGGGCGCAACCCATGCGCCGAGTCCGATCAGCGGGTTCGGGAACCCGAACACCATGCCCTGCCATGACTCGAGGTTGGCGCGGCACTGCACGAGGACGCTGAAGTCGCACGACAGCGACGCGTTCGGGTCGGCGAGCAGATGGATGCGTTCGAGCGTCAGTTGAAACGCGGCCCACCAGCCGATTACGCCCGCAATGATGAGCCAGACCGCGAGGGCGACGGGTCGGGTGTGCGTCTGGGAGGGCGTTGCCATGCATCGGATTATGACACCGGAGTCTGCGGGAACGGCGTGGGCACAGCCGGACAAAAGGACGCGTGAATCGTGACACGAGGGCGTCGCGCGCGGCGCGGGGCGGACATTCGCCCCCGGATGATGCGATAATGAGATCTAGATGCCTCGCCGGCCGCGCCGGACGGGTATCGACGAAGACTTCGGGCGATGATCGCCCTTCGCAGCACGAGCCACGGGCCTGCTGCAGACCGAGTGAGTTCGCGGCACCGCAGGTGCGGTGCTGCACGAGATTTCGCCAGGTGACGCGCGGATGTCGCCCGGCAGGGAGTGCGCCAGCGATGGCTGATGACAACAATGACAATGACCGCAACGACCTTCAGGAAGCGTCACCGGCCGAACCGCCGTTGACGCGCGTGGAGGACGCCCCGCAGAGCGAGGGTGCCCCTTCTGAGCGCCGAAGGTGCCCCTTCTGAGCCCGAGGGTGCCTCTTCTGAGCCCGAGGGTGCCTCTTCTGAGCCCGAGGCTGCTCCGTCGCTCGACGAAGCAGCGCCCGCGACCGAAGAGGCCGCCCCGCAGGCCGAGGAGCCTTCTGTCGAGCCAGAGTCGTCTGCGGCTGAGCCCGCGGAGCCCCAGGCTGAGCCCGCTGGCCCGGCTGGCCCCAGAGCCCGAGGCGTCGGCGCCTGAGTCCGAAGCTCCCGCGGCGGAAGCATCCGAGTCTCGAGCGCAGCCTGAGTCCGCGCCTGAGCCGGAGTCCGCGCCTGCCCCCCGAGCCGACTATTCCCACCGCGGTAGCGCTGGGACTGCTCCCCGAGGTCTTCGTGTCGCAGGTCTCGACCCAGCTCAAGTTCTATGCGCCCGAGATCGTGCCGCTTCCCGCGGCCCCGACAGGTCGGAACGAGCGCCCCGAGCGGGACGAGCCTGACGAGCGCAACCCCCGCGAGTCCCAGGGCTCGTCGCGTCGGCGCAACCGCCGCCGTGCGGGCGAAGAGACCGACGAGCCGCAGGATGCATCCACGGTCGTCCGGGTGCGTCAGCCCCGCGCCGTCGAGGTCATCACCGAGCCGCAGCGCATCAAAGGCTCGACGCGCCTCGAGGCCAAGAAGCAGCGTCGGCGCGACGGCCGCGAGGCCGGTCGGCGTCGTACCGTCGTCACCGAGGCCGAATTCCTCGCCCGCCGTGAGGCCGTCGACCGAGACATGATCGTGCGTTCCAAGAACGGGCGCATCCAGATCGCCGTGCTCGAGGACAAGGTTCTCGTCGAGCACTACGTCGCCCGTAACCAGGACGCGTCGCTTATCGGCAACGTCTACCTCGGTCGCGTGCAGAACGTGCTGCCCAGCATGGAGGCCGCGTTCGTCGACATCGGTCGCGGACGCAACGCCGTGCTGTACTCCGGCGAGGTCGACTGGGATGCCGTCGAGACGGGCAACCAGCCGCGTCGTATCGAGCTCGCTCTGAAGTCCGGCGATCGCGTTCTCGTCCAGGTCACGAAGGATCCGGTCGGCCACAAGGGCGCCCGTCTGACGAGCCAGATTTCGCTGCCGGGCCGCTACCTCGTGTACGTGCCGGCGGGGTCGATGAACGGCATCTCGCGGAAGCTCCCCGACACCGAGCGGGCGCGCCTCAAGCGCATCCTCAAGGAAGTCCTGCCCGAGTCATCCGGTGTCATCGTCCGCACTGCGGCCGAGGGCGCGACGGAAGACCAGCTCACGCGCGACGTGCAGCGCCTCACGAGCCAGTGGGAGCACATCTCGTCGCAGCTCGAGAACGTGCAGGCGCCTGCTCTGCTGCACTCGGAGCCCGACCTCTTGGTCAAGATCGTGCGGGATGTCTTCAATGAAGACTTCACGAAGATGCTCATCCAGGGCGAAGAGGCGCAGCGGACCATCGAGGGTTACCTCGAATCCGTCGCCCCGGACCTGCTGGAGCGCATTCAGCCGTACGAGGGCGACCGCGATCCGTTCGATGAGTTCCGGGTGACGGAGCAGATCGAGAAGGCCCTGGACCGCAAGGTCTGGCTGCCCTCGGGCGGTTCGCTCGTGATCGACCGCACCGAAGCGATGACGGTCGTCGACGTCAACACCGGCAAGTTCGTCGGCTCGGGGGGAAACCTCGAAGAGACCGTCACGAAGAACAACCTCGAGGCTGCCGAAGAGATCGTTCGCCAGCTGCGGCTGCGCGACATCGGCGGCATCATCGTCGTCGACTTCATCGACATGGTGCTCGAGTCCAACCGCGACCTCGTGCTGCGACGCCTCGTGGAGTGCCTGAGCCGTGACCGCACGAAGCACCAGGTCGCCGAGGTCACCTCGCTCGGCCTCGTGCAGATGACCCGTAAGAAGCTGGGGCTCGGCCTGCTCGAGACGTTCAGCGAGAACTGCGAGGTCTGTGCGGGCCGCGGTGTGATCGTGCACCATGACCCCGTCGTCAAGCACCGCTCGTCGTCGTCCGCGCCGTCCAGCAACGGCGGGTCGAACCGTCGTCCGCGCGGTGGCAACAACGGGTCCAACAACGGCGGCAACGGCAACGGCGGCAACGGTGGAACCCACGTGATCACCGAGGGCGTCAAGTCGGCCCTCGCCCAGATCGCCGCGTCGACCTTGGGCGCCGCACCCGAAGCAGAGTCGACGGATGCGCCGGCCACCGCCGTCGCAACGGTCGAGGAAGTGCGCGAGACCATCGAGACTCTCGAGTCGCTCGAGATCGTCCTGCCCGAGGGCCCTGTCGCTCCGGTCGGCGACGGCGAGCGGAAGAAGCGCCGCAAGCGTCCGGAACAGCGCGGCGACCGCGCTGAGCGCGGGGGCGAGCGAGGCGACCAACGGTCCGAACAGCGTTCGGCCGCGCCGAAATCCGAGAAGGACCAGCTGCTCGACTCTGTGCTGCAGGCTCTGCCCGAGCCGAAGGCTCCGGGTCAGGGACGTCAGCGTCGTCGTGTGTCGACCGGGATCGTGACGGGCACGCCCGTCACCATGCCGAGCGCTGACGAGTAGGCATCCGAACTCGCTGCCGCTCGCTCAATGACCGACACCGTTCGTTGAGCGAGCGCTAGCGAGACGAAACGCACCTCAGCGTGTTCCGCTTCCGCTCGCTCAATGCCCGGGCGAGCGCCGCTCGCGCGCCGTGACGCGCAGCCCGGAGTCACGGAGCGCGTAGACGAGCTCGCGCGCCGTTACCTGGCGTGCACCGGCGGCGATGAGGCGTTCGACAGCTTCTTCGGGAACGTCGTAGTGGTCGAGATCGAACCCGCGGCGGGGGATGTTCTGGGCGGCGGCGAAGGCATGCAGCTCGTCGAGGTTGTCGTCGCTGATGAGGTGCGCCCACAGTCTTCCGTGGGCCGGCCATCGCGCCGTGTCGATCAGGATGGCCATTCGCAGATCTTATGCCGCGACGCGCGGGGTGGATGCTTTTGCCGCATCCGGTTCCGTCGGGTAGACTCGACCCTTGGTGCGTCACGTGCTGCCGCTTTGCGCGCGGCACGATCAGAGCGAAGCTTCCGCACCGCACCACGGGTAGTACGGAATCTCACGGGATACCGTGCCCCGCGGAGCAAAGACTTCCGTGACATTTGGAACCACAAGGTTCCCCAGAGAAACAGGTGTGAAGTGGTTTACGCAGTAGTGCGCGCCGGTGGCCGCCAGGAGAAGGTCGAGGTCGGCACGATCGTCGTGCTCGATCGCCAGAAGGCCAAGCTCGGCGACAAGATCGAGCTGCCCGCGGTGCTCCTGGTCGACGGAGACAACGTCACCACCGACGCCGACAAGCTGGCTAAGGTGACCGTCACCGCCGAGGTTCTCGGTGAGCTGCGCGGCCCCAAGATCATCATCCAGAAGTTCAAGAACAAGACCGGTTACAAGAAGCGCCAGGGGCACCGTCAGGACCTCACGCGCGTCAAGGTAACCGGCATCAAGTAAGCGCGGGAGATTCGAGATGGCACACAAAAAGGGCGCAAGCTCCACCCGTAACGGTCGCGACTCCAACTCCCAGCGGCTGGGCGTCAAGCGCTTCGGCGGCCAGGTCGTCAGCGCCGGCGAGATCATCGTCCGCCAGCGTGGAACGCACTTCCACCCGGGCGCCGGCGTGGGTCGCGGTGGCGACGACACGCTGTTCGCGTTGCAGGCCGGTTCGGTCGAGTTCGGCAAGAAGGGCGGCCGCAAGGTCGTCAACATCGTCGTCGCAGCGGAGTAACAGCGCGACAACCGCAATGTGGTTTTCGGTCAGGGGGCGGGCTTCGGCTCGCCCCCTGACCATTTTGTGAAAGGAGTGCACGATGGTCTCATTCGTTGACCGGGTGACGCTCCACCTGCGTGCCGGCAAGGGCGGAAACGGCTGTGTCTCGGTTCGTCGCGAGAAGTTCAAGCCTCTCGCGGGACCGGATGGCGCGAGCGGCGGCAACGGTGGCGACATCGTCCTCGTCGCCGACCCGCAGGTCACGACGCTGCTGTCGTACCACCACTCGCCGCACCGCACGTCGAACAACGGTGCGTTCGGGGCCGGCGATCTGCGCCAGGGCGCCGCGGGCGAAGACGTCGAACTTCCGGTTCCCGTCGGAACCGTGGTGAAGGATGCCGCGGGCCAGCTCCTCATCGACATGGTCGAGCCCGGCACGCGATTCGTCGTGGCGCCCGGTGGTATCGGTGGTCTCGGAAACGCGGCCCTCGCCTCGCCCAAGCGCAAGGCGCCCGGTTTTGCGCTGCTCGGCACCCCCGGGTGGGAGGGCGATGTCCTTCTCGAGCTCAAGGTCGTCGCCGACGTGGCGCTCGTCGGTTTTCCGTCGGCGGGCAAGTCCAGCCTGATCGCCGCAATTTCTGCCGCACGGCCCAAGATCGCCGACTACCCGTTCACGACGCTGCATCCGAATCTCGGTGTCGTTCAGGCGGGCGAGGTGCGCTTCACCGTGGCCGACGTGCCCGGTCTGATCGAAGGCGCCAGCGAAGGCCGCGGTCTCGGTCTCGAATTCCTCCGTCACGTCGAGCGCTGCACCGCGCTCGTACACGTGCTCGACTGCGCGACGCTCGAGCCGGGCCGCGACCCGCTGTCAGACCTCGACGTGATTCTCGCGGAACTGGGCGCGTATCCCGTGCCCGAAGACCAGCTGCCCCTCCTCGAGCGTCCGCAGTTGATCGCGCTCAACAAGATCGACGTGCCCGAGGGTCGCGAGCTGGCCGAGTTCGTGCGGCCCGAGCTCGAGTCGCGCGGCTACCGCGTGTTCGAGATCTCCACCGTCGCGCACGAGGGTCTGCGTGAAATGACCTTCGCCCTGGGCGAGGTCGTCGCCGAACATCGCGCCGAGCTGGCCGCGAAGCCGGCGCCCGAGCGCATCGTCCTGCGGCCGCGCGCGGACAAAGAGAAGGACTACACGATCCGTGTCGAGGGTGGCACCTACGGCAACCTCTATCGCGTGCTGGGCGATAAGCCCGTGCGCTGGGTTCAGCAGACGGACTTCCAGAACGAAGAGGCCGTGGGCTACCTGGCCGATCGCTTGGCCAAGCTGGGCGTCGAAGACGGCCTTGTCCGTGCTGGGGCCGAGCCGGGCTCGACCGTCGTCATCGGCGAGGGTGACGGTGTCGTCTTCGACTGGCAGCCGACGCTGAGCTCCGCGGCCGAACTCATGACCGCCCCGCGCGGCATGGACCCGCGTCTCGACATGAACACGCGTCGCACCACGTCGCAGCGCCGCGAGCGCTACCACGAGCGGATGGATGCCAAGGCAGACGCCCGTGCCGAGTTCGAGGTGCAGCGGCTCGCCGCCGTGGAACGTGGCGAGGTCGAGGGGGACGCGTGAGCACCCTGCACCGCGCCGATATCGCCGCCGCTAGGCGGATCGTCGTCAAGGTCGGTTCGTCGTCGATCAGCGGCGATCAGGCCGCGACGATCGATGCCATCGTCTCGGCCCTCGCCGATGTTCACGCTCGAGGTACCGAGGTCGTGCTGGTCTCGTCCGGTGCCATCGCGACCGCATTGCCGCTCTTGAACCTCGAGGGCCGGCCCACGGATCTCGCGACGCAGCAGGCAGCGGCCGCCGTCGGGCAGAACGTCCTCATGTGGCGCTACCAGACGAGCCTCGACCGCTTCGGTGTGCTGGCGGGCCAGGTTCTCTTGACCGCCGGTGACCTCGAAAACTCCACGCCGCGCTCGAACGCGCGCCGGGCGATGGAGAGACTCCTGGGCCTACGCATCCTGCCGATCGTGAACGAGAACGACACCGTCGCCACCCACGAGATCCGATTCGGCGACAACGACCGCCTCGCGGCCCTCGTCGCCGAACTGATCGGCGCTGACGCGCTCGTCCTGCTCAGCGATATCGAGAACCTCTACACGCGGCCGCCCGGCCAACCCGGCGCACGTCCGATCGAGCGCGTGACGTTCGGCGACGACATGAGCGGCTACGAGTTCGGATCCGTCGTCGTCAACAGTGTCGGCACCGGCGGAGCGGCCACGAAGGTCTCGGCGGCACGTCTCGCCACAGCAGCCGGCGTCGGGGTGCTGGTGACGAGCGCCGCACGCGTCGCGGATGCGCTCGGCGGGGCCCCCATCGGAACCTGGTTCGAACCCGACCCGCGGGCGACCCCCGTCACCCCGACCGGGCCCGTTCGCACAGCGTCGACGAGCGCAAACCTCCCCGCTGCGGCCGCTGATGCCCCCGCCGGCAGCGGCGAGCCCGCCGATACACTGGGCTGATGACCAGCACCGCCCCCAGCGCTACGTCGAGCATCCCTGGCGATGAGTCTTCTGCGGATACGTGGGGCGAAACGACAGCCCGCGATCGGATGCGTCTGGCGAAGTCGGCCTCCCGCAGTATTGGGCTCCTCGGCGATGGGGACAAAGCGGGCATGCTTCGCGCGATCGCGCACGCCATCGACGAGGCATCCGATCGCATCATCGCTGCGAACGACGAGGACCTGGCGCGCGGGCGCGCGACGGGCCTGTCGGAGTCGCTGCAGGATCGACTGCGATTGGATGCTCCGCGCGTAGCCGCCCTCGCCGAGGCCGTGCGCGCCGTGGCCGAACTGCCAGACCCCGTCGGTCGCCTGCTCGATGAGCGGGTGCTGCCGAACGGTGTCGTGTTACAGAAGGTCAGTGTGCCGTTCGGTGTCGTCGGGTCGATCTACGAGGCTCGGCCCAACGTCACGGTCGACATTGCGGCGCTGGCGCTCCGCTCCGGCAACGCCGTCGTGCTGCGCGGCGGGTCGGCTGCCGAGAAGTCCAACGCCGCGCTCGTCGACATCATGCGCACGGCCCTCGCCGACCGGGGCATCGATGCGGAAGCCATCCAGACCGTCGACGACTTCGGACGTGAGGGTGCTCGTGAGCTCATGCAGGCGCGCGGGCTCGTGGATGTCCTGGTGCCTCGGGGCAGCGCCCAGCTGATCGAGACCGTGGTGACCGAGTCATCCGTTCCCGTCATCGAGACCGGTGCCGGCGTGGTGCACATCGTGCTCGACGAGTCGGCACGGCTCGAGTGGGCCCGCGACATCGTCGTGAACGCCAAGGTGCAGCGCCCGAGCGTCTGCAACGCCGTCGAGACCGTGCTGGTCGTGGGGTCGGCCGCTGAGCGCGTGTTGCCCACCGTGGCTCTGGCGCTCCAGGAGCAGGGTGTGACGGTGCACGGCGACGAGCGAACTGCTTCCCTGATTTCGGATGTCGTCCCGGCGACCGACGAGGACTGGTCGACCGAGTACGGCACTCTCGATGTCTCGATCCGTGTTGTCGACCACCTGGACGACGCGCTCGCCCACATCCGTGAGCACTCGACCGGACACACCGAGTCGATCATCACGGACGACGAGGCTCACGCCGAGCGGTTCCTGGCCGAGGTGGACGCTGCGGTTGTGATGGCCAACGCATCCACGCGTTTCACCGACGGCGGGGAGTTCGGGTTCGGTGCCGAGGTCGGCATCTCGACCCAGAAGTTGCACGCGCGGGGCCCGATGGGCCTGCCCGAGCTGACCAGCACCAAATGGCTCGCGCGCGGCGCCGGGCAGACCCGCCGATAGTTCTCTAGACTGGGGACTCACGCCCACACCCGAACGGAGCATGAGAATGACGCTTGTCACGACGATCCTGGCCGCGGCCGAAGAGGGTCAACAAGGCAACGTCGCGCTGGAGACGGTGGGTTTCTTCGTCATCGCGCTGGTCGTGTTCGCAGCGCTCGCTCTCGTGGTCTTCTCTTATCGCGACGTGGCCAACCGCCACGCAGGCAAGGCCCAGGCGTTCGCCCAGAGCCACGGCACGCCGACGGAAAACGCGGCAGTCGAGCACGGGACGGCGAGCGGCCACTAGGTCGGGCATGACGACGGACGCAGGGGAGCGGCCCCGGATCGGGGTGATGGGCGGCACGTTCGACCCCATCCACCACGGTCACCTGGTCGCCGCCAGCGAGGTCGCCAGTCACCTCGACCTCGACGAGGTCATCTTCGTGCCGACGGGAACGCCCTGGCAGAAGCAGAAGGTCAGCGATAGCGAACATCGTTACCTGATGACCGTTATCGCGACGGCTTCGAACCCGGGATTCACGGTCAGCCGCGTCGATATCGATCGCGGTGGTCCGACCTACACGATCGACACATTGCGGGATCTTCGGAAGCTGCGCCCCGATGCCGACCTTTTTTTCATCTCAGGCGCGGACGCGGTAGCGCAGATTCTCAGTTGGAGGGACCATGATGAGCTGTGGAACCTCGCGCACTTCGTCGCCGTGAGTCGCCCCGGACACGTCCTGGACACCGGGGGACTTCCGAGTGAGGTCGTGAGTCAACTCGAGATTCCGGCACTCGCGATTTCGTCGACGGACTGTCGCGAGCGAGTCCACCGGGGTGACCCGGTGTGGTATCTCGTTCCTGACGGGGTCGTCCAGTACATCAGCAAGCATCATCTCTATCGGAGCAACGCATGAGCACACCCGAGCAGCCGCTGACGCGGAAGAAGCTCCGCGAACTGCACGCGACCGGGTCACTTCCCGTTCAGAACGAGGCGTCGAGCGCGGACGAAGAGATCGAAGAAGACACGTACGTCGCGGCCACTCCGCCACCCGCCGCCCCGCTCGCGCGTGCGGCAACCCCCGCCTTCACCCCGCCGGCGCCGATGCCCGACGCCCACGTCGATCTGGGCGTCTCGCCTCTGACCCGCCGCCAGGCGCGCGAACAGGAGCGCATCCGCACGGCGTCCGTCCCGGTCATCACGCCCGACGTCATCGCCGCACAGATGCCTGTGTCGGCGCTCGGCGAGCCCGCCGCGGCGCGGTACACGCCGTTCTCGGCACCCGTCGCCTCCGGAGCTGTGGTTGCCGAGCCCGCGGTGCAGGGCGGCAAGGCCGACGACAAGAAGTCGGATGACAAGAAGTCCGGTGGCAAGAAAGCGGCCGCGAAGAAGGCGGAGGCGGCGAAGGCCCTGGATGCCGAGGCGTCCGATTCTTCCCGCGAAGGCACCTCGCGCGACGGCGACCACGCTCGCGGTATCGATGCCGCGCCCGCCGCGACGGTCGACCCGCAGTTCGGTGCGCACTTGCTGAAGGATGAGGAGATCTCGACGAAGTTGCCTGCTTCGTTCGACGAGCTCATCGTGCGGAACTCGTCGTCGACGGGTGCAATCGGTGCGTCGAGCGCGTTGATCCTGTCGCAGACGCCCAACATGCCCCTGCTGTCCGGCCCCGTGAATGCGACCGGTGAGGTGCTCATCACGGGCACGTTCCATCTGCCCGACGGGCTCGGGTCCGCCGGTGGCGACCCGCGTTCAACGGACGGTAAGGACATCGATTCGGTTCTCATCGATGGTGAGCTGCCCGCTTCGTCATCGCCGACCCCTATCGCCGCGAGCGCCGCGATCAGTACCGTGCGCGGCACGGGCGAGATCATCCGTCCGCCGGCGCCCGAAAAGGGCGGCCGACTCCTCTTCTCCCTGGCGATCACGGCGGGCGTTCTGGCGCTCGCACTCGTGGGCGTCCTCATCCTCGCTTTCGTGAATGGTGCTCTCTAATGCCCGCAACTGACCGCGCACGTGAACTCGTGCAGATCGCGTCGGCCGTCGCCGATGCCAAGGGTGGCGAGGATCTGGTCGCTCTGGATGTCTCGGGCCCGCTTCCGCTCGTCGATGCCTTCCTGATCGTCACGGGGCGCAACGAGCGGAACGTCGGCGCGATCGCCGACGAGATCGAAGACGCACTTCATGAGGCGGGCGTGAAGCGCCTGCGTCGGGAGGGCCGCCAGGAGGGGCGCTGGGTTCTGCTCGACTTCGGTGACCTCGTCGTGCACGTCTTCCACGAGCAGGAGCGTGTGTACTACGGGCTCGAGCGTCTGTGGAAGGACTGCCCGGTCATTCCGATCGAGCTCCCCACCCCGGCCGCCGCAGCGGCCGAATAGGCCTCTTGGTCGCTGGTCGTTCGCGGCATCCGTCTCGATTCGAGTGGGCGCCGCGGATGTAGTAATCTGGCGGGGTTGCCTCGGCTCGTTCGGGGCAGTGTTTGGGCCTGTGGCGCAGCTGGTAGCGCACCTGCATGGCATGCAGGGGGTCAGGGGTTCGAGTCCCCTCAGGTCCACAGAATTTCGGCAAGCGCCCCTTCGCGGGGCGTTTGTTGTTTCACCGACATACGTGTGGATGTCCCGTCAGGCCCCGGCCTGGTTCAGCTTCGCTTTGGGACGATGAAGCACAGGCGACCGGGAGCGAGGGGCAAACGTGGCGGAGGAATTGTCGGTAGGTGACCGCGTGAGCTGGGACACGCCGCAGGGACGCACCCGCGGAACTGTCGTGGAACCAAAGACGAGCGACTTCCAGTTCGCCGGGCAACATTTCACTGCGACATCCGACGAGCCGGCGTACATCATCGAATCTGAGAAGAGCGGAAAACAGGCCGCGCACAAACGCTCCGCTCTGCGGAAGCTGAAGAGCTGACGCCCTGTGGGGTGGCGCGGGCGAGTCTGCTGATGGTGCCCGCGATAGCGTCGGTGCTGTGACCCTCCTCTCGCACGATGCCGTGACGCAGTTCGCCGTACTCGACGCACTGTTGGCGGGTGCCTACGAGACGGGGATGCCGGTGGCCGATGCGCTACGCGCGGGTGACTTCGGGATCGGATGCTGCGACCGGCTCGGCGGCGAGGTGGTGATCGTCGATGGGCGGGCGTACGAGTGCACCGTGGATGGTGCGCCGACGCAGATGGCGGAGACCGACATCCTGCCGTTCGTCGATGTCGCGCCGTTTCCGGATGTGGCTGCGACGCAGATCGACAATCTCGATCTTGCGGGGTTGACCTCGCACCTCGAGGGAAAGCTCCTGAGTCGGAACCTGTTTCACACGGTGCGGTTCGACGGCGTCGTGACCTCGGTGCGCGTGCGGGTGACGCCGCGGCAGCACCATCCGCTTCCGCCGCTGACGGAGGTCACCCGTGAGCAGGTCGAGACGGTGTTGGCCGAGCGGACGGGGACCCTGGTCGGGTTCTGGGCGCCGCGGATCTACCAGGGCATCGCCGTTGCGGGTCTGCACCTGCACTTCTTGGCTGAGGACCGGATGGACGGCGGTCATGTGCTGGATGTCACGGTCGGTGCGGGTGAGTTGCGCATCGCGGCGTTCGCGCGGCTCGACCTGCATCTGCCCATCGACGACCTGTTTTTGCGGACTGAGCTGACCCACGACGCCGACCACCGCATCGTCGCCATCGAGGGTGGCGCCGCGGGCTGACTCTGAGGACCGCGCTCACGAGCGGACGCGACACGCCGTTCCGGCCGTATGTGGAACGGCGTGTTGCGTCCGTTCGGTGCGTTTCGACTCGCTTTCTCAACGGTCGGCGGCGGGCGTTGCGTTGCGGCGCTCGTTCGACCCGGCTCAACCGGCGACGATGCCCTGCCAGATACCCGCGGCCCAGCCGAGCTGCGCCGGTCCGCACCCACCCGAAGCCTGCGTCGCCCCGCGGGCGGCGGCCATGCAGTTCGCCAGCAACTCGGGGTTCTTGTTGAACAGGGTCTGGTACGACGGCGACGCCGTCATCTGCTTCCACACGCGGAACTGGTACTGGTGCGCGAGTTCGTGCGTCATGCCCCAGACCTTTGTCACGTAGGGCCAGTTCGCGACCGCGGACGACACCATGATCGTGCCGCTGCTGCTGGCACACGCAGGAGCCGTCACCCCGCCGCAGTTCCCGTCGTATTCGACGAGCGCGTACCCACCACCGCCGACGTTGTTCAGAATCGCGCGCATCTCGGCGAACCATCCGGCGCTACCACCACCCGTCGAGGGTGACGAACCCGTGCCACGCGTCACGGCAGCCGAATACGACCGCGCTGCCGCCTCCGCGGCCTTACGGCGCTGCTCAGCCTCGTACGCCTTGACCTTCGCGTCCACCTCGCTCGTCGCGCGCTGGACGGCCGCGGTCGGTTCTGCATAGGTGGTGGCCTCGGCGGGCGCCGCCGTCACGGTCGCCTGCGCATCGAGCGCGGCCTGGCGCTGTGATTCGACGTCGACCTTGTTCGCGGCCGTGTCGAGGGCCGTGCGCAGCGCGGCGATCGCGTCGACGAAGGCGACCCGCGCGGCCGCCGCTTCGGACAGGGCGGATGCTTCGGTGTTCTCTTCATCGATCGTGGTGCGGAGCGCGGTCAGGGACGCCGCGGCATCGGTGATCTGTGTTTCGAGAGCGAGCATCCGTGACTCGCGAATATCGGCCACGCCGTTCAGCTCGGCGACTTTGATCGTGCCGAGCGTGATGGTGAAGACCGCGATGCCTGACACCACGACCAGCGTCCATGACGATGCCCTCACTCGAGGAACCCTTCCGTGGATCCCAGTGCGGCCCGCGCGTCGTCGTTCTGCGCCTGGCGATCGGCCGCGCGAGCGGTGAGTTTGTCGACCTGGTCGAGGTGATCTTGGAGGCGCAGCTGCAGCAGGGTGATGCGCTCATCGAGCTCGATCAGACGTGCTTCCGCCCTCGTCTGAGCCGTCACTCCGATCCCGAACGCCACGAGCGTGCACACGACGGCTACGGCGGTGAGCAGCGCGACGAGTCGACGGCCCCGTGCGCGGCGCCGTTCAGGGACTCGTTCACGACCGTTTTCGTGATCGTGCGGGCGCGTGGACGGGGACGTCTGCGCTAGGCGCCTGTCCTTCGTCTGCTGGAACACGATTCCCCTCCTCGTGACCTTTTCTTGCCCCTGATCGACCGGATTTCGCCGGTTGATGCTCCCCGATCCGGAGTCTAGGTCGGACAATCGCCGGAAACGGGGAGGCGCGGCGGCTTGGCACAACACCCGAACTCTCGACGCGTGTCCGGCGCGCTTACCCGCCAACAGTCCGGCGGTTCGAGAGGATTTCGACGTGGCGACAGGCTCCGTACAACGCGCGCTCGGCGTCGTCGTGTTGACGGCTGTCGTTACGGCGATGCTCGGTGTCGCCGTCGTTGCTCTTCTGCCGCCGATCTGGGTCGCGGCCACGACGCTCGTCGCGGGAGAAGACACCACGACGACGATTCGGGGTGAGAGCGTCGAGGCATCCGTGCCCGTGCCCGCCGGCTGGGCGATGCGGCCCACGTTCGCCGATGAGTCCCGGGTGACACTCACGAGCCCCGACGGTCGGATGCAGGTCGATCTGGCCGTCCGCGACGCGGGTGACCCCGTCGTGGCCCTCGGGGACATCTCCCCACGACCGCTCGATACCCTCAGCCGCGAGCGGACGGTCGCCGGCCAGGAACTGCTGCACGCGAACACAACGGACGGCGAGCTCATCGTCGGCGTCGTGGTGTCGGGCGACGCCCTGCTGACTTTCGTGTCGGGTCCGCGCCAAGGGTATGACGCCGAACTCGCCGAACTCCTCGCTGAGATCGACGTGGCGGAGCGGCGGGTGACGGGGTGACCCGTCGGAAGCTCCTAACCTCGGTGCTCGTCGCCGCGGGAGTCATCGGCCTGTCGGCGTGTGCACCCGACACCGATCCGTCGTGGACACCCGCCCAGTGGCCGATTGTGGGACGGATGCTGACGGCTCCACCGCCACCGGTGGATCCCGCGGGCATCGCGCTCGCGTCGCAGCGGATCCGTAACGACGCGGTGCGGGTGGAGGCGCGTTGGGCGTACCTTCCCGGCGCGCAGCCGTTGAACGAGAGAATCGAAGCGGCGGTGCGGACCGCGATCGGCGAGCAGTCCGCGGCGGTCGGTGTCGCATACGAACCGCAGGTGTTCGGTGTCGAGGCTGCGCTCCGTGAGCGCGGGTGTGTGGCCGGTGTCACGGCGCTTCCCGCTGCCGAGTTGCTCGGCGCCTCGACCGACTCGCACACGGTCGTGGTGTGCGAGATCGTGCACGCGGCCGGGTCGACCTTCGGCCAGCGCCTCCGAGTCGTGCGCGGCTCAGCCACGGCCCTCGAGATGGACCAGATCACGACGGTGTACACGGATGTTGCGACCGGCGCCGTGGACGACGGAGCGGCGCTGATCGGTGAGACCGATGTGCTCTGGGAGGACGTCGTGTCGGTCGCTCGGCGCGCCGCGGGGGGACTGAGCCTGATCGCTGTCGGGCAGCCGTCGGCGGAGCAACGCGCATCGCTCGCGCGTGCGCTGCAGGACGCCTCATTCGTGGGTGGCGAACTGATCGTGCCGCTGCCGGTGGGTTTCACGGCGCCTGAACTCGAGGGGCTCGCGGGTTGGCAGACGCCCGATGCGGAGCATCCGGTCTGGGTGTCGCTGCCGCGGGAGTCCTACGATCCGGCGCTTACAGACTTCGGACGCGTCATCGCAGACGCCCAGGGACCTTTTTTCGGGCCGGCGACGGCGGGTGCGGCGTTTGACCGAACGCCCTGTGATCTCGTCCCGTGCATGGCCCTCACCTTGGATGACGGTCCGAGTGGGCTGACCGACGGCATCCTCGACGCTCTCCGTGATCGGCACTCGTCGGCGACGTTCTTCATGCTCGGACGCAATGCCCAGAACAGACCCGACACCGTGCGGCGGGTTTCGGCCGAGGGGCACGAGATCGGTAACCACACCTGGAATCATCCGGATCTGACGACTCTCGCGGACGAGCGGATCGCGGCCGAGCTGCAGTCCACCGGCGACCTGCTGCGCTCGCTTTCGGGTCAGGCCGTCTCGACATTCCGCCCGCCGTACGGCGCGCTGAATGATCGCGTGCTGGGTGTGGCGGGCATGCCGGCGATCCTGTGGAGCGTCGACACCCGGGATTGGGCCGGGCCATCCGATGTCGACCTGCTCTCGTACGCGGTGAGCGCTCCACGCGTCGGCACGATCATGCTGATGCACGATATTCAGGGCGCGACCAGCCGGGTCATGCCCGGGGTGCTCGATGGCCTGCTCGATCGCGGGTTCAGCCTGGTGACCCTGTCGAAGCTCTTCGACGGACAGGTTCCCGGCGGGATCGTCCGGTACGCGCCCTGATCGTGGCGTTCGCGACCTTCGGGTTTGAATGCTTGGCGCCTCAATGCTCGTCGTTTTAACGATCGCCGTTTCGCGGCCTGGCGCGGGCGCTACGGTGAACACGTGAGCTCTGCCCCGCGCTGTCCGCACTGTCGCCACTTCGTCTTTCTCGGCACGTTGACGTGCCCCAACTGCGAGGGTGAACTGGGCTTCAACTTGCTCGACCGCTCGTTCTACGGCATCCGTCAGGGGCGCGCCGTGATCGAGGGCGTGACCTGGTACACCTGCTCGAATCGCGGCTGGGGCTGCAATTGGCTGGTGCGAGAGGATGCTCCAGCGGGCACGTGCTTCTCGTGTCGCCTCACCCGTCGCCAGCCGGACAGCAACGACACCATCGCCCTCGAAAAGCTCGGGAAAACCGAGGAGGCCAAGCGGCGCCTGATTCTGCAGCTGGGTGAGCTCGGGCTGCCGATCGTGCCGTGGGATGTGAATAAGGGCGGCCTCGGGTTCGATCTCGTCTCGAGTCTGTCGTCCGGCGAGCGAGTCGTGATCGGACACGCCAACGGCATCATCACGATCGACTTGGCCGAGAGCCTTGATGACCGACGCGAAGCCTTGCGCGTGCGGCTCGGCGAGCCGTACCGCACGATGCTCGGTCACCTGCGGCACGAGGTCGGCCACTACTTCCAGAACGTTCTGTTGTCGGACGACGCGGCCTGGGATCGATGCCGGGCACTGTTCGGAGACGAGCGCGCCAGCTACCAGGACGCGATCGCTCGCCACTACTCGCGCGGCGCGCCCGAGGGGTGGAGCGCGTCGTTCATCTCGGAGTACGCCACGATGCATCCGTGGGAGGACTTCGCGGAGACGTTCGCCCACTACCTCCACATCACCGGCACCTTGCAGACGGCGGCGGCGATCGGCATCAACCTCGACGCGGGCGTGACGAACCGCGACACCGATGTCGAACCCTTGGAAAGCTACCGGGACGAACCGATCCAGCGCCTATTGACCGACTGGGACTGGATGAGTCAGGCGTTCAACCGCATCAACCGCTCGATGGGTTCGGCGGACCTGTACCCGTTCGAACTGGTCGGGCCCGTGCGCCACAAGCTCGCGTTCGTGCACGACATCGTCACGAAGGCGCCGCTCACGTTGCCCGAGCAGATCGCCTTGGCGCTGCCGCGGGATACCGAGCGGACCTGAGCTCGGCAGAACGGTTTGTCGGAGGGCGCGGCTTGCTCAGGGGTACTTCGAGGGCTGGCACCACAGCACGATGAGCGCGATGCCGCCGAAGGGCACCAGGGACAGAAGGATCCACGCCCAGTGCAAGCCGGCGTCGCGGAGGCGCCGCACCGAGAGCGCGAGGGTCGGGATCAGGATGCCGAGTCCCCAGGCGAGAAACCCGAGACCCGCGAGGTAGCCGAGGATCGGCACGACGCTGAGGAACATCAGGCCGATCGTGATCAGCACGGAGAAGAGGGTGAAGTACCAGAACTCGGCGCGCGTGGCTCGGCCCTCGAACATCGCATAGCGCGTGAAGACGACGCGGATGGCATCGCCCATGCCGCGTACGAGCGGCCGCGTGTCTGCGGGGGAGCGCCACACGCCAAGGGGTGGCGGGGTGTATCCCGAACCGAGCCGACCGCCGGTACCGGGAACGAGCGGGCGATAGACGGATGCGGGTGATATCGATCCGGGGCCGCCCGTGTGGACACAGCCGATCCGGTCGGGACGACTGTGTACGGCGGCGTCGCGTACGGCGGGATGCTTGTCTGCGTCGGGGGAGTCGGAGACTCGGAATGGAGCAGCGCCCGTGGTTGCGCCCCGGGTGCCGCCGGTACGGGCGAGGTCTGGTTCGACCAGGAGAGTCCGTCCCACCAGCGTCGCTGACGGGCGTCGGCCGGGTCGGGATACCAACCTGCGGGGGGCGGGGATGAAACGGGCGGGGGTGAGACGGCCATGGTGCTCCGAATCGGTGGCGATGTATCCACTATTCAACAGCACCGCGTCGCGTCGAATCACCACGCCTAAGCTGGACCGGTGATGCAACGGCGCGGAACCCTCACCGCTGTGGTGGCGGCTGTCGCGCTGCTGTGCGTCGCACCGTCCGCGGCTGCTGCCCGTGCCGCCTCGCCGGAGGTGACTGCTGCGGCTGCCGCGTCCGCATTCGTCGCAGCCTCCGCATCGCCGTCCTCGGACGCGGCGTCCTCTGATTCACCGTCCACGGAGCCGACCGCGACGGATTCTTCCGCAGGGGTTCGCGTCGTTGCGGGCGACGATGCGGCGCTGGCCGAGCGTGCGTCCGCCATCGTCGCGGCGATGAGCCCGCGCCAGAAGGCCGGCGCCGTCGTCATGGGGCATCTGCCCTCGACCGATCCCGCCGCGCGTGCGCAGGTACATGGAGCAGACGGGCGCGGGCGGCTTCATCGTGATGGGCGCGAACGTGTCGGGTTCCGAGTCGGCGCTGCGCGCGCTCGCGCAGTCAGCCTCGCTCGATCCCGCACTGCCCGCACTGGTGGCCGTCGACCAAGAGGGCGGCGATGTGCGCCGGTTGAAGTGGGACGACTTTCCGTCGTCGCTGACGCTGAAGTCCGCGCCGCCCGAGTCGACGACCGCGGCTTTCTCGGGACGCGGCTCTCTCGTCGGAGCGCGCCGGTATCGACGTCAACTTCGGGATCGTCGCGGACTACACCGACGATCCCGGCTCTTTCATCTATCGCCGCTCGTTGGGGACGGATGCCTCGGCCGCCGCCCCACGTGTCGCTGAGGCGGTGGCGGGTGAGGCGTCCTTCGTCGATTCGACGCTCAAGCACTTTCCGGGTCACGGCGCGGCCCCGGGCGACTCGCACCGCACGATTCCTTCCACGGACATGTCGATTGACGCGTGGCGCGCCGGCGAAGCGCTGCCGTTCCAGGCGGGCATCGACGCCGGGGCTCAGCTGGTGATGTTCGGGCATCTCGCGTACACGTCGGTGGATGCTGCCCCGGCTTCGCTGTCGGTGGCCTGGCACGACATTCTGCGAGACGAACTGGGGTTCACCGGAGTTGCGATCACGGATGACATGGCGATGCTGGAGGCATCCGGAATCGCTGCCTATCGGGACCCCGTCGCGAACGCGGTCGCGGCTCTCGGTCGCCGGAAACGACATGGTGCTGGGCGTAGCGTATTCGTCGGTGGAGCGTGCGAATGCGGTGATCGACGGAATCACCGGTGCCGTCGCGTCGGGGGCTCTGTCTTCGGAGCGTTTGGACGAGGCCGCGACACGTGTCGTCGCGCTGCGCCTGAGCTCGGCGATTGCCGGCGCCCTACCCTGCAGCGGCTGCTGACGCGGTCGCGCAACGACCGGGGTGTCGTTCGTTGAGCGAGGAGGGCAGCGACGAGTCGAAACGGTGGTTGTCGGCGGTGTCGTTTCGTCTCGCTGCGCGCGCTCAACGAGCAGGGTTTGTTCGCGGGTGAGGGTCAGAACGGCGCGGGTGATGGTCAGAACGGGATGAGCTCGAGCGGGTCGAACTGGAGCTCGTCGAAGTCGATGTCGTCGGGGTCGAGTTCTTCGGGCACCCGCGTCGTCGCGGCGGGGATGGGGTCGTTGGGTATCTCGTGTTCGGGGTCGGGTGCGAATTCGATGGTGCTGACCGGTGTGTCGATGTAGATGCGACCCGTGGGGCTGGTCCATTCGAGGACTCCGCCGGGGAGTTGTCGGACGGTCCAGGCGGTGTTGTGTTTGAGCGTGTGATGTCTCTCGCAGAGGCAGGCGAGGTTGCAGACGTCTGTTTGGCCGCCGTGGGCGTGGTCGATGGTGTGGTCGACATCGCAGCGTTTGGCGGGCATGCGGCATCCGGGGAATCGACAGTGCTGGTCTCTGACGGTGAGGTGTCTTCGTTGCTGCTCGCTCGGGCCGGTATCGGTCGACGGCGAGCACCTGACCGGAGATCGGATGGGTGAGGATCCGGTCCCACCCGGTGCCCGCGCGGTGAGCACGCAGGCCGTTTCGGGTCGACGGGGGAGTGTCCGACGAGGAACGCGGTCTCGTAGGGGTCGGTGATGCGCTTCTCGATCAGCGACATGACCGGGACGGTGATCTGGACGGTGGCGCGGATCGCTCCGAGGTCGGTGGGGCCGCCGTTGTGGCCGGTGGGTGCGGCGGTGAGGAGCAGGTCGCCGAGGATGTCGGCTCGGATCTGGTCCGTCGTGCGGACATCAGGTGAGTCCGTGGGCCCGTCGTCCCCGCATCCGCCTGCGTCGGTAGTCGTGCCCGCGGACCCGTCGCCCGCGCCAGTTTCGACGCGGCGTGCATCAATGACGGTGCGTGCCATTTCGCTGAGGCGGTCGTGAACGCCGTGGGCGATGACGGCGGGGAGGATCGCGCGAAGCTCAGCCATGCCGTCGTCGAGGTCGGTGACCCAGACGGTGCGGTCTTCGACGGCGCGGCGGTGGCGTTGCTCGAACGTGGTGTCGGCGTACCATTCCGCCCGCCGCTTCGCCAACGGCGTCAAACGGGTTGCGGACTCCGTCGCTGCGATCTGCAGGACGTCCTGTTCGAACTCGCCCCGCATCTCTGGCGTCTCGATGACGGTCCCGGCCGTGACGATCGCCCGCACGTGCGCGACCGAGATCACCCCGGCATCCAGTGCTTCCAATGTCCCGGTGTAGTCGTGCACGAGGGTTGCGGCTTCACCCATTTGTCGTTGCACGGTGCGGTCGCTGACCCGCAACGCCGCGCCGATCTCGGCCGCGATCGACCGGTACGGGAAACCGGCATCCGACCCGACCCGACCGGTGTCGGCTTCTTCGGTCCAGTCCGCCGCGATCGTCTGTGCCTCCGCCAGCGCGCGGGCTTCCTCAGCATCGAGCCGGGCTTTCGCGGCACGGATCTCGATCAGTTTCGGCAACAACAGGTCCATCCGCGCGTCAGCCCGAAGACGGGCATTCACTGCGGATTCGGTCATGACTACATCATCCGACCAACCACCGACACTCGACCCCCGAAAACAACCCCGATCAGGCCTTCGCACATGAGAAGAACATGAGAAGAACCCGAGACGGGGGATGCGCCGCTCAAGCCGGCCCAGCGGCAGCGAGTCCTGGACGACCTGTCACAAAACGCTCTATCTGATCGCGAAATGCAGCAGTCTGTGACGGCTCGATCACCGACGCGGCGTGTGATTACGACGCCAGCGGCTCGATGAGCTCGGGCCCGTTATTGCGGACGTTGCCCACCGCCCGGCTGACGACATGATTGGCGAGCGTCGCGGCGACGGATGGTGCGGCGTCGATCGCGGCGTCGAGGATGTCGCCGATGTTGTCGGTGTCGGTATCGAGCCAGGCCTCGGCGTGGTCCATGTCGACGAACAGCGGCATCCGGTCGTGGATCGAACCGAGGTCGCCGATCGAATCGCGCGTCAGAATCGTGAAGCTGAGCACCCAGCGCGCCGGGTCGTCGTCCGCAGCGGCGGGGTTCTTCCACCACTCGTAGAGCCCCGCCATGAGCAGGGGCGACTCGTCCGCCGGGTGGATGTAGTGCGGCTCTTTGCCGTCGTCGGTCGTCTTCCACTCGTAATAGCCCGAGGTCGGCACGATCGCGCGACGCTTCTCGAGCGCACCACGGAACATCGGCTTGTCCTCGATCTCCTCGGAGCGCGCGTTGAACGCGCGCGACCCGATCGAGACATCCTTCGCCCAACTCGGCACGAGGCCCCAGCGCGCGGCCTCGAGGCGTCGGGTCGGAGGGTCCGTCTTTGCCGAGTCGAGGACGATAGCCGCCCGGTCGGTGGGAGCGATGTTGAACGACGGTGCGGGCAGGTCTTCGGCCACCGTGTCGACATCGAGCAGGGCCGTCAGATCGGCCGGAGGTCTGGTCACCACGAAGCGTCCGCACATGCCTCAAACCCTACGCCGGGCCTCCGACGCCCCGCGGCTGTTACCGGTGCCGCGGCACGCCCTTGAGGATGCGATCGACGACGTTTTTCGGACCGTGGATAGCGACTCCCACCAGATCGAGGTCAGCGCCCGCGGATGCCGCGACCACTTCTCGATTCGCCGCGTCATGCCCCGTCGCGAACATCCCTTTCACATAGACGGCCACGCGAATCTCGCGAGCGACCGCCTTGGCGCGCACGGCTCGAAGTGTCTCGACATCTCCCTGCATCACCATGACCGGTTGCCCCAGCATCGCCAGGTACTCCGTGCCATCCGCATCCGCGTAGGGATCGCCGAAAAGTGTGACATCAGCGGCGATCCCGCTCGAGAGGAACGCGGCGACGTTGACCGTCTGCCACGGCTCGAGATCATCCCGCAACACGAGGGCGATGCGGGTGGGAAAGCGCACGAGTTCGTCAACCATGCTCCGATCCTCGGCCCCCGGCATCCGTCGCGTCTTGTACGTTTCTGGCATGGATCCCGACACGTGGATGCGGGCTTGGCACCCGGCCGTGCCTGCCGTGCGCGAGGTGCTGCACGCCCGGATGACCCTCCACGCCTACCCGGCCCACACCCACGCGGACTGGACGTTGATGCTGGTGGACGAGGGAGCCGTCGCCTACGGACTCGGTGGACGACCGAGGATCGCGGATGCTCGCTCGGCAACACTTCTTCCTCCCGGAATTGCCCACGACGGACGCGCGGCGCCCGACAGCGCGGGCTTTCGCAAGCGCGTCGCGTACCTGAACGCGTCCTGGTTACCGGAAGTTCTGGCGGGACACGCGGTCGATCAACCCGATCGGATCGACATCTTCGAGCCGACGCGTCGTGCTCATCGGGCCTTGGCCGCGCCGGGAGAAGAGCTGGCGGCCGAGGGCGCGCTCGTCGAGATCGCTGACCGTCTGGGCGCGGCGCGCGGTCGGACGATGCAGCCGACCCGAGACCGTGCAGCATCGCGTCGGCTCCGCGATCTGTTGGAGTCGCGGCTGACCGAGGGGATCACCCTCGTTGAGGCGAGCCGCCTATTGGACGCCGACCCGAGCCACCTGGCGCGCACGTTCACGGCGCACTACGGACTGCCGCCGCATCGCTACGTGACGGGTCGCCGTGTTGATGTAGCCCGCGGTCTGCTGCTCACAGGTATGAGGCCGGCGGCGGTCGCCGCGGCGGCCGGATTTCACGACCAAGCACATCTGACGCGGCACTTCCGTCGGGTGCTCGGCACCACCCCCGCGCGTTTCGCGCGAGACGGAACAGGGCCGGGCACCGTGCCATCGCCCATTGCGTGAACGGGTCCTCTGTCGGCCGGTCCGAGCGATGCTTGTGCCGGGGCACCGGACCACATTCCGGTGGAACTCGTCAGCAGAGGCCTTTATAGCTCCGATCCGGGCGGTTCGCGCAAGGTTCTCCGGAGTGTTGTCCGCGTCGAGGGTCAGACGAGGCCCGCGCGCTCCAACTTGTCGAGGATGCCCGCGCCGTCCGACGCCGTGACCCACGGGGCCTGGGCATCCGAATGATCGTCGATGGTCTGACGTCCACCGGCCAGCACGGCCTCGGTGGTCGAGAGGCGACGGATCGCAACGGCGGCGACGTGCCCCGAGTGATCCTTCGCGAACTCCGTGTAGATCGACTCGTCGTGCTGCCCGTCGTCGCCGATGAGTAGCCACTGCACCTGCGGGAACTCCTCAGCGAGGCGGCGCAGGTTGTCGAGCTTGTGCTCGCGGCCACTGCGGAACCACCGGTCGTGCGTGGGACCCCAGTCGGTCAGCAGGATGCCGCCCGGCGGGAAGAGGTGGCGGGAGAGGAAGCGAGTCAGCGTCGGCGCGATGTTCCACGCCCCGGTGGAGAGGTAGATCATCGGGGCGCCGGGGTGACTACGCACCAACCGCTCGAGCAGCACGGCCATGCCCGGCACGGGCAGACGAGCGTGCTCGTCGACGACGAACGAGTTCCACGCGGCGACGAGGGGACGGGGGAGCGCCGTCACCATGACGGTGTCATCGACATCCGACACCACGCCGAACTTCACATCGGACCCGACGATGAACACGCGCGCCTCTACGGGCCTGCTGTTCTCGACGGACAGTTCGAGCGTCTGCCACCCGGGCTCGAGCTCGGCTTGTATGACCGTGTCGACCACGCCCCCGCGGTCAGACACGACGGTGTGCGTGCGACCCGCGATCGTGATCTTCACCTCGGAGTAGCCGACGGGGATGCCGACGAAGCTGCGCCATCCGCGGAGGCTGCTGATCTCACCCGACTTCGTGTCGCGGGGTGGGCGGACGATCAAGACTCGTCCGACGACGCGCACCCAACCCTCGCCGCCGTACCCGGGGAACGGGACGATGCTCGCGCTCAACCCGCGGCGGCGAGCACGCTTCTCGCGCCAGGCATGAAATCGGTGCTCGAGTCTTGCCAACCAGAGGATCTTGGCGGGACGAGCGGGGGCCTGCGTCGAAGTGGGCATCGACCTCAGTCTTTCATGCCCTTCGGTGCATCCTCATCGTGCAGGTGACGGCGTTCGATACGTTCGATGACCTTCTTGCCAACAAAAACGAGCACGATGAACAGCACGATGATGCCGACGAACAGGTAGCCCGCGAAGTGCACGGTGTCGGCCAGTTCGCGATACGTGCCGGCGGCGGCCGCCGCGACGGAGACGTAGAGCGTTGCCCAGAGGATGCAGGCGGGTGCTGTCCACGCCAGAAAGCGCCGATAGGGGTAGGCGCTCATCCCGACCGTCAGCGGTACGAGTGAGTGCAGCACGGGGAGGAAGCGCGACAGGAAGATCGCCGGCCCGCCGCGACGCCGGAGGTAGCGCTCCGATCGTTCCCAGTTCTTCTCACCGATACGCGCGCCGAGACGAGAGGCGCGGATGCGTGGGCCCAGCCATCGTCCGATCCAGAACCCGATGCTCTCGCCGATGAGTGCCCCGATCACGACGGCTACCCCGAGCAGGACGCCCTCGATCGGCGACGACACCGCGGTCGCGGCGACGATCACGATGGTGTCGCCGGGAACGATGAGACCGATCAGGATGCTCGTCTCGAGCATGATCGCAACGCCCGCGAGCAATGTCCGCAACACCGGGTCGACGCTCTGGACCGAGTCCAGCAGCCACGAGAGGAACTCGTTCACGCGTCGAGCCTACGATGCTCAGGTACCCGTACCCTGGGTGCGTGCCACAGGATCTCGACGTCGAGTCGCTCGCTGGCTGGATCGAGCCCGCCGAGGCGTTCGCAGCCCTGGAACCGTCGCATCCGAACGTTTTCTGGTTGGACGCCGGTGCCGACGCCGAATCAGGCTGGAGTTTCGTCGGATTTGGCCTGCCCTCGGCGGTCGCCGAGGTACGGGATATTCACCTGGCCGGGGCTGCCGGCGAAGCGGATGGCCCAGACCGCGAGTGGCCCGCGGGCCCGTTTCGGGGCGGTTGGGTCGGCTGGTTCGCGTACGACGTCGCGGCCGAGCGCGCCGGTGCCCCGGCCCGCGGCGCCACGGGGGAAGCAGGCGAGGATGCGTGGATGCACGTCAGCGCCTGGTTCGCCTTTGATCACGCCGGCCGCCGGGCGTGGGCCGTTTCGTCCGGGACGGAGTCGGCGTCGTGGGCGGAGGAGGTCCGAGCGGCCGCGAGCGTGACAGCCGAGCCTGTCGCGCCCGTCGACCCCGCGTCCGCGTCCCCCGTACAGCGGTCCGCCACCTCCCGGCACACCCCCGTCGAGTACGAGGCCCTGATCGCACAGTGCCACGACGCGATCCGCGCGGGTGATGCCTACCAGCTGTGCTTGACGACGCGGTTCGAGGTCGAGACATCCGATTCTCCGGTCTCTGTCTATAGACGACTGCGCGGCTCGAGCCCCGCACATCACGGCGGGTTCGTGCGGATCGGCGGAGTCAGCCTGCTGAGCGCGAGTCCCGAGGAGTTTCTCGGCGTTCGCGACGGCATCGTGCGCACGCGCCCGATCAAGGGCACCCGGCCGCGGGGCGCCGACCCCGAAGCCGATGTTGCCCTCGCCCGCGAACTGCTCGCGAGCGAGAAGGAGCGCGCCGAGAACGTCATGATCGTCGACCTGATGCGCAACGACCTGTCACGGGTGTGCGAGGTCGGCACCGTGCGGGTCGAGGCGCTGCTCGCGGTGGAGACGTACCCGCACGTCCATCAGCTCGTCAGCACGGTATCGGGGCAGCTGCGCCCGGGCAGCACGGTCGGCGAACTTCTCGACCGCGCCTTTCCGGCGGGGTCGATGACGGGGGCGCCGAAACTCTCGGCCATGACCATCCTGCAGAAGCTCGAGGTGGGGGAGCGCGGGATCTATGCCGGATGCTTCGGGTGGATCGGCCTCGACGGCACCCTCGATCTCGCCATGGTCATCCGCTCGATCGTCATGCGCGATGGCCACGCCGTCGTCGGAGCGGGCGGCGGCATCACCTGGTCGTCCGTTCCTCTCGAAGAGGTGCGCGAGGTCGGCATCAAGGTGCGGGCACCACTCGCCGCGCTCGGCGCCGCGCTGCCCGCCGGCTGGTAGGGGCAACCGCGCTCATCCACCGCCCGGCGAGCGGCGCAGGCGGGTCCGGTAACCTGGAAAGCGCCTGTGCGCATCCCGAACCCCCCGCTCGATTGGTTTTCTGTGTCCCAGACCGTTCCCACCGACAACGCTCCCGACGCCCCCGGCGATGCCCAGGGCGACGGCGCGCGCTACGACGCCGCCGCGATCCAGGCGAAGTGGCAGGCCGCGTGGGAGGCGAAAGACCCGTTCCGGGCCGGGGGAGAGGGCGACACCCGCCCCCGTAAGTACGTGCTCGGGATGTTCCCCTACCCCTCGGGCGACATGCACATGGGCCACGCCGAAAATTACGCCTACGTCGACACGGTGGCCCGCTTCTGGCGCCACCGCGGCTATAACGTGCTCAACCCGATCGGGTGGGACTCGTTCGGCTTGCCCGCCGAGAACGCGGCCATCCAGCGCGGCGTCGACCCGCGTGAGTGGACCTACGCGAACATCGGGCAGCAGAAGACGAGCCTGCGCGCCTTCGGCACGTCATACGACTGGAGTCGCGTGCTCCACACGAGCGACGACGACTACTACCGCTGGAACCAGTGGCTGTTCCTGAAGCTCTACGAGCGTGGGCTCGCCTACCGCAAAGATGCCCTGGTCAACTGGGACCCGGTGGATCAGACCGTGCTGGCCAACGAGCAGGTGCTGCCGGATGGCACGTCCGATCGCAGCGGCGCGATGGTTGAGAAGAAGAAGCTCACGCAATGGTTCTTCAAGATCACCGACTACGCCGACCGTCTGCTCGATGACCTCAACCAGCTCGAGGGATTCTGGCCGCAGAAGGTCATCCAGATGCAGCGCAACTGGATCGGTCGCTCTATCGGTGCCGACATCGACTTCGAGATCGAGGGTCACCCCGACACCGTGACGGTGTTCTCGACGCGCCCCGACACGCTTTACGGCGCGACGTTCTTCGTCGTCGCGCCCGATTCCGATCTCGCGCAGGAACTGGTAGCCGGCGCCGATGCTGAGGTGGCCGAGCGTTTCGTCGCCTATCTCGCAGACGTCCGCCGTGCGACCGATATCGAGCGTCAGAGCACGGATCGCCCGAAAACCGGTGTTTTCCTGGGCCGCTACGCGATCAACCCGGTCAACGGCGCCCGCCTGCCGATCTGGGCGGCCGACTACGTCCTCGCCGATTACGGTCACGGCGCCGTCATGGCCGTGCCCGCGCACGACCAGCGCGACCTCGACTTCGCCCGCGCGTTCGACCTGCCGATCACCGTCGTGGTCGACACCGCCGCCCCGATCACGGGGGCGATTCCGGTGATCGAGCTCGACGACGAGGGCGTTCCGATCGATCCGGGTGCCGACGCATCCGGTCTCGACGACATCGACCCCGCGCGCACGGGCGTCGCCCTGACGGGGGAGGGACGCATGATCAATTCGGGTCCGCTCGACGGGCTCTCGAAGCGCACGGCCATCGCCCGCAGTGTCGAACAGCTCGAGTCGATCGGAAAGGGTCGCGCGGCGAAGTCGTACCGCCTGCGCGACTGGCTGATCTCGCGCCAGCGTTTCTGGGGCACGCCCATCCCCATGCTGCACATGGACGACGGCTCGATCGTGCCGGTTTCCGAAGACCAGCTCCCGATCCGTCTGCCCGACGTGCAGGGTCTCGACCTCACGCCCAAGGGTGCCTCACCCCTCGGTGCCGCCGAGAACTGGGTCAACACGGTCGACCCGGCCTCCGGTGCACCCGCCCGTCGCGACCCCGACACGATGGACACGTTCGTCGACAGCTCGTGGTACTTCCTGCGCTTTCTCTCGCCGGGCAACGACGAGAAGGCATTCGACCCGCGCGAGGCCCAGCGCTGGGCGCCCGTCGATTCGTACATCGGTGGCGTCGAGCACGCCATCCTGCACCTGCTTTATGCACGCTTCATCACCAAGGTGCTGTTCGACATGGGTCTGGTGGACTTCACCGAGCCGTTCTCGTCGCTGATCAACCAGGGCATGGTGACGCTCGGTGGCACGAAGATGTCGAAGAGCAAGGGCAACCTGGTCGAATTTGCCGCGAGCATGGAGTCCCCGGGTGCCGACGCGGTGCGCGTCGCGATCGCTTTCGCGGGCCCCGTCGAGGACGACATCGAGTGGGAGGATGTCTCGACCGGTGGTGCGCAGAAGTTCCTCGCCCGGGCTTGGCGCGTGGCGAACGACGTCGACAGTGACCCCAGCGTTATCTGGGCCGAGGGCGATCCCGCCCTCCGCCGCGTGACCCATCGCTTGCTCGCGGATGCCCCGAACCTCGTCGAGCAGACCAAGTTCAACGTCGTCATCGCGCGCCTGATGGAGCTCGTCAACGCGACGCGCAAGGTCATCGACACGGGCGCGGGACCCACCGACCCCGCCGTTCGCGAGGCCGCCGAGGTCACCGCGATGGTCCTCGACCTGTTCGCGCCGCACACGGCCGAAGAGATGTGGGAGCTGCTCGGCTACAAGCCCTTCGTCGGTCTCGTGCCCTGGCGCCAGGCCGACCCCATGCTGCTGGTCGAAGAGAACGTGACCGCGGTCGTGCAGGTCGACGGCAAGGTGCGCGGCACCCTCGAGGTGCCTGCTCGCATCGGCACGGAGGAGCTCGAGAAGCTCGCCCGCGCCGACGAGCGGATCGTGCGGGCGATCGGCGAGCGCGAGATCGTCAAGGTCATCGTGCGCGCCCCGAAGGTCGTCTCGATCGCGACCCGCCCCGCCTGATCCCCGCGCCCCTGGCCCCCTGAGCGCGAGACTTCACCTGTGTCACGTTTCGAGGGTGAAAAGCTGACATTGCTGAAGTCTCGCGCTTGCGCCGTCGTGTCCTCCCCAGCGGGGAGGGCGCGCGAGGTGCCACCGATGTGAGCGGTGAGCGGATGGTGGGGGCCGCGGCATCCGTAGCGTGACGGCGTGGCGCGCGACAACCCTCCGAACTCGGCCGCCGACGACGACTCCCTGAGCGGCGCGGAAGACGCCTATGTGCGCGCCTCGCCGCGCGCCCGGGCGATGGTGGGTGCGGTCGTGGTCGTTTTGCTCGTTGCGCTGGGCACAACGGTGGTGGTCGGGATCGTGCAGTCCGGGACGAGTTCACCCGAGGTGGTTCCGCTCGACGATTCGTCGGGCCTCGCAGGCGAGGAGGCGTCAGGCCTCGCGGGCGGGGACGTGTCGGCGAGCGTTCTCTACGTGCACGTGTCGGGCGCCGTAGCTCGGCCCGGACTGTATCGGCTCGAGGCCGGCGCGCGCTTGGTCGACGCCGTCGCCGCGGCGGGCGGATTCGCGGAGGGCGCCGACGATGCCGGAGTAAACCTGGCGCGTCCGCTGTCCGATGGTGAGCAGATCGTCGTGCCGGTCGTCGGGCAGGCGCCGGCCGCCGCCTCCGGCAGTGGCGGGACGGCGAGCGATGCCCGCGTGAACCTCAACACGGCCACCGTCGCCGAACTCGACACCCTGCCGCGGGTGGGCCCGGCCATCGCTCAGCGGATCATCGAGTGGCGCGACACGAACGGACGCTTCTCGGCGGTCGACGATCTGCTGTCGGTGCCGGGCATCGGCGAGAAGATGCTCGAGTCGCTCCGGCCCCTCGTTGTGCTGTGAACGTGGCCGGGCGCAGATCCCGTAGTCAGCACCCGCTGGTCGTCCCGGCGGTCGCCGCTTGGGTTACCGCGCTCGTTCTGGTTGTCATTCCTTCCGCCGCCGCGTGGGTGCCTCTCGTCGCCACCGCCCTGCTCGTGCTGGTCATGGTCGGGCTTGTCCGTCGCCCGTCCCTTGCGTTGCTCATCGCGGCCCTCTCGATCGTTCTCTCCGGATGTGTCGCGGCTCAGGTCGCGATCGCCGACGGAGCACGGGCGCAGGTGATCGCCTTCGCGGGGGATGGGGGTCGCGCCCTGGTTGTCGAGGCGATCGTGAGCACCAAGATCGAGCCGGCGACGGGGGACTCGGTGCGTTTCGAGGTGGACACGCAAGTTGTGCGGGCAGGCGGACGGCAGCTGGAGACATCCGTCCCGCTCGTCATCTGGGCCGACGCCAGTGTGCTGGCCGACATGCAAGCCCGGGATGCGCTGGATCTCGGAAGCAGCGTGACTGTGCGGGGCGCGGCGCGTCAGACGGATGCGGGGGATCGGGCCGTGCTCATCGTCTTCGCGACCGCCGTCGAGGTCGAAGCGGCACCGCCGGGTGCACTGGGCGTGACCGCAGACCTGCGCAGGAGTTTCGTCGACCGAGCTTCGACGTTGCCCGGTGCGGGCGGTGGGCTCGTTCCGGGACTCGCGGTCGGAGACACCTCCGCCGTTGGGGATGCGCTCAGCGAGCAGATGCGCACGAGTTCGCTCAGCCATCTGACCGCGGTGTCGGGCGCGAACTGCGCGGTTGTCGTGGCGCTGACATTCGCCCTGACTGGGTTGTTACGGATGCCGCGGTTAATCCGCATCCTGCTGTCACTCGCTGCTCTCGGATGCTTCGTCCTGCTCGTGACACCCGAGCCGAGCGTCATGCGGGCGGCCGCGATGACCACGATCGCGCTGCTCGCGCTCGCTGTGGACCGGGCAGGCGCGGGGCTCACCGTGCTCGCACTGGCCATCGGGGTCTTGCTGATCAGCGACCCGTGGTTGTCGCACTCGCTCGGCTTCGCGCTGTCGGCCGCGGCGACCGCGGGACTGCTTGTGCTGAGTCGTCCCCTCGCCGCGGCGTTTTCGCGCGTCCTGCCGGCACCCCTCGCGATCGCCCTGTCTGTTCCGGCCGCCGCGCAGCTGGCGTGCGGGCCCCTGCTCGTGCTGATCGATCCGAGAATTCCGGCATATGGCGTCGTCGCGAACCTGCTCGCGGGACCGGCCGCGCCCGTTGCGACGCTCGTCGGGCTCGCGGCTTGTCTGTTCGGCTTCGTGCCGCCGCTTGCGGATCTTCTGACGTGGATCGCCTGGGTTCCCGCATCCTGGATCGCGGGCGTCGCGGCGGTCCTCGCCGATTTCCCCGGTGCGAACCTGCCGTGGCCGGGTGGCGTGGTGGGGGCGGTCGCACTCGCCGTAGCCAGCGCGGCGCTGGTATTCGCGCTCGTGGTTCGGCCGCGGACGGCGCTGGCCCGACGCGCGCGGGCGGGCATCACGTTCATCGTGGTCGCGGCATCCGGGGTTGCCGTCGGGGGAGTGCTGCTCGACCGGCCGCTCGCGCCGCTGACGGTGCCCGCAGAGTGGAGCATCGCCCAGTGCGACATCGGGCAGGGCGACGCTGTGCTGCTCCGCTCGGCCGGCCGGGTGGCGTTGATCGACACGGGTGCCGATGTCGGGCTGCTCGAGGATTGCCTGGCCCGGGTCGGGGTGGCCTACGTCGACCTGCTCGTTCTCACCCACTTCGACTCGGACCACGTCGGAGCGGTGGATGCCGTGCGCGGCCGCATCGGCACAGTCATCCACGGACCAACGGGCGAAGCGGCGGAGGAGCGGATGATTGGCGACCTCGTCTCGGCCGGTGCCCGAGCCGTGCAGGGGACGGCGGGAATGTCCGGCTCGTTGGGCGCGGCCCGGTGGCAGATCCTCTGGCCGAGCTCCGGACGGTCGCCGTTCGATCCGGGCAATGATCTGAGCCTCGTGCTCGACGTTGCGCGCACGGACGACGGGATGCCTCGCGGCCTGTACCTCGGGGACGTCTCGGCAACCGCTCAGCGCGCCCTCCGGGCAACGGGTCGAGTGCGCGGAACGTACGACGTCGTGAAGGTCGCCCATCATGGCAGCGCGGACCAGGACGCAGATCTTTACCGGGTCGTCGACGCATCCCTCGCTCTCATCGGCGTCGGCGCGGACAATGACTACGGGCATCCGCGCACCGAGATCCTGGACCTGCTCACCAGCGCGGGCGCGACGATCGTGCGGTCTGATGTCGATGGTCTGGGCCTCGTGCGCCGCGTGGATGGGGGGCTCGAGGTGTGGCGCGAGGGTGGTGGGTGAATCGGCTGACTCCCGGGTCGGAGCCGTCCTCGCGGTGACCGCCGCTGTCGGTCGCCGTCAGTAGGCTGGGGGGATGGCGACACGATCGGCTCGGACACCGGCCAAAGCGGCCGCGAGCCGCATCCCACAACTGTCGTGGCGTCGGCCCGAGCCGGCCCCGATCGTCCTCGTTTCGGGGCCCGAAGAGGTGTGCGCCGAGCGCGCGATCGCGGGCCTTCGCGACTACCTGCGCGCCGAGGATCCGTCGCTCGAAGTGTCGGACGTTCGCGCCGATGCTTACGCCCCCGGGACCCTGCTCGGGGTCACGTCGCCGTCTCTGTTCGGCGAGCCGCGCCTCGTCCGGATCGGTGGGGTCGAGAAGTGTACGGACGAATTCCTCGCCGAGGCCCTGTCGTACCTCGCTCAGCCGCAGGAGGGTGCGACCGTCGTTCTGCGCCACACGGGTGCGAGCGTCCGCGGCAAGAAGCTGCTCGACGCGATCCGCAGCGGCCAGGGCGGAGGAATCGAGATCGCGTGTGCGGCCGTCAAGCGCGATTCCGACCGCTACGACTTCGCCGCGGGTGAGTTCCAGGCCGCGCAGCGCCGCATCGCGCCGCCCGCCCTCCGGGCGCTCACCTCGGCCTTCGCAGACGACCTCACCGAGCTCGCCGCCGCCTGTCAGCAGCTCATCGCCGACGTGGATGGCGACATCACCCCCGAGATCGTTCAGCGCTACTACGGTGGCCGGGTCGAAACATCCGCGTTCGCCGTTGCCGATACCGCGATCGCCGGACGCTACGGCGAAGCTCTCGTTGCGCTCCGCCATGCTCTCGCCTCGGGTGCCGACCCCGTGCCGATGGTCGCCGCGCTCGCGTCGAAGCTGCGGTCCATGGCGCGAGTGGCCGGAACGCGTGAGTCATCCGCACAACTGGCCGCACGCCTCGGCATGAAGGACTGGCAGGTCGATCGTGCCCGACGCGACCTGGTCGGCTGGAGCGACGACCAGCTCGGGATGGCCATTCAGGCCGCCGCGCGTGCGGATGCCGAAGTCAAGGGCGCATCGCGCGATCCGGTGTTCGCGCTCGAGCGGCTGCTGACGGTCGTGGCGACCCGCACGCCGTTCCCCGGCGGTCGCGCGCCCCGCCGCTGACCCGCGCGGTCACTGAACCGTTCCCCTGGCAGTAGTTGCGAGCTGTACCCCGCTCAGCCCGCAACGAGTGCCAGGTGAGCCGGCCCCCTCGACCCGCGGCGGCACCAACGACGAAGGCCCGCCCCCTGGGGGACAGGCCTTCGTGAATGCGTTCAGATCAGAGCGCAGCAACCTGCTTGGCGATAGCCGACTTGCGGTTCGCGGCCTGGTTCTGGTGGATGACACCCTTGCTGACGGCCTTGTCGAGCTTCTTGGTCGCGGTGACGAGGGCTGCCTCGGCGGCGGCCTTGTCGCCGGCGGCGGTAGCCTCACGGGTGCGACGGATAGCCGTCTTGAGCTGCGTCTTGACCGCCTTGTTGCGCTCGTTCGCCTTGATGTTGGTCTTGTTGCGCTTGATCTGCGACTTGATATTTGCCACTGTGTCGAGTCTTTCGTTCGAGGAGAGTTTGGATGTGTTTGCCGGCCGGCAGAAGAGGGCTGCCAGGCAGCGATCGTGAGGGTGGGATACCCACACGCAAGCCAATCAAAGAGTCTAGCAGGTCACCGCCGCGGAACCCTGCGCGCCCGACGACCGCCAGCGTCGGTGTCGGTGTCGGTGTCGGTGTCGGTGACGGCGTCGGCACCATCAACATCGTCGGCGTTGGTCTCGCCCGCGGCATCCGTCCCGCCCGCCTCGATAGTGGCGATGGCGAGGTCCAGCAGCGCGTTGAAGACGCGCGGACGCATCGCGGTGACGAGGTGGCTCGTCCTCGGCACGACGACCAATTCGGCCTCGGGCTTCAGCCTCAGAAACAACCGCTCGTTCAGCCGCATCTGGTCGTACTGCCCGTTGATGAACCACACCGGTACCTCGATGCGCCGCAACGCTGTCAGCAGGTCGAGGATCGAGAGCGAGCGCAGGGTGGCATCTTGTGCGTCGAGGGCATAACCGCCGGCGCCGAAATCGAGGCGCGTGTCAGCGGGCAGTGTGCGGTCGAGCACCTTGTTCGTCAGCCACATTCCGCGGTCGGGCAGACGGTTGAAGCTGCCGGCGAGCGCTCGATACGCCGATAGTCCCGCGGTGCGAGGCAGAGCGGTGCATCCGGCTCCGATGAAGGCGGCCACGGGCGGATGCTCGAGGCCACCCACGTACTCGGTGCAGAGCAGCCCGCCCATGGAGTGACCGACGAGCAGCACGGGGCCGTCTTCGGCAGCGCGGTGCACCGTGCGGTCGATGGTTGCGAAGGCCTCGTTGATGTCGAACGTTTCGCCCATGCGCGTGCCGTGTGCGGGTAGATCGATCGCGTGTGCCCCGATGCCGCGCGCCTCGAGGTGCTCGACCTGAGCCCGCCACATCGTCGCTGACGTGCGAATTCCGTGGACGAAAACCACCTGCACCGTCATGCCTCCAGCGTAACTTCGCCGCGCAGGTCTGCTCGCCTGGCAGTAGTCGGGCCTTCGCGCCGGTGTAGACCCCGACTACTGCCAGGCGAGCGGATCCGGAGCAGCAGCGCGCGGCACGGAACCGCCCCCCGCGAGAGGTCGCGAGGGGCGGTTCCGGGAGCGCGGGGCGCGGCGGGCTAGAACAGCACCCGCACGCCCACCTTCTTGCTCGTCGAACCCTCGACGGCACCGGGATCCGCGGGGACGAACTCCGCGGTGTACTGGTGCTTCCCGCGGCTGAGACGCGGCAGCGTCACCGACGCGAGCCCGAGGCGGCTGACCTTGACCTCGGCCACAACCTTCGAGCCCTCGCGGAACACAACCGTGCCAGACGCGCGTCCGTCAGAAACCGACACGTACCCGATGAGGGTCGCGTGCAGCAGACCGTTGATCTGCAGCGGCGGCAGGGCGACCAGCGTCGTCTTGCTCGTCACGAGCGGCACCGGCTGCTCGATCGTGAGCGGCACCGTGACGGTCGTTCCCGTGGCGGACGTCAGGACGAGGGCGGATGCCCCGGCCGCTGTCCCCGCGGGGATCGTAACCGTGACCGTCGCAGAACCGGCCGTGACCGGCACGGTCGTCAGCACCTGGCCACCGAGAGATACCTCGAGCGACGTCGTCTCGGGCGTGCCGAGGCTCGTCATGTTCAGCCCCGACACGCCGAACGAGACCTCGCTCCCGGCGACAGCCGACTCCGGGGCACCCTGCACGGCCACGCCCTGCTTGGCGTACGACGGCGCGACCGGCGAACCCTCGGCGAGGAAGTCGATCCATGCCTCGTAGTCGAGCAGGCCGGTGTCGACGTAGTCCGATCCTTCGGTGAAGATCCGGAAGTTGTCGCCACCGGTCGCGAGGAACGATGCCGTACCGATGCGGTACTCCGCCGCGGGGTCGAGCGGCGCGCCGTCGATCGTCACGGAGGTGATCCGCGAGCCCTCGGGCAGCGTCGGGTCGAACGTGTAGGTCACGTTGTCCGACAGGCCGAGCTGCAGGTACGGGCGGCTCGGCACGTTGCCCTGCGCATCCCGCTGCCACTGCTGTTCGAGCAGCGTTGTGAACTGCTCACCGGTCAGGGTGACCAGCGCCAGCGTGTTGTTGAACGGCTGGACCGCGTTCGCCTGCGAGAACGAGATCGTGCCGTCCGGCATCCCCGCCACGGCGCTCGCGCCGAACTCGGCCTGCGTGTCGAACAGGTCGGCCCGCAGACCGCCCGGGTTCGTCACACCGATCTGCGCACCGTTCGGCAGCGCCGACAGCGAGTCGAGGATCGAACCCGCAACGAGGTTGCCGAGCGCGGACTCCGACGCACGGTCATCCCGCGAGCCACCGGTCCACACACCAGTCACGAACGAGCCGCCGACGTACGCCGTCGTGATGTCGCCCGACATCTGTGCGACCGCCGTGTTGCCGACCTCGGCCGCGTTGGCGAGCGCTTGCGTGACGATGTCGTTCACCGCTGAGACCCGTGGGTACGTCGTGATGAGCTCGGCGGCGGGCGTCGTGGTACGCGCGACGTTCTCTTGAGCGTGACCCAGGACGTCACCCGTCTCGGGGTCGATCGTCAGCGTGATCTTGCCGATCTTGGCGCCGTACGAACCCGTCTGGACGATCGGGCGCGTCCGGTCGGTGCCGGGGATCGCCGCCGACCACGCGTACTCCTTGTGCGTGTGTCCGGTGAAGATCGCGTCGACCTCGGCCGCCGTGTCCTCCACGATGGCCGCGAAGGCACCATCACCGGCGATCTCCTTCTCGAGGGTCGCGCCTTCCGGTGTCCCGGCGCCAGCACCCTCGTGGTACGTCGCCACGAGCACGTCGGCTTCGCCGTTGCTCTCATCGCCGTCCGACAGCTCGGCCGCGACGCGGTTGACGGCTTCCACAGGGTCGCCGAAGCTGAGCGAAGTGATGCCCGCGGGCGAGACCAGGGTCGGCGTCTCTTCGGTCACGGCGCCGATGACGCCGACGGTCAGGCCGTCGACCTCGATCAACTCGTACTCCTGTAGAACGGGAGTCTCGGTGCCGGCTTCGTAGACGTTCGCCCCGAGGTACGAGAAGTCCGATTCGTCGGTCACGCGTCCCGCGAGGTCATCGAATCCGCGGTCGAACTCGTGGTTGCCCACGGCGGATGTCTCGAGCTCGAGCGCGTTGAGCACGTCGATCGTCGGCTGGTCCTGCGCGACCGACGAGGCGAACAGCGAAGCGCCGATGTTGTCGCCCGCCGAGAGGAACAGGGTGGGTCCGGATGCGGCATCCCGCAGCTGCTCGATGGTTCCGGCGAAGTTCACCGTGTTGGCATCGATACGACCGTGGAAGTCGTTGATGCCGAGCAGCGTCAACTCGACCGGCGGTTCTTCGGCGGTGAGGCCGACTATCACCGGGTCGTGGTCGGACGAACGGTACGGGCCATCCTCGTAGAAGAGCGTGCCGTGGTAGCCGTAGCGGCTGTATTCCAGCGCGACGGATTCACCCGAGTTGATGTTCCAGATGTCGCCGCCCGTGGAGCGGGCGAGTGCCGCGTCGTTCAGCATGATGTGGTCGAGCGAGCCCGACAGTCCCGAGAACGAGTAGCTGGACGAGTCGATCTCGAGCGCGTCTCCCGCGTTCGCGTAGCCCGCGTCGTATAGCACCTGCAGCGGGTCTTCCTGGCTGTACGAGTTGAAGTCACCTGCGAGCAGGACCGCCTCGGTGTCGCCCTGGATCTCGGCGACCCAGTCGCGCAACGCCGTAGCCTGACGCACGCGCGACTCGTTCGACGAGCCCTGTCCGTCGCCCGTGTCGGCGTCGCCCGGCCAGGGGCCGGCCGAACCTTTCGACTTGAAGTGGTTCACCACGAAGAGGAAGTTGTCTCCGCCATCTGCCGGCGCGAACACCTGTCCGATCGGCTCGCGAGCGTTCTGGAACGCCTCGCCTGTCTCGCTCTGATTGCCGAGGGCACGCGATTCGCCCACCCGCTCGACGAGGGCCGTCTGGTAGATGATCGCGTTGGTGATGACGTCCTGTCCGGATGCGTCGGGGAGTTCGTCCGACGAGGGCACGAACGCCCACTTCTCGGTCCCCGCCGCGTCGTTCAGAGCAGCGACGAGGGTTGCCGTCGCTTCGTCGGCCGTCTCGCCGAGGGCGGCGGAGTTCTCGATCTCCATCAGGCCCACTACGGAGGCGTCCAGTGCCTCGATGGCCGCGACGATCTTCGACTCCTGACGTTCGAAGTCGGCGTCGTCCCAGGCTCCGCGCTGGTCGCAGCCGGTGCGCACCGTCACGGGCTCACCCGCGGCGGTCGTGTAGGCCGAGCACGAGGCGTTCTCGTCGCCGAGCGTCGTGAAGTAGTTCAGAACGTTGAACGACGCGACGCTGACATCGCCGCCGACGGCCTCGGGGGCCGCGGTGCGCGGGTTCGAGAATTGCACGCCATCGGTGCCCGAGCCATCCGCCGTCATGGGCGCCGTGGGGTTGAGCTTCCACGTGTTGTTGCGGTAGTCGACGACCACGGGTGCCGAGAAGGTCGCGGATGCTCCGACCACGAGCGGCTCGACGAGCGAGACCCACGCGGGGGTCAAGCCCGCGTTCGCGGCGCTCAGGAAGTTGATCGAGGTGCCGTCGTCGAGGGTCACCGCCCGAGCAACGTTCTCGGCCGCGACTGCCGCCGCCTCGGGCGTACCCGGCCGTGCGACATCCGACGGCTGACGCAGCGGCGTCGTGCCGGAAGCGAGTCCGACTTCTCCGTACTGGTTGGTCGAGTACGTGTTCGACACGGTGAAGTCACCCTGCGGTTGCACGAGCATCGACTCGAGAGCCTCGCGCTGGGCAGCATCCGTGGGCCAACCGACCGTCGCAGCAACGGGTGTGATGCCCGCCTCGATGACGGTGGCCGCGCCGGGCGCGACGGTCAGTTCGGTGAGCCCGTTGAACTCGGTCACCACGCCGGTGACGCGCACGGTCTGGCCGGGGGAGACCTCGCCCACCGCGCCGGGCGCGTAGACGAAGACGGCGTCGGAGGCCGTGTGTGTGGTGAGGTCGAGCGTGCCGCCGGTTCCGGCGGTCTGGATCACATACCCGTTGAAGCCGCCCGTCGGGTAGTGCGCCGTGACGACGCCCTCCGTCGTGACGGTCTGACCGGCGAGCGGCGAAGCGTCGCCGGTGCCCTGGATCGCGTCGATCGCGACAACGCTCGGCTCTTGGGGGTCCTCCGGGTCGACGGGCTCTTCCGGGTCGACCGGCTCCTCGGGGTCGACCGGCTCTTCCGGCGTCTCGGCACCCGAAGCGGTGGGGGTAGGCGTTCCGACCGTGAAGTCGACGGCGTTGTCGGCGGTGTTCGCGTTCTGCGCACTTCGCGATGCGCTCGTGGCGTTCTGGGTACCGGGCGCGGGCGCGCTGCCGGCGAAGTCGCTGGCAGGTCCCCACCCGACGAAGTCGACGACGGATGCGGCGCCGCTGGCATTACCGGTAGCGCCGGTCAGGGCGACGTCGGAGGAGACGAGCGCTACCTTTGCGCCCGTGCCACTCATCGCGATCGTGCCGGTGGTGTCGGGCGTCGGCAGAGCGTCCGTCCCGCCGGAGCCCGCGGCCTGCTGCACGAGGTAGTACTCACCGGGCTCGATCGAGCCGGTCAGGGGCGTGCGCGCCCAGCTGTTCCCCGCGGTCGATGCGTACTGAACGGTCCATCCGTCGATGGTGACGGCCTCGTCGCTGGTGTTGAACAGCTCGATGAAGTCGTTCGTGTAAGTCGCGCCGGAGTTGCCGCCACCGCCGTAGACCTCGCTGATCACGATCGCGGCGTCGGGGCTCACGGCTGCGGACGCCGCGAGGGGAGCCGCGCCGATGCCGGCAAGCGTCGTCGCCGACACCGCGATGATCGCGGCGAAGCGGCGACCGCGCGAGCGTTGCGGTGCGGGGGAGGTTGCGAGCGGGGATGTTGGGGGCAGGGGTTGCCGATTACTCGTCACGTGTCGTCTCCACGCGGCTTGGTCACGATCCTGGGGAGATCGCGGGGGAACCGGCCGCACCATTGAGCATTCGTTGCAATCAGGCGATTGCGCAAGTATCGATGTGGTGAACAAACTCTCATCGTTTGTTTACAAATGCTTTCCTGGCGTGTTTCGAAAGGCCCGGGTTACGATGCGCCGTCGGGCTCTCGCGGATCGCTTCTTTCGACTCGGGGAGCGTGGCTCAACCGGGCACTGAGCCTGTCGAAGTGACCGTCCCCGCCCGGTTGCGCAATTCTGAAAGGAATATCGGGTCCGGTTCACGCGAGAAGGCCGCCCGTGAGCAACCTCCCGTACGGATTTCCTTCCAGATTTACGCCTCGTCCACCGCCTGACCGCGCGCTGGCCCGGCCCTCCGCGTACATCACGGAGGAACAACCCGCCCAGCACCAACGGAAATCACCTCGGCGGGCCACATCCGCCGCATCGCTCCTCTCGGATGTTCGCGCACCGCCCGGCGCGCGCGGGGTTGCTGCGCTCCCTTCGACTGGCTCAGGGAGCGTGAGGGCGCAGGCGCCAGCCCTGTCATTCGTCGTGACGCGCCCGCCCCGTAGAATCGAGCGGACATGTCTCCCCGCGCCCTGAAGCCTCTCGAGCCCGCCGCAACGCCGCCCGAGAACATCCGTAACTTCTGCATCATCGCCCATATCGACCACGGCAAGTCGACGCTGGCCGACCGGATGCTGCAGATCACCGGCGTCGTCTCGGACCGCGATATGCGTGCCCAGTACCTCGACCGCATGGACATCGAGCGCGAGCGCGGAATCACGATCAAGAGCCAGGCCGTTCGTATGCCGTGGTCCGCGCCCGGAACCGGCGAGACCTTCGCACTCAACATGATCGACACCCCGGGCCACGTCGACTTCACCTACGAGGTCAGCCGCTCGCTCGCGGCGTGCGAGGGCGCGATCCTCCTCGTCGACGCGGCTCAGGGCATCGAGGCGCAGACCCTCGCGAACCTGTACCTCGCGCTCGAGAACGACCTGACGATCATCCCGGTGCTGAACAAGATCGACCTGCCCGCGGCCGACCCCGAGAAGTACGCGAAAGAGCTCGCGAGCCTGATCGGTGGCAAGCCCGAGGACGTCCTGCGCGTGAGTGGCAAGACCGGAATGGGCGTCGAGGAGCTGCTCGACCAGGTCGTCGCGCAGATCCCGGCACCGAAGGGTGATCCGGATGCGCCGTCCCGGGCGATGATCTTCGACTCCGTCTACGACTCGTATCGCGGCGTCATCACCTATGTCCGTGTGATCGATGGATCGCTGAAGCCCCGCGAGCGCATCCAGATGATGTCGACTCGAGCCATCCACGAGCTCCTCGAAATCGGTGTCTCGTCGCCGAACCGACCCCCACGAAGGGGCTCGGGGTCGGTGAGGTCGGGTACCTGATCACGGGTGTGAAGGACGTGCGCCAGTCCAAGGTCGGCGACACGGTCACGAACGCCGCGAAGCCCTCGAAAGACGCGCTGCCCGGGTACACAGACCCGAAGCCCATGGTCTTCTCGGGGTTGTACCCGATCGACGGCAGCGACTACCCGGTGCTGCGCGAGGCGCTCGACAAGCTCAAGCTGTCGGATGCTTCGCTCAACTACGAACCCGAGACATCCGTCGCCCTCGGCTTCGGTTTCCGCTGCGGGTTCCTGGGTCTGCTGCACCTCGAGATCGTCACGGAGCGCCTCGAGCGCGAGTTCGGCCTCGACCTGATTTCGACCGCCCCCTCGGTGACGTACGAGGTCATGACGGACGACAAGAAGACGTTCACGGTGACTAACCCGAGCGAGTTCCCCTCGGGCACCAAGATCGCCAGCGTCACCGAGCCGATGGTCAAGGCCGCGATACTCGCGCCGAAGGACTATGTCGGCACGATCATGGAGCTGTGCCAGCAGCGCCGCGGAACGCTCCTCGGAATGGAGTATCTGGGTGAGGACCGCGTCGAGATCCGCTACACGATCCCGCTCGGTGAGATCGTCTTCGACTTCTTCGATCACCTCAAGTCCAAGACCGCCGGCTACGCCTCGCTCGACTACGAACCGAGCGGCGACCAGGAAGCCGACCTGGTGAAGGTCGACATCCTGCTGCAGGGTGAGGCCGTCGACGCGTTCAGCGCCATCGTGCACCGCGACAAGGCCTACGCCTACGGCGTGCTCATGACCGAGCGGCTGAAGAAGCTGATCCCGCGCCAGCAGTTCGAGGTGCCCATCCAGGCCGCGATCGGCGCCCGCATCATCGCGCGCGAGTCGATCCGCGCCATGCGCAAGGACGTCCTCGCCAAGTGCTACGGCGGCGACATCAGCCGCAAGCGCAAGCTGCTCGAGAAGCAAAAAGAGGGCAAGAAGCGCATGAAGATGGTCGGCCGCGTCGAGGTTCCGCAGGAGGCGTTCATCGCGGCGCTGTCGGGGGACACCGAAACGAAGGCCAAGTAGGCTCGCATGATGCGGCGCGGGACGTTCAAGGACGACACGGTGAACTACGCGGCGGTCGGCGCGACTCAGGCCGCCGACCTGATGCACTTTCCACCCGAGCGGAGCATCCCTGCCGAAGAGACGCTGCGGATCGGCTCGGGTGAGGCACGCTTCCAGGCAGCGAGTGAATCGCTGCTGTCGTGGGGTGCCGTGCGCGGCGCGGGGCTCCGCCTCTCGGATGTGCGCCCCGCATCCGGTCCCATGTACTCCGGCGTGAGCTTCGACGAAGAGGGCAACGCCCTCGCGCCGTCGCGCACCGAGGCCGACCAGCGCTTCGACGCCGACGGCACGCCGTTCGTCGGCGCGGGCACCAACGTGCACGTGCGGGGTCGGATCGGCGGGTTGCGCGCGGATGCCGAGCTACGCGTCATCTTCGTGGTCGAGGAGACGCGCCGGGTGGGGTTCGCGCTCGGTACGGTAGGTAGCTCCGTCGTCCGGGGTGAAGAGTCCTTCATGGTCGACTGGTTGCCGAACGACGAGGTCTGGTTCACCGTGCGGGCATTCGACGCGCCCGCCGCGACCACGTACCGCATGATGAAGGGCCTCGTGCGCCGTCGCCGTCGGCAGCTCTTCACACGGTATCTGCAGGCCATCTCGCCGTTGTACACGACCCCCTCCTGACGTGGCCGGCCCCCTTCCCGTCGGCGATCCCGCACCCGCCGATGGCGCGCTGCCGCGGGATCTCGCCCTCGACCCCGCGGCGGATTTCGGCGTCTACATGCACGTTCCGTTCTGCCGCGTGCGCTGCGGATACTGCGACTTCAACACGTACACCGCGACCGAGTTGCGCGGCGTGCGGCAGGACTCCTATGCCGAGACGCTGTCGGGCGAGATCACGATCGCGCGCCGCGTGCTGACGGATGCGGGGGCTCTCCGTCCCGCATCGACGGTCTTCATCGGCGGGGGCACGCCGACGCTCCTGCCCGCGCGCGATCTCGCGCGGATGCTCGGCGATGTTCGTGACGCGTTCGGGCTGATGCCCGGCGCCGAGATCACGGTCGAGGCGAACCCCGACACCATGACCACCGAGGTCGCAGACACCCTCGCCGCGGCCGGCGTCACACGCCTGTCGATCGGCATGCAGTCGAGCGTGCCGCACGTGCTCGCGGCGCTCGACCGCACCCACAATCCCGAGAACGTTGCCACCGCCGTCCGGACGGCCCGCGCCGCGGGTCTGGCCGTGAGCCTCGACCTGATCTACGGGGCACCGGGGGAGTCGCTGGACGACTGGACCCGGTCGCTCGAGTCGGCGCTCGCGCAGGACCCCGATCACGTTTCGGCCTACGCCCTGATCGTGGAGGAGGGCACGCCGCTGCACCGACGCATGCGTCGCGGTGAGCTCATCGCCCCCGACGACGACCTGCAGGCCGACATGTACGAAGCCGCCGATGCTCGCCTCAGTGCCGCCGGGTATGACTGGTACGAGGTGAGCAACTGGGCGCGGACGCCCGAGAATCGCTCTCAGCACAACCTCAACTACTGGCGCAGCCAGGACTGGTGGGGCTTCGGTCCCGGTGCCCACAGCCACGTCGGTGGGCTGCGCTGGTGGAACGTCAAGCATCCGGCGGCATACGCGCAACGCCTCGCGGCGGGGGAGTCACCCGCGGCGGGACGCGAGAGACCGGATGCCGCGGCCACCGCGTTGGAACGGGTGCTGCTGGAGTCGCGCATTCGCGAGGGGCTCGCGCTCGATCGTGTGCCTTCCGCGTCGCGCGTGGCGGTTGCCGGGCTGATCGCGGACGGCCTGGTCGAGGCATCCGATGCCCTGCGGGGTCGCATCGTGCTGACGCTGCGGGGGCGGCTGCTCGCCGACACTGTCGTACGGGCGCTGCTGCCGTAAATCCGCCGACCGCGCCGCAACAGCGCCGACGCCTCCCGACGCGTTAGAATTGGCACTCAGACTTCACGAGTGCCAGCGGAAGGGGGATGCATGGTCAACGAACGAGGCCTGCAGGTCCTCCGGGCGATCGTCCAGGACTACGTCGCAACGCACGAACCGGTCGGCAGCCGTTCGATCGTCGAGCGGCACGCTTTCGGGGTGTCGGCAGCGACGATCCGCAACGACATGGCGCTGCTCGAAGACGAAGAACTGATCGTCGCCCCGCACACGTCGTCAGGCCGCGTTCCGACCGATAAGGGCTACCGGGTTTTCGTCGATCACCTGGCCGAAGTCCGTCCGCTCTCGCCCGCGCAACGGACCGCCATCTCGAGCTTTCTCGGAGGCACGGGCGATCTCGACGATGTGCTCGCGCGAACGGTCCGCGTTCTGTCGCAGCTGACCGGACAGGTCGCTGTCGTGCAGTATCCGTCGTTCGCCAATGCGCATGTCACGCACGTCGAACTCGTCTCGCTCGCGCCCCAGCGCCTGCTCGTCATCCTGGTCACCGACACCGGCCGGGTCTCGCAGCGGATCGCGCCGCTCACGGTGCCTCTGGATGACGAAGACATTCCGGTTCTTCGGACGCGACTCGCGGCGCTCCTCACCGGGCTGGCCGTGGGCGTCGCCGCGGAGCGGGTCGAGGCGCTGCGCGTGCAGGCCGACCCGGCCGCTCCGGTCATCGACGCCGCGCTCGTCCAGGTCGCGCATGTGCTGTCGGAGGAGCTCGAAGAGTTCCGGCAAGACCGTCTCGTCATGGCCGGCGCCGCCAACCTCGCGCGGCGCGAGACCGACTTCCGTGGCAGCATTTATCCGTTGCTCGAGGCGATCGAGGAGCAGGTCACGCTGATCCGACTCATGAGCGAGATGGTCGCCGACAGCCAGGGATTGGCGGCCAGCATCGGTCGCGAGAACGAACCATGGGGCCTCGCCGAGGCATCCATCGTCACGAGTGACTACGAGACATCCGGATCCATGGCCCGCGTGGGCGTGATGGGTCCGACCCGGATGGATTACCCGAGCAACCTGGCGGCAGCCCGAGCCGTCGCGCGCTACCTATCGCGCATGCTCGACGAAGACGAGTCGTCCCGCTAACGGACGCACACCGGACGGCCGAGCGTCGCCGGATATCTGTGAAAGGCAACATGGCAGACCACTACGAGGTGCTGGGCGTCTCGCGCGATGCGAGCACCGAAGACATCAAGAAGGCGTACCGGCGTTTGGCGCGCGAGCTGCACCCCGACGTGAATTCGGGAGCGGATGCGGCGGAGCGCTTCAAGCTCGTCACGCACGCGTACGACGTGCTGAGCAACGCCGAAGAACGCAGTAAGTACGACCGCGGCGGCGACAACCCGTTCGGCGGGGGCGCTGCGGGCGGATTCGGTGGCTTCGGCGACATCTTCGAGACCTTCTTCGGCGGTGCGCAGGGCGGCGGCGGTCGCGGGCAGCGTCCGCGTTCGCGGCGCGAGCGGGGCCAGGATGCGCTCGTCCGCGTGACGCTCGACCTCTCGGACGTCGTCTTCGGCGTGCATCGCGACCTCGAGGTCGACACCGCTGTCATCTGTGAGACTTGCCAGGGATCGTGCTGCCAGCCCGGAACCCAGCCGGTGACCTGCGACATCTGCGGTGGGTCCGGTCACGTGCAGCGCACCGTCCGGAGCCTGCTCGGCAACGTCGTGACGAGCCAACCGTGCCAGACCTGCCAGGGCTACGGCACGACGATCCCGTACCCCTGCTCGACCTGCCAGGGTCAGGGGCGCGTGCGCTCACGCCGTACGGTTTCGCTCGACATCCCCTCGGGCGTCGAGACCGGACTGCGCTTGCAGCTGCCGGGCTCGGCGAGATCGGCCCGGCCGGCGGTCCGCACGGCGATCTCTACATCGAGGTCAGCGTGTCGCACCACGAGGTGTTCAGCCGCGAGGGCGACGACCTGCTCGCGACCCTCGAGGTGTCGATGCCGGATGCCGTTCTCGGCACGACGACGACGATCGAGGCGCTTGATGGTCCCGTTGAGCTCGAGGTGCGGCCCGGCATCCAGGCCGGCGATATCCTGACGATCAAGGGGCGCGGCGTCACGCCCCTTCGCGGCACGCAGCGCGGCGACCTCCGTGTCGGCGTGCAGGTACTCACGCCGACACGTCTCGATGCCAAGGAACGGGCCCTGATCGAGGAGTTGCGCAAGCGCACCAAGGCTCCGGCGCCCAAGCTCGCGCACTTCCAGCAGGGCATCTTCGCGAAGCTCCGCGACCGCTTCCGGAACGCCTGATGCCCCTGCATTTCGTTGCCGATCAGGCGACGGATGCTGCGGTTGGAAGTCTGCTAGGACTCACGGGTGCCGAGGCTCATCACGCTGCCGTCGTGCGGCGTGTGCGCTCGGGCGAGACCGTCACGGTCGGTGACGGGCGCGGAGTGTGGCTCGACGGGATCTGCGAGGACGTCGGCCCGAAAGAGGTGGCGGTGCGCGTGATCGCGCGGCGGGTCGAGCCGCAGGCCTCGCCGCGTCTCGTGCTCGTTCAGGCGTTGGCGAAGGGCGATCGGGACGAGCTCGCCGTGCAAGCCGCTACCGAGCTCGGCGTCGACGAGGTCGTGCCGTGGCAGGCGTCTCGCAGTGTTTCGCAGTGGTCCGGCCCGAAGCTCGACAAGGGCGTGGCGCGGTGGGAGGCCATCACGCGCGAGGCCGCGAAGCAGGCGCACCGGGCGTGGATTCCCGATGTCTCGGCCCCCGTCTCGACCAGGCAGCTCGCCGCGCGTGCGGCCGAAGCATCCGTTCTGGTGCTCGAACCGACCGCCGAGGCGACGCTCACGGCGCAGCTTCTGAAGCCCGTGAATGAGCGCGACATCGTGCTGGTGGTGGGGCCGGAGGGTGGGATCGCACCGGACGAGCTCGACGTGCTCGTCGCGGCCGGTGCCGTGCTGGTGCGGCTCGGTGCCACGGTTCTGCGGACCTCGACCGCGGGCCCCGCCGCGCTGGCGGTAGCGAGCGCGGCCCTCGGCCGCTGGTGACCCCGCTCGGTCGCTGAGCCTGCCGAAGTGACCCACCCGACCCCTCGGTCACTGAGCCTGTCGAAGTGACCCGTGTGACCCCCCCCGTGATGTAAATCTGAAAGGAATATCGGGGCCTGGTTGCGCCAGATCGGCGTTTCCGGGCACGATCTCGCGTGAATTTCCTTTCAGGTTTACGCCTCCGGCACCGCCCGACCGCGCAACAGTCCCGCCGATAGACTGGAGGGGTGAGCACAGAACCCTCGATCTTCACGCGCATCCTGCGCGGCGACATCCCCTCCGAAATGGTGGGCGAGACCGAGAACGTGTTCGCCATCAAAGACATCGCGCCGCGCGCACCCCTGCACCTGTTGGTGATCCCGAAGACCGAGAAGTACCGCAACGTCGTGGAGCTCGCCGCGGGTGACCCGGAGCTCCTCGCCGAGATGATCGGGGTCGCGAACACCCTCGCGATGGAGAACTCCGACGGAGACTTCCGGTTGGTCTTCAACACCGGGGCCGAGGCAGGCCAGACCGTTTTCCATGTACACGCCCACGTTCTCGCGGGCGGACTTTCCGAGAAGAGCGTCAGTGACTGAACCGACCGAACAGACCGCGTCGGGCGAAGAGATCGTCAACGAGCGGGTCCTGGCCGACGGTGTCGCGATGGTGCAGCTGCTCGGCCCGCAGGATCGACTCCTGCGCGTGGTCGAGAAGGAGCATCCGGATGTGGACGTCCACGTCCGCGGCAACGAGATCACGCTGTCGGGACCACGGGATGCCGTGGCCGCTGCCCGCACTCTCGTCGACGAACTGCTCACCATGACTCGCGAGGGCTACAGCGTTGCTCCCGCCGACGTATCGTCGTCCGCGCGGATGCTCGGCGACGATCCCGCGCGTCGACCCACGGATGTGCTGGGCGAGGCGATCCTCTCGTCGCGCGGTCAGGATCATCCGCCCGAAGACCCTCGGGCAGAAGGAGTACGTCGACGCGATCGAAGAGAACACGATCACGTTCGGCATCGGCCCGGCCGGTACCGGCAAGACCTACCTCGCGATGGCAAAGGCCGTACAAGCGCTGCAGCGCAAGGAGGTCAGTCGCATCATCCTGACCCGTCCCGCGGTCGAGGCGGGGGAGCGGCTCGGGTTCTTGCCGGGCACGCTCAACGACAAGATCGACCCGTATCTGCGCCCGCTGTACGACGCGCTGAACGAAATGATGGACCCCGACATCGTCCCCAAGCTCATGGCGACGGGAACGATCGAGGTCGCGCCGCTCGCGTACATGCGCGGCCGCACGCTCAACGACTCGTTCGTCGTGCTCGACGAGGCCCAGAACACCACGCCCGAGCAGATGAAGATGTTCCTGACGCGCCTCGGCTTCAACACGCGCATGGTCGTGACAGGTGACATCACGCAGGTCGACCTGCCGGGCGGATCGTCGGGACTGCGCCTGGTCACCAAGGTGCTCGACGACATCGACGACATCCATTTCGCCCGTCTGTCCAGTGCGGATGTCGTGCGGCACACGCTCGTCGGCAAGATCGTCGACGCGTACACCGAGTACGACGAGCAGCGGACGGCCGAGCGCTACGAGCGCGAGCAGGCGGCGCAGTTCGCCAATCGGGCCGAGCGTCGATCTTCCACCCGCCCACTCGGGCCGCGTGACCGCAAGAGCCAGGGAGGACGCTCATGACCATCGAGATCACCAACGAGTCCGGTGTCACGGGTGTTGACGAGACGAAGCTCCTGCGCCTGATGGAGTACAACCTCGCCGAGCTTCACGTCAGCCCCGAGGCGGACGTCGCGATCATCCTCGTCGACGAGGGCGCGATGGAGGCGCTGCACGTGCAGTGGATGGATGAGCCGGGCCCGACGGATGTCCTGAGCTTTCCGATGGACGAGTTGCGCCCCGGCACGGAAGACATTCCGACGCCCCCCGGCCTGCTGGGCGACATCGTGCTCTGCCCGCAGGTTGCCGAGACGCAGGCGCGCGAAGCCGGTCATACGACCGAGGACGAACTGCTGCTGTTGTCGACGCACGGACTGCTCCACTTGCTCGGCTTCGATCACGCCGAGCCCGAAGAAGAGCGCGAGATGTTCGCGCTTCAGCGGGATCTGCTCATCGGCTTCTCGGTTCGTGAGCGGCGCCGCAGACCCGCATGACCGCCCTCCTCCTTCTTCTCGCTGCACTCTTTCTCGTCGCCTTTGCGGGTCTTATGGCTGCGCTCGACGCAGCCCTGAGCGTCACGTCGCGCGCCGACCTCGCCGAATGGGCGCTCACGGCGCGGGCTCGACGATCGCTACGCGCGATTTCAGCGGACAACGACGCCCACCTCAACGCGGTGGTGTTCATCCGCATCCTGGCCGAGACCGCGGCCGCCGTTTTCGTCACGGTCGCGCTCACGATCCTGTTGGACTCGATCTGGTGGGCGATGCTGGCCGCCGTGATCCTGATGACCGGCGCCTCGTTCGTCCTCGTCGGGGCGAGCCCCCGCACGGTGGGGCGCCAGCACGCCGAGGGTCTGCTGCGCGCGTTCGCTCCGATCGTGCGGTTCGTTCGGATCATCCTCGGCCCGATCGCTGGTGCCCTGGTTGCGCTCGGCAATCGCGTGACACCGGGTCGTCGACGGGTCGTCTCGTTCGCGTCCGAGCAGCAGTTGCTCAGCATGGTCGACGAGGCCGCCGAGGCGGATCTGATCGAGGACGAGGACCGCGAACTCATCCACTCGGTCTTCGACTTCACCGACACGTTCGTTCGCTCCGTCATGGTGCCGCGCACCGACATGGTCACGCTCGACGCGACGGCAAGCACGGATGACGCGATGGGCCTCTTCCTCAGCACGGGTGTGTCGCGCATCCCCGTGACCGAGGGAAGCGACGATGACATCGTCGGCATCCTGTATCTGAAAGACCTGGTCCAGTCAGGTTTCGGGGCGGGCGACGGATGGCGCACCCAAGGCATCCGCAAGATCCTCCGGCCGGCGAGCTTCGTGCCCGAGTCGATGATGGCCGAGACCCTGCTGCAGCAGATGAAGCGCGACGCCGTGCACGTCTGCATCGTCGTCGACGAGTACGGCGGAATCGCGGGCCTCGTGACGCTCGAAGACCTGATCGAAGAGCTCGTGGGCGAGATCGCGGACGAGTACGACGTGCCGCAGAACGAGATCGTCGAGCTGAGCCCGGGGCGCTACCGGGTGAGCGCGCGCAGTTCGCTCGATGATGTCGGGGACCTGTTCGGCATCGAACTCGAGGACGAGGACGTCGACTCGATCGGCGGTCTCCTCGGCAAGGCGCTCGGGCGCGTGCCGCTGCCGGGAGCCGAGGCGACGCACGATGGCATCGTGATGACCGGCGGCGCCTCGCGCGGTCGAGGTCGGGGTATTGCGACGGTATTCGTCGAGCGCTCCGCTGAACTCATTGCCGCCGAAGAAGCATTCGCGGCGGAGACGAACACTGGTCCGATCGAGAAGGTCGGCGCGTCCGAGGGGCGCAAAAGAAAGGGAGAATCCCGTGACTGATGCGGTTTCGCACGAAGACACGGGATCGGGTTCGGAATCGCTTCGCAGCGGCTTCGTCACGTTCGTCGGTCGCCCGAACGTTGGCAAGTCGACGCTCACGAATGCCCTGGTCGGCGAGAAGATCGCGATCACGAGCGAGAAGCCGCAGACGACGCGCCGGGCGATCCGGGGCATCCTGAATCGTCCTGCTGGTCAGCTCGTGATCGTCGACACGCCTGGTATTCACAAGCCGCGGACGCTACTCGGCGAGCGCCTCAATCACCTGGTCGACCAGGTGCTCGGTGACGTCGACGTGATCGCGTTCTGCGTGCCCGCGACCGAGAAGGTCGGGCCGGGCGACCGCCGTATCGCCGAGTCGCTCGACGGGTATCGCCGGGCGCGCAAGGTCGCGCTGGTGACGAAGACGGATGCTGCGTCCCGCGAGCAGATCACCGAACGCTTGCTCGAGGTTGATGCGCTGCGCGCGGACTGGGCCGCGGTCATCCCGCTGTCCGCCGAGGCGGGTGAGGGGCTCGAGGTTCTCGCCGACGAGCTGCTGTCGCTCATGCCCGAGGGGCCGGCGCTGTATGGCGCGGATGTCGTGACGGATGAGTCGACCGAGGATCGGATCGCCGAGATCATCCGCGAGGCGGCACTGCAGGGTGTGCGCGATGAGCTGCCGCACTCGATCGCGGTGACGATCGCGGACATCCTGCCGCGTGAGGATTCAGACCTGATCGACGTCTACGCCGACCTCGTCGTTGAGCGCGACAGCCAAAAGGCCATCATCATCGGTCACCGCGGGTCACGGCTCGCGGATGTCGGGGCTCGCGCCCGGGCGCAGATCGAACCGTTGATGAAGTCGCGCGTGTACCTGCACCTGCACGTGCGGGTGGCGAAGGAATGGCAGCGCGACCCGAAGCAGTTGGGGCGCCTGGGCTTCTAGAGTCCGCTGCAACGACGGAACGACGGCTCGCTAGGCTCGCGACATGACCGATCACGCGGTACCGAATTTGCCGTCTCGTGACTTCGACAGCACGATCGCGTTCTATAGCGGGTTCGGATTCAGACCGGCTTACCGGGATGATGGATGGCTGATCATGCGCCGCGGGAAGCTTCACCTGGAGTTCTTTCTCTTGCCCGAGCTCATGCCCGAAGAGAGTGCCTTCATGTGCAGCGTGCGCGTTGATGACGTCGATGAGTTGTATGGGCAGATCAAAGGAGCTGGCGTGGTCGAAAGGCCTGCGGGCTTCCCGCGGCTGCTTCCTGTGCGGCAGCAGAGATGGGGGCAGCGAGCGGGATTCCTTGTCGACCCTGACGGGACGCAGCTGCATCTCATCGAAAACCAGCACAGCCCGGCGCCAGCCGCCACCTGATTCAGGAAATACCACCGTGGAACGTCGGCTACGTCCGCCGCCCGACCAGGTCGAGCAGGCGCGTTCGGGATGTGGTGACCGGACGCCACCGTGGACTTCGCTCGATCCATGGGGGAGCCATCACTTCCGGAACACCGCGATTCATCCGGATCTTCCACCCGCCGTGGTCGATAAACCGGTGGTGATTCCAGCACAACAGCACGCCGTTGTCTGTATGAGTTGGGCCACCCGCTGCATGATCCACCACGTGGTGGATTTCGCACCAGGCGGCACGCACGCCGCAGCCCGGGATGATGCATCCGCCGTCCCGCAGCGCTATCGCGCGACGCTGGTGCCGGTTGAAGACCCGCTCCTCGGTGCCGATGCGCTGGATACGGCCGTTCTCGCCGAGCAGTACGCGCTGAATCACTCCGGCACAACCGGCGTGGGTGGCGGCGCGGACCGACACCGGCTCGTCGATGCCGTCGACGTGCGCCCAACCCGTGTCGGATGCCAGGTCTTCGGCACGGACTGAGATGACGAGCGTGGGAGCCGCGCCCCCGATCGTGGGGAGCTGCTCACTGGATGCCGCGACCGACAACGCGGTCGCGAGGGCATCGTGCCGCTTCTGCGCCGAGGTGCGCGGGTCGTCGGCAAAGCCGGAGTCACCTTTGCTATCGGGGTGGAACGAAACGCCGTCAGCCACCCGCGGCGAGCTGATGGCATCGCAAATGCGCTGGAACTGCGCGGCGACTTCGGGCAGCAGACTCCCGCGCAGCGGCACGACACCGTCGCGCGCGACGCCGAGGGTGACCCCGCGCATCCGCACCGCCTGCTGCTCCTTCGGTTCGGCGCCGTCCTGGTCGAGCGCCGCAGCCCACACCTGAGCCTGCACACGCAGTAGATCCGCGCACGCGGACGGGGCGCCATCCGGACCCGTGCCGCTCGCCTCGGCAGCGAGCACGGCGTCGGCCACCCGCAGGGATTCCAGCGGGACCCGCTGACTCATCGCCTCGAGCGGCCCGGACACCGCGACGAGTCCGTCCAGACCGACTTCGCCCTCCAACAACACAGAGCGCATGGCCGGCAGAAGCGCCGGAAGAGGCCCGCCGCTCAGCGACTCACCCAGCGCGACACCCTTGGCCCCGCGCTGCAGACGGGCAGCGGATGCGGGACCCATCCGCGTCGCCCGTTGCACCAGCTCGCTCACGTCGTGGCATCCGCGCCGCACTGTCAGCCTGAGGTCACGATCGGGGCCCGCAGAGCGGCGAACGACCTCGCCCACCGACTCCACGAGCACCGCGTCGGTGAGTCGCTGCAGCTCAGCCGCCAAGCTCAGAACGCGCACCACCTGGTCATCGTTCGCGGCCCGGATCTGCCCGTCGCTCAACTCCGCGACCACAACGGCGCGCGTCTGCTCGATGACCCCTTCGAGGTGATCGAGCAGTGCTTCCATACCCTCTATTCTGGCGAGGGCCACCGACATTGAGGCCTGGTTTTGCGCAGATCAAACGGGCAAATTTGCCGGTTCGCAAAAGTTCTTTTCGAAGACTCTGCCGGAGCCGTGGATGCGCATTCGGAGCACCCCGCGGCCCCGCACCCTCGGCTCAGTCGAAGTCGCGAAACGCCGAGCGGATGACGACGGCGCCCTCGCCGTAGTTGGCATCGGCCGCGGCCTGCAGGGTTCCGTCGTCCCAGACGACGTCGACCCACAGCCATCCGTTCTCGGGGTATGACGCGAGCATGTCGTCACCGATCACGTCAGAAAGAGCGTCCTGCATTTCCGTCAACTCGGCTTCGTTCGCCGTGCCCGGCTTGCCACCCGTCGGATCGACCGGCGCGATCGGGTCGTACAGCGCCAACATCACCGGTTCCGCGGTCACCGCGAACGACGACCCGTCGTAGGTGCCCCGCACGCCGTAGGCACCCCAGGTCACATCACCCGAGGTCTCCCACCCCTCGATGCCATCCCACGACCACCCCTCGACCGGGATGCCGCTGCATTGCGGCGGGTACGACTCGGCGACGGGCCCGAGGCACAGTTCGACCGTGCCCCCGACGTCCATCACGGTGCCCTGTGTCATCACCTCGCCCGTGGGTGGCGACGGTGTTCCCCATACGACCGTATCGCCAGACGATGGGGACGCGGTCGCGCAGCCAGCGAGCAGAAGAACGGATGCGGCGGCCAGGGCGCTAGCGGATATGAAACGGCTCATACCAGAGAGTGTCACGGCGGACGGGGATCGTCTCACGAGACATCCTGCTACCATCGATCCCATGCGTTTGCGCGGGCTTCTCCTCCTTAGCCGCCGCGACGAGGCTTCGATCTAGGGCCTTTCTCGTCGCGGAGCTTGTCGTTGGCCCCCACAAGTCACAAACAGAAGCGACGACACCATGGAGAACACCCAGAAGACCTCGGGGATGCCGGTACACAAGTACCGCCCCTACCACGAGCAGATTTCGGTGCAGCTGCCCGATCGTACGTGGCCCGACAAGCAGATCACCCAGGCACCTCGTTGGTGCGCCGTCGACCTGCGCGACGGCAACCAGGCGCTCATCGACCCGATGAGCCCCGAACGCAAGCGGATCATGTTCGAACTGCTCGTCGGCATGGGCTACAAAGAGATCGAGGTCGGCTTCCCGTCGGCCAGCCAGACCGACTTCGACTTCGTCCGCCTGCTGATCGAAGACGGGCTCATTCCCGACGACGTCACGATCCAGGTGCTCACGCAGGCACGCGAAGAGCTGATCAAGCGCACGTTCGAGTCCATCAAGGGCGCCAAGCAGGCGATCGTGCACCTCTACAACTCGACCAGCATCCTGCAGCGCGATGTCGTGTTCCGCACCGACAAGCAGGGCATCATCGACATCGCCCAGCAGGGCGCGCGCTGGTGCAAGCAGTACGAAGAGACGGTGCCCGAGACCGCGGTCTACTACGAGTATTCGCCCGAGAGCTACACGGGCACCGAGCTCGAGTTCGCGGCCGACGTCTGCAACAAGGTCATGGAGATCTTCGTGCCGACGCCCGAGCGCAAGGTCATCCTGAACCTGCCCGCCACAGTCGAGATGGCGACGCCCAACGTCTACGCCGACTCGATCGAGTGGATGGGTCGCAACCTCAACCACCGCGAGAACGTCATCATCTCGCTCCACCCGCACAACGACCGCGGCACCGCGATTGCGGCCGCCGAGCTCGGCTACCTGGCCGGTGCGGACCGCATCGAAGGATGCCTCTTCGGCAACGGTGAGCGCACCGGCAACGTCGACCTGGTCGCGCTCGGCATCAACCTGTTCACACAGGGCGTTGACCCGCAGATCGACTTCAGCGACATCGATCAGGTCAAGCGCACCGCCGAATACTGCAACCAGCTGCCCGTGCCCGAGCGCAGCCCGTGGGCGGGCGACCTGGTGTTCACGGCGTTCAGCGGATCGCACCAGGACGCCATCAAGAAGGGCTTCGAGGCGATGGATGCCCGGGCCCAGGCCGAGGGCGTCTCGGTCGACGAGCTCGAGTGGGCCGTGCCCTACCTGCCGATCGACCCGAAAGACCTCGGCCGCTCGTACGAGGCCGTCATCCGCGTCAACTCGCAGTCCGGCAAGGGCGGCGTGGCCTACCTGCTGAAGAGCGACCACGCGATCGATCTGCCCCGCAAGCTCCAGATCGAGTTCTCGGGTGTCGTGCAGGCGAAGACGGATGCCGAGGGCGGCGAAGTGTCGAGCGACCAGATCTGGTCGATATTCCGCGACGAATACCTACCGGCCGACGAGGCGGACGCCCGCTGGGGTCGGTTCGAGCTTCTGTCGACGCGCACACAGAGCGACATGAGCGGGGATGTCTCGCTCGATGTGATGCTCCGTGACAGCGATGAGCGGTTCGAGGCATCCGGTCATGGCAACGGCCCGATTGCGGCGTTCCTCGATATCGTGCGCGCCCGAGGTTTCGAGGTCACGGTGTATGACTATGTCGAGCATGCCCTCAGCGCCGGTGGCGATGCTCAGGCCGCGGCCTACGTCGAGCTGCAGGTCGAGGGCGAGCGCCTCTGGGGCGTCGGTATTGACGGCGACATCTCGACGGCGAGCCTCAAGGCGATCGTCTCGGGCGTGAACCGCGCGATTCGCACCCGCGACCGCGCGCTCGCCGGCGTCGTCTGACGGGTCGTTTCGTCTCGCTGCGCTCGCTCAACGACCGGTAGCTCTCGGTCGTTGAGCGAGCCGCAGGCGAGACGAAACGACCCGGCTCATCCCTCGGTCGTTGAGCGAGCCGCAGGTGAGACGAAACGACCCGGCTCATCCCTCGGTCGTTGAGCGAGCCGCAGGTGAGACGAAACGACGCGACCCGCTCAGGGCTTGATGATCGGGAGCACGCCCGTCTCGGCCGCGACGCGGCGGCGATACAGCATGCGCTGTTCCGGCAGCGACAGATCGAACACCACGGCCAGCACGCGGATCACGGCCGTCACTACGATGCCGGCGATCGCGGCCGGAACGATCGCGAGTCCGAGCGAGGCAGAGACGGCGAGCACGAGGCATCCGGCTCCCGCGGCGACCGCATACAGCGAACCGACGTGCATCACGGCCACGGGCAGCCCCATGATCACGTCACGCAGGATCGAGCCTCCGACCGCCGCGACCACGCCGACGAAAACCGCGGGCACGAGCGGCAGTCCTACGGCGAGCGCCTTACTGGTGCCGAACGCGCCGAACAGTCCGATCACGATCGCGTCGAGCCCGACGATCACACCGTTCACCCGCCGGAAGAGCCCGGCGAGCAGCATCCCGACCAGCGAAGCCGCGACGGCCGTGAGCAGGTACCAGTTGCTCTGGAGCGTCGACGGTGGGAGGCCGAGCAGCAGGTCACGGATGAGTCCACCGCCCATGCCGATCACGATGCCGATGATCGCTACCCCGAGCAGATCCAAACGCCGCTGCCCCTGGAAGCCGGAAGCGAACAGGGCACCCTGGACGCCTCCCAAAGCCACGGCTGTGAGGTCGGCCCAGAGCGGGATCATGAAATGGGGTTCCACTCGTCTATTCTCGCCGCCGCGGCACCTCTCGACCGGCACCCGTGGGCGAGCCGCGCGACCCGGTGTCGCCGCACCGCCGGATAATGGACCGGTGCCCACTTACCGCGACGAGGTCGTGATCCTCCGCACCCACAAGCTGGGCGAAGCGGACCGGATCATCACGATGCTGAGCCGTCGGCACGGCAAGGTCCGCGCGGTCGCGAAGGGTGTACGGCGCACGGCCTCACGCTTCGGGGCACGGCTCGAGCCGTTCATGGTCGCGGATGTCCAGCTGTATGCCGGACGCAACCTCGACATCGTCCAGCAGGCCGAGAGCCTGGGCTCGTACGGCGCCGACATCGTCGTGCACTACGAGCGCTTCACGGCCGCGAACGCGATGGTCGAGACCGCCGATCGCCTCAACGAGTCCGAGGCGACTCCCCAGCAGTACCTGCTGCTCGTGGGTGGCCTGCGCGCACTGGCTCGCGGTGAGCACGAGTCGCGCAGCGTCCTGGACTCCTACCTGCTGCGGGTCATGGCCCTCTCGGGCTGGGCACCGAGCCTCGGTGAGTGCGCCCGCTGTGGTGCGGCCGGTCCCAACGACTACTTCGTCGCGCAGCTCGGCGGCATCGTCTGCAACGACTGCGCCCCTCCAGGCAGCGCGCGCATCGGACCCGAAGCCGTCCGCCAGCTCGGTGCGCTGATGGCGGGGGAATGGGATGTCGTGGCCGCCGCGCCCCCACGTGCCCTGGCCGCAGCATCCGGTGTCGTTGCGGCGTACACGCAGTGGCACCTCGAGCGAGGCATCCGCTCGCTCTCGCATCTCGAAGGACCTCGATGAGCCCCAAGCCCTACACGCATAAGGATGCCGTGCCGTATCGCCCCCTCGACTGGACGGGCGTGTACCCGCCGGCGTTCCCGTCTGGCTCGGTCCCCGAGCACGTGGCGATCGTGATGGACGGCAACGGTCGCTGGGCGAACCGCCGCGGGCTGTCGCGGGTGGAGGGACACAAGGCGGGTGAGGCGTCACTGCTCGACGTCGTCGCGGGGGCGATCCAGGCGGGCGTGAAGCATCTGTCGGTCTACGCTTTCTCGACCGAGAATTGGACGCGCTCGCCCGATGAGGTCCGCTTCCTGATGGGCTTCAACCGCGACGTCCTGCATCGCCGCCGTGACCAGCTGAACGAGTGGGGCGTGCGCGTGCGTTGGGCGGGTCGCAAGCCGCGGCTGTGGGGTTCGGTCATCAAGGAGCTGCAGCATGCCGAGCAGCTCACAGCGGGCAACGACGTGCTGACGCTGACGATGTGCGTCAACTACGGCGGTCGCGTCGAACTCGTGGATGCCATGAGGCAGATCGCCGAGGATGTCGCGCGCGGACGCATCCGTCCCTCCGCCGTCACCGAGAAGCTGATCCGGCGCCACCTGTATGTGCCGGACATGCCCGATGTCGACCTATTCATCCGCTCGAGCGGAGAGCAGCGAACGTCGAACTTCCTGTTGTGGGAGTCGGCGTACGCCGAGTTCGTGTTTCTCGACACGCTCTGGCCCGACTTTTCGCGCTCGGATCTCTGGCAGGGCATCGAGCTGTACCTCGACCGGGACCGCCGCTTCGGTGGCGCGATCGACACGCCCGGCGCTCCGTAGTGCCCCCACCCTCTCTCACCCCGTGCCGAGTCCGTTCCCCTGGCAGTAGATGTTGCCTCGGGCGCCGCCCGGCAACATTTAGTGCCAGGGGAGCGGGATGTGGTGGCGAAGCATGCGGGGGCGGGAATATGCGGGCATGTTGCGGGTGTTGAGCACGGTATGACGGATGCCATCAAGATCGACGTGTGGAGCGATATCGCTTGCCCCTGGTGCTACATCGGCAAGCGGAATCTCGAGAACGGACTGGTGGAAGCATCCGCAGATCCCGACGGCCCCCGCGTCGAGGTGACCTATCACTCGTACGAGCTGTCTCCGGATACTCCGGTGGATTTCGAGGGTGACGAGGTCTCATACCTGGCAAACCACAAGGGCGTGCCGCTCGAGCAGGCACGCGAGATGATCGGTCGGGTCACGGATGTCGCCGCCGGATCGGGGCTGGCCTACCGCTATGACCTGCTCAAGCACACGAACACGGTCAAGGCCCACGAACTCCTGCACTTCGCCAAGTACAAGGGACGCCAGCTCGACATGGCCGAGCGCCTGATGGCTGCGTACTTCACCGAGGGTAAGCACGTGGGTCGCATCGATGACCTCGTGGCCCTCGCCGCCGAGGTCGGGTTCGACGCGGACGAGACGCGTGAGGCCCTCGAATCCGAGCGCTACCTCGCGGATGTTCGCGCCGATCAGGCCCAGGCGCAGACCTACGGAATCAACGGGGTGCCGTTTTTCGTGATCGATGGCAAATACGGCGTCAGCGGCGCCCAACCGGCCGAGGCATTCGCGCAGATCGCCCGCCAGGTGTGGGCCGAGCGGAACACCCCGGAAGGTGACCTGCAGATCGAGAACGAGCCCGCCGCGGTCTGACCGCCGCAGGGCTTGCCGTGAATCCGCGTCAGGCGGGCAGATTTGCCTCGATGACCGAGACGATGGCCGGGTCGTCGGGCTTCACGGTCGGACGGAAGCGGTGTACGGTGCCGCCGGGCGTGAGCACGAACTTCTCGAAGTTCCAGATGATCGGGCCGTGCGCGCCCTCCGAGTCCTTCGCCTTCTTCAGCGCCTTGTAGATCGGCGCGGCACCGCCGCCATTCACCTTGACCTTGTCGAAGATCGGGAACGTGATGCCCCAGTTGACGGCGCAGTAGTCGAGGATCTCGTCTATCGAGCCGGGCTCCTGTCCCATGAACTGGTTGCAGGGGAATCCGAGGACGGTGAAGCCGCGCTCACTATAGGTGCGCTGCAGCTCTTCGAGCTGTTCGTACTGTGGCGCGAGACCGCACTTCGACGCGACGTTGACGACGAGGATGACCTTATCGCCGTAGTCGGCGAGCGATGCGGTGCCCCCGTCCGCGGTGTGGAAAGGGATCTTTCGGATGTCCACAGCGGTGTCGTTCGTCATGCTGTCCACGATACGACCACGTATCGAGACGAAGGCCACGTTATGTCTGGGAGAATGATGAGATGTCCGGCCTCCTTACTTCCGCGCCGACGTTGCGCATCGGGCCGCTCGCTCTCGATGTCCCCGTCGTGCTTGCGCCGATGGCGGGGATCACGAACACGGCGTTCCGGCGCCTGTGTCGCGAGTACGGCGCCGGCCTGTACGTCAGCGAGATGATCACGTCTCGGGCACTGGTCGAGCGCAACGCGACGACCATGCGTCTGATCCAGCACCACGAGTCCGAGACACCCCGTTCGATCCAGCTCTACGGCGTCGATCCCGCCACCGTCGCCGAGGCGGTCCGCATCATCGTCGCCGAAGATCACGCCGATCACGTCGACCTGAACTTCGGATGCCCGGTGCCCAAGGTCACGAAGAAGGGCGGGGGAGCGGCCCTGCCGTGGAAGCTCGGCCTGTTCCGCGACATCGTCGAGGGCGCCGTCCAGGCTGCCGGTGACGTGCCCCTGACGATCAAGATGCGCAAGGGCATCGACGACGACCACCTCACCTACCTCGAAGCCGGTCGCATCGCCGAGGGCGCGGGTGTCGCATCCATCGCCCTCCACGCACGCACGGCTGCGGAGTTCTATTCGGGGCAGGCGGACTGGTCGGCGATCGCGAAGCTCAAAGAGACCGTGACGACCGTTCCCGTGCTCGGCAATGGCGACATCTGGTCTGCCGAAGACGCCGTGCGCATGATGGCCGAGACCGGATGCGACGGCGTTGTCGTGGGACGCGGATGCCTCGGGCGCCCGTGGCTCTTCGGTGACCTCGCGGCGGCGTTCGGCGCCGACTCTCCCGCCGTTGATGCGAACCTCGGGTTCGTAGCTCGCGCCTTCCGCCGTCATGCCGAACTCCTCGTCGAGTTCTTCGAAGACGAGGGACGTGGATGCCGAGACATCCGCAAGCACGTCGCGTGGTACTTCAAGGGGTATCCCGTCGGTGGTGAGACGCGCGCGAGCCTCGCGACCGCGTCGAGCCTGGACGAGATCGACGAGCTGCTCGCCGAGCTTCCCGCTGGACGCCCCGTACCCCGGGGCAGCGGCCGAAGGCCAGCGCGGCCGGGCCGGAACCCCGAAGCGCCCGGCGCTGCCCGACCGTTGGCTCGAAAGCCGAGACGTCAACGTGGCCGAGGGCCAGGAGATCGCCGCGGCGGAGTTGCACCACAGTGGTGGATAAAGGCGTGGTTGATAAGGGCGTAGCGGCTCACGCCAGAAAAGAACCCGCAGCGATCCGCACCGACGGCTATGACGAGCACGCGACCGAGCGGTTCCACGCCGAGGAGCACCGGTCGAAGCGCGACGACTTCGCCCGCGACCGGGCTCGCGTGCTGCATTCAGCTGCTCTTCGTCGCCTCGCGGCGAAGACACAGGTGCTCAGCCCCGCCAGCCCGGCCGATTTCGCCCGCAACCGGCTGACCCACTCTCTCGAGGTCGCCCAGGTCGGCCGCGAGCTGGCAACCTGGCTCGAGCTCGCCCCGGATGTCGTGGATGCGGCCTGCCTCAGCCACGATCTCGGGCACCCGCCGTTCGGGCACAACGGCGAGCGTGCGCTCAACGACTGGGCCGATGACATCGGTGGGTTCGAGGGCAATGCGCAGACGCTGCGGATCATCTCGCGGCTCGAACCGAAGGTCATCGACGCCGATGGGCAGAGCGTCGGTCTGAACCTCACGCGGGCGAGCCTCGACGCTACCTGCAAGTACCCGTGGACGTCCGAGCATCCGCTGCCTGACGCCGGCGGACGCCTGAAATACGGCGTCTACGCGGACGACGAGCCCGTTTTCCGCTGGATGCGCGAGGGTGCGCCCGGTCGTGTGCGGTGTATCGAGGCCGAGGTCATGGACCTGGCCGACGACATCGCCTATTCGGTGCACGACTTCGAAGACGCGGTGACGAACGGATACCTCGATCCGCGCCGTCTCTCGGATCCTGCCGAGCATCAGGCGCTCGTCACGGCGCTGCAGGCATGGGTCGGCTTCGACTTCGCCCGGGACGAGCTCGACGATGCGCTGTACCGCCTGACGCGGATGCCCGAGTGGATCACGTCGTTCGACGGATCGCGCGCCGCCCTCGGTCGCCTGAAGAACCTCACGAGTGACCTGATCGGGCGATTCGCACGCGCTGCTACGACCGCGACGCGTGAGGCATATCCCGCCCGCACGCTGACGCGGTACGGTGCGCACGTGGTCGTGCCGCGGGTCGTCGAGGCTGAGGTCGCCGCGCTCAAGGGCATGGTGGGCGCTTTCGTGGTGTCGATCGATGGACGAAAGACGCTCTACAAGGAGCAGAGGCGGATGCTGAAGCGCCTCGCAACCGCTCTGTGGGAAGCGGGCCCCGCGCAGTTGACCCCAGCGCTTCGCGGCGACTTCCTCGCGGCCGATTCCGATGCCGCCCGTCGACGCGTGATCGTCGATCAGGTGGCAAGCCTGACCGACCAGGACGCCCTGTCGTGGCACGAGCGCCTTCTCGGCGAGGTAGATGCGGGCGCCCTCGGCATCTGGACGCCGGGCTCGCGTCCCTGGTCGAAGGAAAGCTGATGGCTGGGCGGATCGCTCAGGCCGATGTCGAAGAGGTCAAGGCCCGAACGAACATCGTCGACATCGTGGGGGAGCGCGTCGCCCTGAAGTCGGCGGGTGTCGGGTCGATGAAGGGTCTCTGCCCGTTCCACGACGAGCGCAGCCCGAGCTTCCACGTCCGTCCGCAGGTGGGTTTTTACCACTGCTTCGGATGCGGCGAGTCGGGGGACGTCTATACGTTCCTGCGCAAGATGGACCACGTCACGTTCACGGATGCCGTCGAGCGGCTGGCCGCTCGCATCGGCTTCACGCTGCACTACGAAGAGGGCGGTGGACCCGCGCCCGAAACGAGCGGGCGGGCACGTCTGTATGCCGCCAACCAGACGGCGGCGGCGTGGTTCCAGAGCCAGCTGTCGACGCCCGAGGCGGAGGCTGCGCGCCGATTTCTCGGTGAGCGCGGGTTCGATGCCGGAGCCGCCGCGCACTTCGGCGTCGGCTATGCCCCGAAGGGGTGGGACAAAGCGCTGAAGGCGCTCACCGCCGAAGGATTCTCGCGCGAAGAGCTCACGACCGCCGGTCTGATGTCTCAAGGTCAGCGGGGCGTCTACGACCGCTTCCGCGGTCGGTTGGTGTGGCCCATCCGTGACGTGACGGGTCAGACCGTCGGCTTCGGTGCGCGTCACCTGTATGAGGACGACCAGGGCCCCAAGTACCTGAACACCCCCGAGACCCCGATCTATCACAAGTCGCAGGTGCTCTACGGGCTCGACCTCGCAAAGCGCGATATCTCCCGCGCCGACCAGGTCGTGGTCGTCGAGGGATACACCGATGTCATGGCCTGCCACCTGGCGGGCATCACGACGGCGATCGCGACCTGTGGCACGGCGTTCGGTACCGACCACATCACGGTGCTGCGGCGCGTGATGGGTGACGACAAGGCTTCGGGCGAGGTCATCTTCACGTTCGATCCGGATGCCGCGGGGCAGAAGGCGGCGCTGCGTGCCTTCGCCGAAGAGAAGCGCTTTTCTGCCCAGACCTATGTCGCCGTTGCGCCCGAAGGACTGGACCCCTGCGATCTGAGGCTGCATCGCGGTGACGCGGCCGTCCGCGCCCTGCTCGAGCACAAGCAGCCGATGTACGAGTTCGTCATCGACCGGCGGATTGCCGACTACGACCTCGCGAGCGTGGAGGGACGTATCGGGGCGCTGCGGGCGGCGGCACCGATCGTCGCAGACATCCGTGACCCGTCGCTCCGCCCCGGATATACCCGGGTGCTCGCTCGTCGCCTCGGCATGGACATCGGCGAGGTGCGTCCGGCTGTCGAGCGTGCGGCCCGAGGCGCGGCGCGGGAGGGCGCCCGTGCCGACCAGGCCGCAGCGCCGGGCACCGCGTCGGAGGGCGGATCCGCCCCGGTCGCCGCGGTCACACTCGCGAACCTGCCGCACACCCCCGACGTTCTGCTCGAACGCGACGCCGTCATGGCGTTCCTGCAGTACGGACACACGGTCCCCGAAGACCTGCGGGCGCGTGCGATCGCCCAGCCGATGCGACACCCGGGGCTCGAAGCCGTCCGCGAGTCGATTGCAACCGGAGACCCCGCACGTGCCGGATGGGCGCTGACGGCGATCGAGAATGTGCGCGAGCCCTATCGTGGGCTGGCGGCAGAACTCCTCGCCGCACCGTTCCCCGCCCGCGACGAACAGAGCGCCCAGGCATCCGCTGTCTCGCTCGCTCGCCGGATGCTGGCCCGCGCGATCGATCGCGAGAAGACCGAGTTGCTCGGTGCGGTCCAGCGTGTTCCGGCGGCCTCAGAGGAGGGGCGAACCTTGAGAATGCGGCTGCGCGACCTCGACGCCCAGCGACACGCGTTGCTCACGGAAGACTGAATTCCCGCCCCGGGCCCATGATCCGGGGCATGATGAAGAGCATGGCCCGGCGTCGAGACATCCCGTTCGCAATTCTTGCGGAGGATCTGTCGCTGGCGCACACGTCCGGTTCTCGTCCGGGTGGCGGTCGCGCGGTCGACGGCGTCTCGTTCGAACTCTTGCCGGGTCGATCGCTCGTCGTCATGGGTTCGACGGGGTCGGGTAAGTCGAGTCTCGCGGTAGCTCTCGCAGGTCGCGGCACCGACGACCTCGCGGTCGTGGGCGGCCAGGCATTCGTCGACGGCGTCTCCATTCGTCACCCCGGTCGCGCGAAGCGTTCGCTGATGTACTACACCGGGTATCTGCCGCAGCGAGCGGGCGCGGATCTACCCGCGCGGTTGACGGCGGGCGAGATCATCACCGAACCGATCACGAGCCGCGACCGCAAGGTCGCTGAACGCGCGCTCGCGCTCGTGGTCGCGTCGATGCTCGATGAGATGCACCTACCGCTGAAGGTGGCCACGCAGTTTCCGTACGAATTGAGCGCCGGGATGCGGCAGCGTGTCGCCCTCGCGCGCGCCCTCGTGCTGCAGCCCCGTGTGTTGATCGCGGATGAACCGCTCGCGAACCTGGACGTCGCATCCCGATCGGCCGTCCTGTCTGCGCTCCGTCAGCGTGCGGCTGATTTCTCCATGGCAACGCTGGCTGTGTCGAACGACGCAGAGCTCGCGAGTGTGCTGAATGCCGACGTCATCGTGCTGCAGCACGGACACATCGTGGCGCAGGGACCACACGATCGTCTGGCGTGGGCGCCGGGCGCCAATGCCGACCCGTGGCTGGTCGCGCCCTGACGTGCAGGTGTCGTTGCGGACGGTTCGGGTTTGCTAGGATAGTGGGGTTGCCCGGCGCGAGTCGGGCGCATTCCTCCATAGCTCAATTGGCAGAGCAATCGGCTGTTAACCGATAGGTTCTTGGTTCGAGTCCAAGTGGGGGAGCAGTGACAGAACTGGCTGCAGGTGGCTGGGTTCTGCTGGTGATCGGGGCCCTCATCGTCGGGTTGTCGAAGGCTGCTCTGCCCGGCGCGAGCACCCTGGCCGTGGCGATCTTCGCAGCGATCCTGCCGGCGAAGCAGTCGACCGCCACCCTGCTCGTTCTGCTCATCGTGGGCGACATCTTTGCGCTCTGGGCCTACCGTCGCCACGCCGACTGGCGAGCTCTCGGTCGGCTGGTCCCCGCGGTCGCTGCGGGTCTCGTGTTGGGCGCGATCTTCCTCGTCGTCGCGGACGATTCCTGGGTGCGCCGCACGATCGGGGTCATCCTGCTCGTCCTCATCGCGGTCACGCTGTGGCGACGCTACGCGCGGCGGGGCGAACCGGCTGTGGACGGTGCGCGCTGGCCGGCGGCAGCGACCTACGGCTCGCTCGGGGGATTCACCACGATGGTCGCGAATGCCGGTGGCCCGGTCATGTCGATGTACTTCCTCGCGTCCGGGTTCCGCGTGATGGCGTTCCTCGGCACCGCCGCGTGGTTCTTCGCGCTCGTCAACCTGACCAAGCTCCCCATCATGTTCGGGCTGGGGCTGATCACGCCAGCGACGTTGTTGATGGATCTGGTCCTCGTCCCGGCGGTGTTGGTCGGTGCATTCGGTGGGCGCTTGATCGCGGGGCGGATCAACCAAACCTGGTTCGAACGCATCGTCATCGCGCTGACGATCGTCGGCGCTCTGTACCTGCTCGTTTGACACGGTTTGGCGGCGCGGCGAGCCCAAATGCTGTCCGAGCCTGCCGAATCGGTCTATTCTCGTGCGCACCATGGATGTGTTCGAGCGGGGCACGATCCGCCAACGACGGTTTCTGGTATTCGTTCGCGCCCAATTACCGCTGTTGGTCGGCACGACGTTTGTGATCGCGAGCGGGTGGGTCGTGGTACCCGAGGTGCGCGGTGATGCGTTCCTCATCGCCGGCGGCCTCATGATCGTGACATCGTGCGTTGTGGGCCTCCTCGTTCCGTGGCATAAGGTCACCGCTCCCGGGCTCGTCGTGCTGGCCCTCGCAGACGTCATCGGCGTCGCTCTTGTCCGGGCCGCACTGTTCCCCTACGTACCCTCGGTCGAGATCTTGGCGATCTTCCCCGTGCTCTGGCTCGCCTACGGCTTCAATCGCGGTGTCATATTCGCCGCGGTCGGCGGCACGATCTTCATCGCCGTGTTCCCCTACCTCGCAGCGTGGACGGTGCCGCAGTCCTCGCTCGAGTGGCTCAACGTGCTGACGCTGCCGGTTCTCGTCATCGGGATCGCCATCCTGGCGAATCTCGCGGCCGACGAACTGCGAACCCGCCGCGCGCGGCTCATTCAGGCCTTCTCCGTTCAGCAGACCGCGCTCGAAGAGGCGCAGGACAGCGAAGCGATCGTGCGCAGCATCCTCGATACGGTGAACGCCGGTGTGGCGTTTTTCGCGGTCGACGGAGAGCTCATCGCCAACGATCGTGCCGCGGACGCTGCCGCCGCAATCGGATTCGATCTCGACGCGAAGCAGTACAGCGGCAACAGGATGTACGGGGCGGATCGGATCACCCCCATCCCGCCGGAAGCACAACCACTCGAACGGGGGCTCCGAGCCGAAGTTGTGGAGCAGGACTTCGCGTGGATCGGACCGGCGCACAAGCAGTCCGCGATGATCACCTCGACCAGTCTCGTGCGGCGGCCGTCCGGGGAGTTGCTCGGCACCGTGGCGGTCATGTACGACGTCACCGAGCTTGCCGAGGCGATCGAGATTCGCGAGGAGTTCTTGCGCACGGCTTCGCACGAGCTCCGCACGCCTCTCACGGCGGCTGTGGGCTACGTGGATCTGCTGGAGGAAGACCCTGAGCTTCCTCCGCGACTGGCCGAGCGGCTCGACACGGTGCGGCGGGGAATCGAGCGCCTCACGACGCGCATCGCCGAACTCATGGCGGCGAGCGACGATGGCGTCGACCTGAATCCTGTGCGGGTCGATGTCGGACAGCTCGTCGAGGAGTGCGTCGATCGTCTTCCGCCGCGCAATCGCGGTCGGGTCATTCGCTTCGGCACCGACGCCGGAGGGATCGAAGCCGACGTGGACCCGCGGCGTCTCTCGCAGGCGATCGGCGAGCTTCTCACGAACGCCATCAAGTTCGGTTCCGAAGAGATGCCCGTGGTGGTGCGCCTCTCGAGTGAGGGCGACGCGATCGAGCTGCGGATCACCGACACGGGCCCCGGGATGTCGCGGGCCGAAATCACTCGCGCATTCGACTCGTTCTACCGGGCCCCGGCGGCCCGGGCACAGGCGATCCAGGGCTTCGGGCTCGGTCTGCACATCGTCCGCAATATCTTCCAGGCCCACGGCGGGGATGTGCAGCTGCGCAGCGAAGTGGGCGTGGGAACGACCGTGATCTGTCGACTTCCCCGGCCGGCCGCTTAGCCGCCGGAGCCCCGGTGGGCGAGTGGGTCCTCGCCGAGCATCCGCCACACCGTACTGGTTAGGGCGGGGTGCTCAAGCGCGATCTGGCGCAGCACACGATAGTGGCGGACGTGCGTCGGCATCCGTCCACCGTCCGCGATGATCGCGTCGGCACGCAGCATGTGCACGACGAGCTCATCGACCGTGGGGAGTTCTTCCATGAAGGCCCAGGGGTCTTCGCCATGGCGAAGGCGCTCTTCGACGACGACGCCGAGTTCTTCGGATGCCTCGGCGCGGAGCACTTCCAGGCTCGCGCGTCGTTCGATCCGTACCTCTTCCACTCTTCGAGCCTACGCGCGATTCGGCGATGGGCGCGAGGCGCGGTCCACGCGGCTCGGCCTACGCGGCTCGTCCTATGCGTCGAGGTCGTCGACGCCGGGCATCCACGACTGCCCGGGCACGCCCCAGCCGCGTTTGCGCACGATCTTGGCGGCCGTCTTCGCGTCGGCGTCGCCGATGCGGTCGACGTAGAGAATCCCGTCGAGGTGATCGAATTCGTGCTGCAGGATGCGTGCGCGCCAGCCATCGACCTCGAGTCGGACGGGCGCGCCTTCGAGATCCGTTCCCGTGACGATGGCGCGGTCGGCGCGGCGCAGCGGGAACCTTTCGCCGGGGAACGACAGGCACCCTTCGCTCTCGTCGTCCGGATCGGGATGACCGGGCTCCGGCGACGTGATCCACAGCTCCGGGTCGATCACGACGCCCCGCCAAGGCGCCCCCTCGTCGTCCTCGTACGAATACACGAAGATCCGCAGCGGCACCCCCACCTGCGGGGCGGCGAGTCCGACGCCGGGTGCGACATCCATCGTCTCGTGCATGTCGGCGACGAGAGTCCGGATCTCGTCGGTTATGACACCGACGCGAGCTGCGGGGGAATGAAGGACGGGATCACCCAGGATCACGATCGGGAGCACGGCCACGTATCGAGCCTAACCGGAGCGCCTCGGCCCATCGGCATCTGCCTCGGTTAGTGTCGATGAGTGATGTGGGTGGGATCAGTAGAAGAAGTCGGCGAGCAGCTCGTCGGCGCTTTCCAGAATCCAGGCCTGCTCCTGGGTATCCCGCTGGCTCTGGCCGGCGCGGTCTTCATGTCGTTCGGCGCTCTGTATCAGCACCGCGGTGTGGAGAAAGTCGAGCGCCTGAGCGGGCAGGACGGCGCGAGCGGGCTGACGATGCGGCAGATGTCGCGTTTGATCACGCGCCCCTCGTGGGTCGTTGGCACACTGATGCTCGGGATGGCGATTCTCTGCCAGCTGGGTGCATTGACCGTTGCACCGCTCATCGTGGTGCAGCCGCTGGGCGCGATCGCCCTCGTCATCACGACCCTGCTGAACTCGCGTGTGAGCGGCCTGGCGCCGACGAGGCGATCGCTCATGGCGATCGTCGCGTGCGTCGGCGGCATCTTCATCTTCGTGATCATCGCCGCGATCTTCGCGACCGAGCGGCCGCTCAGCGAGAGCGACCTCATCACGGTGCTCGTGATCATGGGCGTCGTGCTCGTCGTCATGATCGCGCTGTGGATCCTGCTGCGCAAGCGGATGCGGGCGTTGTTCTACATCCTGAGTGCGGGCGTCGTCTACGGCTTCGTCGCAACGCTCGCGAAGGTCGTCATCAAACGGGTCGAGGCCGGTGACTTCGAGTGGTTGACATTCGTGTGTCTGCTCGCGCTGCTCGCGGCGACAGGTCTCGGCGCCTACTTCGTCCAGACCGCGTATTCGTCCGGCCCGCCCGACCTCGTGATCGCGGGCCTGACGGTCATCGACCCGATGGTCGCGGTCCTCATCGGTCTGCTCGTGCTCGGTGAGGGCGGCGCCGCGCCACTGTGGGCTCTCATCGGCTTCGCCATCGCGGGGGCCATCGCGGTGTGGGGCGTCATCACCCTGGCGCGCTTCCATCCGCAGGTTCTGTCGCACAGCCAGGAGTTCCCGATCCTCCGCGGGGGATCGACATCCAGCAGTGTTTCACCGCGACCCACGATGGACGATGGCGCGGGTCCCGATCCTCTCGTCTGACGGACGCTAGGCTTTTCCCTACGGGGCGGTGGCCAAGCTGGTCAAGGCAGCGGGCTCATAACCCGACGATCGTGGGTTCAAGTCCCACCCGCCCTACTCCTAGCAAGCACGCGACCCAGCCCTGAAAAAGTTGGACCGTTGATGTTCGCGGCAGTTCGATGACGATAGTCGTACCTGATCGGGTTGGCGCCGCAGACTCCCCGGGCCGGCTAATCGCCGAGGGTAGGTGGCCTTGACATCGGCCGTCGGCGCAGCGATACGGTTTGCACGTGCGATGCCAGCTTGTCAACGACGAGGTCCTCGAATAGGTCGCTGGTAAGTGAGGCGCACGTTTCCCGGACGCTCAGTTCCGCTATGACATCGAGACCAACGTCGATGTCGGCATAGCAAGAAACTTGTACCCCGTTAGGGAGGGTTACTGAACGCATACTCAAGTCTGCCGCGCTCTCGTGTTTGCTACGTAGCCTCACGCGGCAAGACGCGGTCCAGAACCCACCTGTATGCGTAGTCGAGGTTGCCGCCGTCGGCGAGATGGGTGCTCGTCAAGCGTTCGAGCAGGATGTTTGGATCGATCAGATCCGCATCGAGCAGCGCACCAACAAAGTCACGGTCTTTTTGCCTATGCGCTACGAGCTTGGCGACGCACAGGTCGTGTGGTTCGAGGCAGAGTCCCAAACGGGCCGCGCCGTCCGGCCCTTCCGTTGGTACCTCGACGAGCCGTTCTTCCCACAAGTCGGGCAGAGTGGCGGTTCGCCGCCCCACGCCGTCGATATAGAAGCCGTGCGTCTCGTGAAAGATGCTCAACTCCCCGTTGATGTCCAGACGACGAGCGATCGTCTCCGCATCATCGTCGTCGAGCGGCATGATGTCGACTTCGTTCGAAAGCGTGGCTAGGGCGGGTAATTCGTCCTGGTCCCAGGTTCCGAGAACGCTCTGGCTACCGATGATAATGACCTTGTCGCGCATGACAACGTGTGTCGCGGCGCGAATGGCGCGTTCCAGTTCTGAACGGTTCACCGCGCGTACTCGCTACGGCTGTAGACTTCGTCGAGGACAGTGCGCCGCTCCGCCTCTGAGAGCACACCCAAGAACACCCCGAGATTCCGCATCTCTACCGCGTACTCGTCGTCGCCGGCCAGCACAGCGTTGATGCCGTCTACGTCGCGGCTTCGCAGCAATCGCAGCCATTCCGATACGAGATCGCGCGCACCTCCCCGCGTATGCGGAAGGACGCGGTTCGCACCTTCGATCCCGAGCTGGACCACGCGCTCCGGATCTTCACTAAGGTGACGCTGTACGGCCTGATGCAACGCAAGGCTCGTGTAGAACTTGCGATCACGACGCACAGGTGACGGCTTCATAGCTCCTCGATACGCGGCTCGACCTTGTCGTCATGTTACCCCCGGCCGTTCTCGGGATGGGCGTGCCACCGTGAAGGACCGGCCAAACCCTGGTGGTGAGACGAGTTGGGTGAGCGTCGTGCCTGCATACGCGGTTCAGCGTTCGACGTTCGCGACCCTGTCCCACCACAGCGCCGCCTCTGCACGGTTGCGGGGCTCGCGTTCGGCCGCGGCATCGGCGATCCGTTCGCGCGCTGACCAGACCTGGTCGAGCACCGCGGCGCCTGCGCCAGCGGTGTCCGCGAGCGGTGCGATGCCGTCCTGACCCCAGTGTCCCAGTACACCGAGCTGCTTGATGCGGGTGTAGTCGTCAGCGACGAGCCCGACGATCGGTACGCCCGCAGGTGCGGCGAACACGGCCGGGTGGTAGCGACCGGTGATCAGCAGCGCGGACGACCGCGCGAGGCGGGCCGCGGCGCGCGGGTCGCCGGTGGGGATCACCCGCGACGGTGCCGACATCTGCGCCCGCACCTCATCGTGCAGCACGGCGTCACCGCGGGCGGGAGCCGCGGAGTCCAGGCGGCCGAAGTGCGCGTGGAACGCGACCGACTCACCGGTCAGCTCGGCCGCCCGATCGACCAGCCGGGCGATGCCGGCGACGGTCTCGTCGCGCCGAGCACCGCCCAGGCTGAGCGAGAGGCTCACGAGCACTCCCGATCGCGGGGCGTCCGCGTCTTCATCCGCGCCGGGATCGCGGTCGCCCAGGAACGAGGCATCGTCGACGCCCAGGCGCGCAACCACGCCGAGCTCACGCGCCAGCGCCAGAGATGTCTTCTCGCGGACTCCGACGAGGCGAGCGTTCTGCAGAGCACGAGACAGCAGCGTCCGATCGTGCGGCTCGAGGTCCGGACCGAATGTCTGACCCGTGATGACCACGGGACGCCCGAGTTCGCCGGCGATCCGGGCCAACGTCGCCCGCTCATAGATGTGCACCGGCCAGCGCGACGCGAGGTTACCGCCGCCCGCGACGACGACCCCGTCTGTGTCGGCTATCGCCTCGATGACCGCCCGCGCGGGATCATCCGTCCCGAGAAGGGACGGATGCTTCGCCGCAGCCACGACCTCGCGCATCCGGTCCTCCGCGTCGTCACGGTTGAGGCCTGCGAATCCGATGCGGGGAACCGCGTCGACGCCGTACCGCGCGGCCGATTCGGCCGGCTCGGCGGACACGGCGACGAGCTCGACGCCGCGAGCGTGCATCTCGTCGCGGAGGGCCTCGACCATCGCCTCGTCACCGATGTGCATCATGCCGTCTGACACGCCGATATCGCCGATAGAGAGAAGCCGCACGAGCACCGGAGCCTAGCCTCCGAAGTCGGCCGACGCCAGCCGAGTCCGATGTCACTCGCGCGGGCTACGATCGGCATGCGGTTGTATTCGGACGACTGTGTTCGGACGAACTCGCGCGCGCGGAGGAGACGACGATGGGCATCCAGACGGCCATGGACGCGGTGTACGCCGCCCCGGGAATCGTGGACGCCATCCGGCTCGCGGACGATGTTGCGTTCGAAGCGGGACGCGACCCTGGTGTTCGTACCCTTCGTCTGCTGGCGAAGGCCCTTGCCAGCGAAGACGACGTCGCGGCCATCACGGCCGTGCACGCCCTGGCTGAGATGTACGACGAGCAGGCGGCCCGAGCTCTGAGTGGGCTGCTCTCGGACGAACGCGGCTTCATCCGTGAACATGCCGCGTGGGCGCTCGGCGCGGGTCTGCCGCGCTTCGATGCGATCGGGCGGCTGCTCGGAATCGTGGCAGCGGGCGGCTTCTCGGGCATGCTCGCGCAAAGGACGCTCGAGAACTGGTCGATCACGATCGGCGAGTCGCTCGCGGTCGCGATCGAGTCGGCTCTTCTGGGGATTCAGGATGCGCCGTCCCGCACGCGCCTCGTCGAGACTCTGGGCCTTGTGCGGGCGCCTATCGCTGCGCGAACGCTGCTCATCTGCGCCAGCGACCCGCACGAGCCGCGCACGGTGCGAATCGCGGCCGTCGCGGCGCTCGGCCAGCGCGCACACTCGGCGGAGGCTGCGTCGCTGCTCGGTGACTTGGCCGATGGTGAGGATGAGCTGGCGGATGCCGCGCGCCTCGCGCTCGTGGACCTCGCGGCTGCGCGCACCGCGGTCGGCCCTGCCCGCAACGGATCCGCACCAACGCCCGGCCCGCTGACCGTGGCACAGCTCTTTCTGCACGCCGACATCGATCCGTCGCTCACGTCGGCGGGCATCGGCGACAACGGTGGAATCGCGACGTTGCTCGTGCGCCTGGGCGATGCCCTGGTAGCGGATCCCTCGACGGGTGTCCAACGCGTGGTGACCCTGTCGCGTGGCCCGCGCGAGCGTGCCGTGATCGACCTCGGCGTCATCGGCATGGACCGCGATGGCCACGTCTACGGTCGGGTCCCGCTGGCCGAACAGCCCGTGCCGTCCGCGGCGGCGTGGTCGCTGCGCGTGCCCGCGCGCCGTGGCATCCGACGTATCCTCCGTGCCGCCGGTCGCATCGACGTGCTGCACCTGCGGATGGCGGACGTGGGCAGCCTCGCCGCGGCGGACGTCGCACGCGAACTCGGCATCCCCGTCGTGTTCACGGTGGCCCCCGATCCGCACGCGGTGATCCAGTCGATGGACCTCTCGGGAACGTTGCACCGATCGGACTTCGGCGAGGTCGACATGCGCGAACATTTCTGGTTCCGCGCCCGGCTCGTGCAGAGCCTCGCATCCAACGCGGCGCACACCGTGCTGTTTCCCCGTCCGAAGCTCGAAGAAGACATGCGGCACCTGGTCGGCATCGACATCGCATCGCACCCCGAACGGCACACGATCGTCGCCGAGGGCGTCGACCTCGAGGTCGTCGAGCGGGCCGTTGCCGAGGTGCGATCGGGCTCCAGCGAAGACGTCCCGCCCGAGGTCCAGCCGCTCCGCGCCCTGCTCGAAGAGCTGCCCGCCGAGCGTCGCGGACTTCCGCTGCTGGTGAGTGTCGGGCGACTGCACCGGGTCAAGGGCATGGCGACCCTCGTAGAGGCCTGGGCGAGCGGGCCGCTGGCCGATCGTGCGAATCTGCTCATCATCGGCGGTGACCTCGAACGCCCGTCGCTCGACGAACGCGAGCAGCTCGAGCGCATCGCGCGGATCGTGCCTGACGCGGATCGCGCCGCGCGCGGCCTCGTGCTGGCTGGGCACCGCTCGAACGACGTCGCGGCGCGATGGTTGGCCGCCGTCCGCTTCGGTCTTCCGGGCCTCGCGGCCGCGGGCGGCGTTTACGTGTGTGCAAGCGTGAAGGAAGAATTCGGGATCGCCTTGCTCGAGGCCATGGCCACCGGTTTGACGGTCGTCGCGCCCGACGGGGGCGGCCCTGCCACCTACGTCACGCGCGGTGATACCGGGGTATTGACGCAGACGTGGGACGTGGCGCGGCTCACCCAGGCGATCGCCGAAGCGCTCGACATCGCCGCCGAGCGCGACGAGTCGCGGTCGGAGCGATCGCACGACATGGTCCGGGAACGCTTCACGATCCAGGGCATGGCTTCGGCACTCGGCCCCGTCTACGGCGGCGTGGCGCGGGAAGAGGCCGAGCTGATCCGGGCCGCGGGGGTGCTCGGGTGACGCTGCTCGTCATCAGCCCGGACTACGCCTCGCATCTGCTTCCCCTCGCGACGCTGGCAACACGGTGGCGCGATGCGGGGGAGCGCGTGGTTGTCGCGACGGGCCCGTCGACGGCGGGAATCGTCGCCGACTTCGGGTTGGAGCGGATTGATCTGACACTGGGGCGGGGCTCGAACCCCGGTGTGATTCGCGCCGAGGAACAACCGCGCGACGAGGGCGCTTCGCTGCGGGGATTCTTCGACGCGACGCGCCGTGGAATGACGCAGACCCTGCGCTACCAGGCACAGGAGCGGCTTACCGACTTGATGTGGGATCCCGTCGGGCGCAGTCGGCGCGTGCTCGAAATCGTCGACGAGGTCCGCCCCGATGCGATCCTCGTTGACCACCTGGCCTTCAGCGCTCGCATGGCATTGCAGACCGCGGGTGTGCCGTACGGCGACGTCGTGCTGGGGCATCCGAGCGCGCTGCCGGTCCCGGGGGAGGTTTACGGCTACCCGCCGTACTGGCCGAGGGCATTCGCGCCATCGCAGGAGGACCTCGACGAGTTGCGTGAACTCTGCGACCGGGTGGCCGCAGGCTTCACGGGGGAGTGGAACCGGGCTGCGCGCGAACTGGACGGTCGGTCGGCCGACGTCGACGACGCCTTCGCAACCCACGGCGGCACCCAGGGCGGCACAATCCTGTACAACTATCCGGCCGAGCTGGCCGCGATCGAGGGGCGGGTGCTCCCGCCGCACGCCTTCCTCGGATCGACGCGCCGCGAAGAAGCCGTTGCCCCCGACATCCTCGAGTGGATCGCTCGAGACGAACCCTACGTCTACGTCAGCTTCGGGAGTTTCCTCTCCGTTCGGGACGACGTTCTCGCGCGCGTTGCCGAGGCCCTCCGCAGTGTGGGCGTGCGAGCCGCGATCGCGACCGGTGCAACCCCGGGCGAGGCGCTCGGCGACGTGCCAGACGGATGGCTCGTGCGTCCCCATCTGCCGCAGGTGCGGCTGCTGAAGAGCGCGGCGGTTGCGGTCAACCACGGCGGCAACAACTCGGTCACCGAGGCGCTCGGAAGCGGCGTGCCGATCCTCGTGCTGCCCTTCTCGACGGATCAGTTCGCGGGCGCCGCGACCATCGAGCGCGCGCGGGTAGGCGTCGCGCTCGACCCGAACTCCGCAAGCCCCGAGGAACTCGCGGACGCGCTCCGCGTGCTGCTCACCGGGGACGCGGATCGGGACGGGGTGGAAGGATCGGACGTCGACCGCGCCCTGTTGCGACGGATAGCCGAAGGCCAGACCGCTCGGCCCGGACCCGAGGTCGCCTACGAGGCGCTGGCGGCAATGCGCTCGCTCACGAGGGATCGCATCGCTTCGGGATCGCCGTCCGCCGACCGGTAGCGCTCCATGAGCGCGGCACTCGCGTCGAACCGGGCGCCAGCTCGTGTCTCGGCGACGTGATGCAGGGCGTAAACGCGACCTTCGTGGCGCTGAGGTGGGCTGCCAAGGAGGGTCTGATGCGCGAGATTCCACGCGGCATCCTCGTACCCCCACCCGCGGAAGCGCTCGTCCTGCCCTCCGTGCCGCTCCCACGTGCGCGGAGTCGTGACGTACACGCCTGAGCACGCGCCGCGGACGAGCTCGAACTCGCACTGTTGTGGGTCCATCCCCGCCAGGTACTGTGCGGTGCCGGTGGCACCGAGCCAGTGATAGGCGGTGTATGGCAGGTGTACGAGGCCGCTCGTCCGCGCGGCAGCAACAGCGGCTCGGAGTGCATCGGCCTCGGGGATCGTGTCCGCGTCGTTGATGATGACCACGTCATCGAGGCTCGCGTCGGCGATGCCCCGGTTCCGGCATGCCGCGAGCACGAAGACGTCGTCGCCCGTGTCCACCGTCTGGACCGTGAACTCGGAGAACTCGCGCGCGTACCAGCTCGTCAGGGCCTCGAAAGCGGTCACGCGGGAGGGCGCGGGGCGCCAGGGGATGATGACGGAAACGGCAGACACGACGTTCAGCCTAAGCGCGTAAATGTGAAAGGAAAATCGCGCCTCGACCCGTGCTTCGCGAGTCGAGGTGGCCTCTATCCGGCCGTGCTTCCTTTCAGATTTACGGAACGGCGGCGCGCCGCGGAATCACAGTGTTGTGATTCCCTTACGCGATGGGCAATAATGGGCCCACAACCGAACAGCAGTCGCCGACACACGTGTCACAGGTCGTAGGGGAAGACGTACCTGAAGAAACGGAAGTGGAAATGGCGACATCATCAGCGCGCGGAGTGATCTATGTCCACTCCGCGCCGCGGGCGCTGTGCCCGCACCTGGAGTGGGCTGTCGGGCGTGCGCTCGGTCGCGCCGTGAATTTCGAGTGGGACGAGCAGCCGGTGCTTCCGGGTGCCCGTCGTGCCGAGTTCTACTGGGAGGGCCCCGTCGGAACCGGCGCCGCCCTGTCGTCGGCGATGCACGGTTGGGAGCACCTCCGCTTCGAGGTGACCGAAGACCCCACCCCGCGCTCGGACGGTGGGCGTTGGTTGCACACGCCGGACCTCGGCATCCACTACGCGCAGACCGACGCGGCCGGCAACGTCGTCATCGGTGAAGATCGCATTCGGTACGCGATGGAGATCGCCGCGGGTGACGCTCGTGAACTTCAGCGCGAACTGGGCGTCGCGCTCGGCCAGGCCTGGGACGATGAGCTCGAGATCTTCCGCCACGCGAGCGACCAGGCTCCCGTGGTGTGGCTCCACAAAGTCGGTTGATGGCGCGAGTCGGTTAGTGACGCGAGCCCGACAACCCAGACATCCCCACACTCGGACCGAACCCATCGTCCGCGCTTGCGCGGCCTGTTGGCTGGGTCAGGATGTGGAACCCCCTGGGGCTCGATCTGCGAGCGTGAGAGCTGTTCAGGATGTCGAGAAGGCCACGACCGCGTTGTGGCCACCGAAGCCGAACGAGTTGCTGATCGCGAGCTGGTCGCCCGAGCCCAGGTCCTGAGGTGCGCCCGAGATCCGGAACGGCACTTCGGGGTCCTGCGTCGTCAGGTTGATCGTCGGAGGCGCTTGGCGCTGACCGATCGCGAGCACAGTGAAGATGGCCTCGAGTGCTCCGGTGCCACCCAACAGGTGCCCCGTGGATGCCTTGGTCGCTGAGACGGGGATCTCTTCCACCCGCGGGCCGAAGATGGCCTTGAGGGCCTGGTACTCGTTCGGGTCACCGACGGGGGTGGAGGTGGCGTGCGCGTTGATGTGCGTGACGTCGTCCGGGGATGCTCCGGCCATCTCCAGCGCCATCGTCACGGCGCGAGCCGCGCCGTGGCCCTCGGGGTCGTTGGCCGTGATGTGGTACGAATCGGCCGTGACGCCGCCGCCGACAACGTACGCGTAGATCTTTGCGCCGCGCGCCTTGGCGTGGTCTTCCGTCTCGAGGATGAGTGCGCCGGCACCCTCGCCCATGACGAAGCCGTCGCGGTCGATGCTGCCGGGTCGCGATGCGGTCGCGGGGTCGTCATTGCGGCGCGAGAGCGCCTGCATCGACGCGAACGACGCGACGGTGATGGGGTGGATGGCCGACTCGGTGCCGCCCGCGATGACGACGTCTGCGAGCCCGTCCTGCAGGTGCTCCACGGCGTTGACGATCGACTCTGTGCTCGACGCGCAGGCGCTCGCGACGGTGCGGGCAAAGGCACGCGCACCGAAGTGGAGCGACAGGTTTCCGGCCGCCGCATTGGGCATGAGCATCGGCACCGTCATCGGCATGACGCGGCGGGGCCCCTTCTCGCGGAGGGTGTCCCACGCGTCGAGGAGTGTCCACACGCCGCCGATGCCGGTCGCGAAGTCGACTCCGAGGCGTTCAGGGTCCACCTCGGGTGCTCCGGCATCCTCCCACGCCTCCATCGCTGCGACGAGGGCGAACTGGGACGCCGGGTCGAGCCGCTTGGCGGTCGGTCGGGGCAGGACCTCTTCGGGGCGCACGATCGCCTCGGCGGCGAACGTGACAGGTAGCTCGTACTTCGCTACCCACTCGTGCTCGAGCGTGCGTGCGCCGGACACTCCGGCGAGCAGTGCGGTCCAGCTGTCGGGGGCGGTGCCGCCGAGCGGTGAAGAGGCACCGATCCCGGTGACGACGATGCGCTTGGTGGTCATGACACGAATCCTCAGGCGTTGCTGTCGCTCTCGGGGGCCGGCTGGCCCCCGAGAGGGTGGATCAGGACTGGTTCGACGTGATGAACGTCACGGCGTCGCCGACGGTCTTGAGGTTCTTGACCTCGTCGTCGGGGATGGTGACGCCGAACTTCTCTTCTGCGTTGACGACGATCGTCATCATCGAGATGGAGTCGATGTCGAGGTCGTCGGTGAAGGACTTCTCGAGGGCGACGTCGTCGGCCGAGATGCCGGTTTCGTCGGTGATGAGCTCAGCGAGCCCGGCAAGCACCTCATCGGTGGAAAAGGCCATGGTGTCTCCTTGGTTCTGGATCTAGATGGGGGTTCTGGAGTCGTGTCGGCGACCGCAAGTCAGTCTAGGGCGGCGATCCGCCCGGTCATGGCAGCACCACGACCTGCGCGCCGAACACCAGACCTGCGCCGAAACCGATCTGCAGGGCGAGTCCGCCACTGATCTCGGGGTGTTCCTGCAGCAGGCGGTGCGTTGCGAGCGGGATGGACGCCGCCGAGGTGTTGCCGGTCGTCTCGATGTCGCGCCCGATCACGACGGTCTCGGGCAGTTTCAGCTGCTTGGCGAATTCGTCGATGATGCGCATGTTCGCCTGGTGGGGCACGAAGGCGGATAGATCGGATGCCTCGACACCGGCCGCTTCGAGCGCCTGGCGGGCGACCTTCACCATTTCCCACACCGCCCACCGGAAGACCGTCGGGCCTTCCTGTCGGAGGGTGGGCCAGGCGGCGGTACCGTCGCGGTACTCGATGAGCGTGTGGTCCATGCCGACGGCGTCTGCTTTGGAGCCATCCGATCCCCACACCGTCGGGCCGATTCCGGGGGTGTCGCTCGGTCCGACGACCGCCGCGCCGGCTCCATCGCCCAGCAGGAATGAGATGCTGCGGTCGGTGGGGTCGACGACGTCGCTGAGCTTCTCCGCGCCGATGACGACGGCGTACCGCGCGATGCCTCCGCGGATCAGGGCGTCGGCCTGCGCGACGCCGTACGAGAATCCGGCACAAGCGGCGTTGAGGTCGTAGGCGGCTGCGGGGTTAGCGCCGACGCGGTCGGCGACGACGGCCGAGATCGACGGTGTCTGCTGGGGGTTGCTGATCGTCGCGACGATCACGAGGTCGATGTCTTCCGGCGCGACGCCAGAGGAGGCGATCGCCTCGGCGGCGGCGTCCGTCGCGAGGTCGAGGGCACTCGTGCCGGCTTCGGCGCGCGTACGCGTGATGATGCCGGTGCGTTGACGGATCCACTCGTCGCTCGAGTCGATCGGTCCGACGAGGGCATCGTTGTCGACGACGAGCTCGCCACGGGCTGCACCGTACGCGTAGATGCGCGTGTGGGCGACACCCGTGGTCTGGGTCAGCGGTGCGGGCGAGATCATGCGTTGTCCTTCGAGAGCAGTTCCACGGCCGCATCGAGGTCGTCGGGGGTCTTGACCGCTACCGACGGGATGCCCCGGAGCCCGCGTTTGGCGAGCCCGGTCAGTGTACCGGCGGGCGTCAGTTCGACGAGGCCCGTGATACCGGCATCCGAGAATCCGGTCATGCAGAGGTCCCAGCGGACGGGCGAGGCCACCTGACCGACCAACAGGTCGAGGGCCGTGCTGCCGGAGGTGACGATCGAGCCGTCACTGTTGGACCACAGGGTGAGGGTCGGGTCGCTCACCGTGACGATGCCAGCGGCGGTGCGGAGCCGCTCGACCGCGGGTGCCATGTACGACGTGTGGAATGCGCCGGCGACCTGCAGGGGGATGACGCGGGCTCCGCGGGGAGGATCCACGGCCAGTGCCTCCAGCGCGGCGGGCGCACCCGCGGCAACGATCTGTCCACCACCGTTGAAGTTGGCGGGAGTCAGCGCGAGCTCTTCCAGTCGGGTGAGGACAGCTGCCTCGTCACCGCCGACGATGGCGCTCATGCCGGTCGGCTCGAGGGCCGCTGCGTCCGCCATCGCACGCCCGCGGATGCCGACCAGCTTCATTCCCTCGTATGCCGAGATGACCCCGGCGACGACGAGCGCCGCGATCTCACCGACCGAGTGGCCCGCTGCGCCGCCCGGGGTGGGCGCCCCGCGCTCATCGAGCTTCATCCACGCGAGCAGGCTCGCGGCGACGATCAACGGCTGCGCGATGCGCGTGTCGCGGATGGTGTCGGCGTCGGACACGGTGCCGTGCAGGATCAGATCGACCTCTGCGGCGTCAGAGAACACGGTGAGCAGCTCTCGCGCGCCATCGAGTTCCAGCCACGGGGAGAGGAATCCAGGAGTTTGAGAGCCCTGACCCGGGCAAGCTACAACGATCACTAGCCCAGTCTGTCAACTCGACCGGGGTCGGTCTTGGCGCAGTCCTACGAAGAAAGTCCGGAACGTTTGTGCGTGGCTGACACTGAAGAGCGCCTGCGCGTGTCGGTCGCCGCGATTTGACCCAGGATCAGGGCCGACTGCAGGATGAGCGCCTCTCGGGCACCCGTGGCGTCCCAGCCGATCACCTCGCTGACGCGCTTCAGGCGGTAGCGGACGGTGTTCGGGTGTACGAAAAGCTCGCGCGCGGTCGCCTCGAGCGAGCGACCGTTGTCGAGGTAGCTCCACAGGGTCGTGACGAGATCGGGGGAGTGCGCCTGCAGGGGCCGATAGATCCGCTCGACGAGCGTCTGCTTAGCCAGCGCATCGCCGGCCAGGGCGCGCTCGGGCAGCAGGTCGTCGGCCTCGACGGGTCGAGGAGCGTTCCGCCAAGCACGCGCCACGGCGAAACCCGCGAGGGCCGCGCGCGCGCTCGCACTGGCATCGACGAGGGCCGGCACAGCCGGGCCGAGCACGAGGTGGCCGGGTCCGAATCCGGGCTCGAGTCGCGTCGCGATCTCGGGGAAGGGCAGGTCGGGTATCGGTTCTTCACCGCGGGCGACCGAGTCCGAGCGGCCCATGACCAGCACGAGCCGCGAACCCTGTACGCCGATCAGCACGTCCACACCGAGCTTGCGTGCGATGCGACGCAGGTGGTCGACGTCGAACTGTGAAGGCGTCGTGCCGACCAGAACGCAGACCTCGCCATGTCCGTGCCACCCGAGCGCCGCGATGCGGCTCGGCAGCTCGGCATCGGCTTCGCCCGTCAGGATCGAGTCGACGACCAGCGCCTCGAGCCGTGCGTCCCACAACCCGCGCGCTTCGGCCGCCCGGGCGTAGACATCCGCTGCCGCGAAGGCGACATCACGCGAGTACTTCAGGATCGCCTCGCGGATGCTTCCGCCCCGGCCGGTCACACGCTCTTCCGTGACCTCGACCGTCACCCGGATGAGCTGGAGCGTCTGCTGCAGGCTGACGCTCCGCAGCAACTCGCGCGGGGCGGCGGCGAAGATGTCCGCCGCGATCCAGGGGGTCGACTCGGGATCTTCGTACCACTGGATGAACGAGCTGATGCCGGCCTGCGCCACGAGGCCGACGGCGGACCGTCGCCCGGGCGGCATCTCGCGATACCAGGGCAGCGTGTCCTCGAGGCGGTTGAGCGTCGCCGTGGCGAGGTCGCCGGAGATGCGACGCAGCCAGGTGAGCGTCGCCGCTTTCTCATCGGCCACCGTCTTGGCGATCGCCGCTTCGTCGTCGGCGTCTGTGTTCTCCGGCACGCCGGTCAGCTCTCGCCGCCCGCGTTCCCGCTCGTTCCCGCGGTCACGTCGAACAGCCGGTACTTCTCGATGGCCTGGGCGACGAGCGAACGGTCGACCGCGCCCTGCTGCGCGAGTGCTTGCAGCGCCCGCACGACGATCGAGGGACCGTCGATCTTGAAGAAGCGTCGAGCGGCGGCACGGGTGTCCGAGAAGCCGAAGCCGTCGGCGCCGAGAGTGTAGAAGTCATGCTGCACCCAGGGCCGGATCTGGTCCTGGACGGCGTGCATGAAGTCGCTCACGGCGATGACCGGGCCGGGTGCGCCGGCCAGCTTCTCGGTGATGTAGGCCGTCTTCGGCTCTTCTTCCGGGTGCAGGAAGTTGTGCTCGTCAGCGGCCAGACCGTCGCGGCGGAGCTCTGTCCAGGACGTGACGGACCAGACATCCGCTGCCACACCCCAGTCGTCGCGCAGCAGTTGCTGGGCTTCCTTGGCCCACGGCACACCGACGCCCGACGCGAGCAGCTGGGCGCGTGCGCCGTCGCCCTCGCCGGTCGAGATGCGGTGGATGCCTCGCACAATGCCATCCACGTCGACGCCCTCGGGCTCGGCGGGCTGCACGATCGGCTCGTTGTAGACCGTCAGGTAGTACATGACGTTCGGGTCCGGGTGTTCGCCGCCGTACATCCGCTCGATGCCCGAGCGCACGATGTGTGCGATCTCGTAGCCGTAGGCCGGGTCATACGACACCGTTGCGGGGTTCGTCGAAGCGAGCAGGTGCGAGTGGCCGTCGGCGTGCTGCAGGCCTTCGCCGGTGAGCGTGGTGCGCCCAGCAGTGGCGCCGATGATGAATCCGCGCGCCATCTGGTCGCCCGCGGCCCACTGAGCGTCGCCCGTGCGCTGGAAGCCGAACATCGAGTAGAAGACGTAGACCGGGATGAGCGGCTCGCCGTGGGTCGAGTACGACGTTCCGACACCGGTGAACGCCGCAACCGCGCCCGCCTCGTTGATACCCACGTGCAGGATCTGCCCCTGCGGGCTCTCCTTGTACGCCAGCAGCAGCTCGCGGTCGACCGAGGTGTAGTGCTGACCGTTCGGGTTGTAGATCTTCGCCGTGGGGAAGAACGCGTCCATACCGAACGTGCGTGCCTCGTCGGGGATGATCGGAACGATGCGGTGGCCGAAGTCCTTCGCCCGAAGCAGGTCCTTCAGGAGACGCACGAACGCCATGGTCGTCGCGATCTCTTGCGTTCCCGAGCCCTTCTTCGGCATCGCGTAGGCCGAGTCATCCGGCAACGTGAGGCCGACGTGGGTCGAGCGACGCTCGGGAAGGAACCCGCCGAGATTGCGGCGACGCTCCAGCAGGTACTGGATCGTCTCGTCCTTCTCGCCCGGGTTGTAGTACGGGGGCGTGTAGGGGTTCTCTTCGAGCTGCGCGTCCGTGATGGGGATGTGCATCGCATCGCGGAAGTGCTTGAGGTCCTCGAGCGTCATCTTCTTCATCTGGTGGGTCGCGTTGCGGCCCTCGAAGTGGGGACCGAGGCCGTAGCCCTTGATGGTCTTGGCGATGATGACGGTCGGCTGGCCCTTGTGTTCGACGGCCGCCTTGAACGCCGCGTAGACCTTGCGGTAGTCGTGGCCGCCGCGCTTGAGGTTCCAGACCTGGTCGTCGGTGTAGTCCTTGACAAGGGCGAGCGCGCGCTCGTCGCGACCGAAGAAGTTCTCACGCACGTAGGCGCCGTTCTCGGTCTTGTACGTCTGGAAGTCGCCGTCGGGGGTAACGTTCATGAGGTTTCGTAGGGCGCCGTCCGTGTCGCGGGCGAGCAAATCGTCCCATTCGCGACCCCAGACGACCTTGATGACGTTCCATCCGGCGCCGCGGAAGAAGCTCTCGAGTTCCTGGATGATCTTGCCGTTGCCGCGCACCGGGCCATCGAGGCGCTGAAGGTTGGCGTTGACCACGAAGGTCAGGTTGTCGAGACCCTCGTTCGCCGCGACCTGGAGCTGGCCGCGGCTTTCGACCTCGTCCATTTCGCCGTCACCCAGGAATGCCCACACATGACCGTCCGAGACATCCTTGATTCCTCGGTTGGTCAGGTACTTGTTCGTCATCGCCTGGTAGATCGCGTTGATCGGGCCAAGACCCATCGACACGGTCGGGAACTGCCAGAACTCCGGCATCAGACGCGGGTGCGGGTAGGAAGGGATGCCGTTGGGCGCCGCGGACTTCTCCTGGCGGAAGCCGTCGAGCTGCGCCTCGGTCAACCGGCCTTCGAGGAAAGCGCGGGCGTAGGTACCGGGGGAGGCGTGACCCTGGATGAAGATCTGGTCGCCGCCCGAGGGGTGGTCGGCGCCGCGGAAGAAGTGGTTGAACCCGACCTCGTAGAGCGCGGCCGACGAGGCGTATGTCGAGATGTGTCCGCCGACGCCGATGCCCGGGCGCTGTGCGCGGTGCACCGTGACGGCGGCGTTCCAGCGGATCCAGGCGCGGTAACGGCGCTCGATCTCTTCGTCGCCCGGAAACTCGGGCTCGTTCTCGGGCGCGATGGTGTTGATGTAGTCCGTCGTCGGGACCATCGGGACGCCGAGGTGCAGATCATGCGACTTCTTCAGAAGGCTGAGCATCACCTCTCGTCCGCGGCCGTGGCCCTTCGCGTCGACGAGCTGCTGCAGGGATTCCTGCCACTCGGAAGTCTCTTCCGGGTCGCTGTCTTCGTGGTTCTGCGAGTAGGGATCCTGGTCGTGAACAGTCACACGTGACCTCTCTTCGTGCCGGCAGATCGTGCCGGGGGAGTCTTGGCGGCGGCGTCTCGGCTTGTGGGCCGGGCGGGAACGCACACCTCTCTCAGCCTAGTCAGTTCCGGGCATCCCGCGCCCGTCTGGAGGGAGAGGGTGCGCGGACCATATCTGTCGACGTGGTCCGATCTTCTAGACTGATCCCGAGGGCCTTTAGCTCAGCTGGTAGAGCGCCACGTTTACACCGTGGATGTCGTCGGTTCGATCCCGGCAGGGCCCACACTCAGTACCGTGGCGAGGTTGTCGCCATGTGTGGGATGGACCGCGGATATTGGAGGCGCGTCCCCGCCGAATCTCCGGGCAGGATGGGGGTGTGCCGCCACGAATCCGCCCGACGCCGTCTGTGTCGATGTCATCGCCCGCGATCGAGGTCGAGGGCCTGACCAAGCGGTACAAGAAGGTCACGGCGGTCGATGACGTGTCCTTCCTGGTCCAGACCGGAGGAGTGTTCGCGTTCCTCGGCACGAACGGCGCCGGCAAGTCGACGACGATCGGATGCCTCACCACCGTCCTGCCCTTCGACGCCGGCCGACTGATCGTGGCCGGGCGAGACATCCGTACCGACGGCGAAGCGATCCGCCGGAGCATCGGCGTCGTCTTCCAGGATTCGGTGCTCGACGATGCCCTGACCGCTCGCGAGAACTTGCGCATCCGGGCGCGGTTCTCGATGACGGATGCCTCGGCGATCAACGCCCGTATCGCCGAGCTGTCCGCACTCATCGAGCTGGACGAGTTCCTCGACCGCCGCTACGGGAAGCTCTCGGGCGGGCAGCGCCGCCGCGTCGACATCGCCCGGGCGCTGCTGCACCAACCCGCGATCCTGTTCCTCGACGAACCCACCGCCGGCCTCGACCCCGCCAGCCGCGCGGTCGTCTGGTCGACGATCCACGAACTGGGGGAGAGGACCGGCCTGACCGTCTTCCTGACCACGCACTATATGGAAGAGACAGAAGAGGCCGATCGCGTCTGCATCATCGATGCTGGCCGGATCATCGCCGAGGGGTCGCCCGTCGAACTGCGGGCCCGCCACAGTCGAAGCATCCTCACCGTCACCACCCGCAATCGCGCCGCGCTTCTCGCGCTCGCGCAAGCGGACGGCCTCGATCCGATGGGTGATGCCGACGAGATCGCCATCGCTGTGGAGGACGCGAGCGTCGCGCGGCGCATCCTGGGCGCGCACGGTGATGATGTGGCCGACTTCGAGTTCCGCCACGGCAGCATGGACGACGTCTTCCTCGCGTTGACCGGGCGCGAAGGGATCGAAAACTGATGGGCGTCATCCGCACGATCATCGGCCGGAACCTCCGCCTGTTCTTCCGCGACCGCCTCAACGTCTTCTTCTCGCTGCTGTCCGCGATCATCCTCTTCGCGCTCTACACACTCTTTCTCGGCAATCTGCAGACGACCGGCTTGCAGGAGTCGTTCCCCGATGCGACGACCGCCGAGATCAAGGCCTTCGTCGACTCGTGGATGTTCGCCGGCATCGTCGGCATGACGTCGATCACCACGGGTTTGGGTGCGCTGGGAGTTCTGGTCGAGGATGCCGCATCCAGCCGATTCCGCGACTTCCTGGTCTCGCCGATCCGGCGCGGCCAGATCGTCGCCGGGTATCTGTTCGCGGCCCTGGCCGTCGCTCTGCTGATGACGCTCGTCGTGCTCGTCATCAGCCTGATCTACCTCTGGCTCGTCGACGGGGTGGTTCCGCCGCCGCTGTCGGTGCTGCGGATCGTCGGATGGATCGCCCTGTCCGGCGCGGCCTTCACCGCGCTGTCGGCGTTCGTCGTATCGTTCCTGTCCTCGAACAACGCCTTCTCGGCCATGTCGACGATCGTCGGCACAATCCTCGGGTTCGTCGCGGGCGCCTACATCCCGGTCGGATCCCTGCCGGAGGCGGTGCGCGAGGTCATCAACGCGCTGCCGTTCGCGCAGTCGTCGATGGTGCTGCGTCGCGAGTTCACTCAGGGCCCGCTCGACACGCTGACGGGCGGGGTGCCCGAGGCATCCGATTCGATCGCGCTCTTCTACGGCATCGACCTGACGGTGGGGGACTGGACCGTCACGGCCGTGTACGTCGCCGCGATTCTCGGGGCGATGGTCGTGGTGTTCTTCGCCCTCGCGTCGGCACGGATCCGGGCGCGCATCGTCTGAAGCACCGGCCGCCAAGACGCCGCGGCCGCCGGGATAGGCTGGACGCGTGAATGCGAGCCCGACAGACCAGCGTCGATTGCTGGAGATCGCCGAGCTCGACGCGCAGCTCCGCGCGTCAAATGCCCTGCGCCAGAATCCTCCCCAAGCCCCGCGTGTGAAAGAACTTCTCGCCGCGCGCCAAGCCCTCTCGCACGAGTTGTCCCGCCGCCAGGGTGCGCGCGACGACCTGCAGCTCGAGATCTCGCGCGTCGAGTCCGATGTGAAGGTCGTCGAGGCGCGACGCAAGCGCGACGAAGAGCTGCTACAGAGGGTCTCGAACCCGAAGGATGCCGCGGGCCTCGAACACGAGCTCGCCTCGCTTGCGCGTCGCCAGGGTGACCTCGAGGATGCCGAGCTCGAGCTGATGGAGAAGCTCGAGCAGATCGAGGCATCCGTCGCCGAGCAGGAGCGCCTCGTCGCGGAGACGAACGAAGAGGGCACGCGTCTCTCGAACGAGGCGAAGGCCGTCGTCGCCGATGCGATCGCCCGCACCGAACACCTGACCCGCGACCGCGCGGCCGTCGTCGGGACGGTGCCGCCGGAACTTTTGGCCCTGTACGAGCGACTGACCGCCCGCAACGACGGCGCGGCGCTGCTGCGTGCGCGTACCTGCGGCGGATGCCACATGGTGCTCTCCGGCACCGATCTGAAAGTCATCCGCGGCGCTGCCGACGACGAGATCGTGAACTGCCCCGAGTGCGGTTGCATCCTCGTTCGTACGAACGAATCGGGCCTGTGAGCTCGTCCCGATGACGGGCGGGCTCTGGGATGACCAGACCGCTCAGCGCGCCGCGCCCGACCTGATCGTCGAAGCGGATGGCGGGTCGCGGGGCAACCCGGGCATCGCCGCGGGCGGAGCCGTCGTCCTCGACGCGACGACCGGAGAGGTGCTGGTCGAGCTGGGTTTCTACGTGGGCATGGCGAGCAACAACGTGGCCGAATACCGGGGCATGATCGAGGGTGTACGTGCCGCTTTCGAGCGCTACCCGGTATCCGTTCGCGTGCGACTCGACTCCAAGCTCGTGGTCGAGCAGATGACGGGACGCTGGAAGATCAAGCACCCCGACATGCAGGCCCTGGCCCGCGAGGCGCGCGAGCTGATCGCCGGGCGGCAAGTGAGCTTCGAATGGATCCCACGCGCGCAGAACGCGAGAGCGGATGCTGCGGCCAACGCGTCGATGGATCGGCGCGAGAGCTTTCGCCGCGACCTCGTGGGCTGAGCTCGCTGGGGCGGCCGGCGCGGGGCGGCGAGGCATCCGCGGCTAGACTTGCGGCGCGAGTGGGTCGGCTGGACGGTCGCGTCACGAGGGTTTTCTCTCGTGCCGAGGAACGTCCGGGCTCCACAGGGCAGGGCGGTGGGTAACACCCACCCGGAGTGATCCGCGAGACAGTGCCACAGAAAACAGACCGCCGCGGGCAACCGCGGTAAGGGTGAAACGGTGGTGTAAGAGACCACCAGGGACCGCGGTGACGCGGTCTGCTCGGTAAACCTCGCCCGGAGCAAGGTCAGACAGAGGATGTTGACGCGGCCCGCCGAGTCCTCGGGTAGACCGCTAGAACGGCATGGCAACGTGTCGTCGAGAGAGATGACCGTCCACGGGGCTCACGCCCCCGGACAGAACCCGGCGTACAGGCCGGCCCACTCGCCCTCTCTCTTCCGCCGCCGTTCCTGATGCTGCGCGCGTGTGCCCGCACCGAGACCGCCGCTTGCGCCCGAGTGCGCCGCTTCTGCACGGCGAACAACGGGCGTGCTCGGTAACAACAGGCGTTCTCGGCATCCGTGCGTCAGTCGAAGCGACGACCATCTTCGCGCGGACCGCCGACCAGGAAGATCAGCAGGACGATCCACCCGATCATCGGGACAGAACGCCAGGAAGAACCACGCGCCACTGCGGCCGGTGTCGTGCAAGCGACGCCACGTGATCGCGAGGTTCGGGAGCAGCGTTCCGAGCGAGAAGATCAGGCGCAATGCACCCCGGGAACGCCCGCGATCTCTCCGGTCGGTCCGCCCATCAGGGGCAGTCCGAGCCGACCCCACGCCCAGTCATCCGCTCCCCACTGCAGAGCAAGAAGATTGAGGGCGTTCAGCACCAAGGCATTGGTGAGCGTCCACCACCAGTACTCGCTCGGACTCGCGCGACCGCGAAAGATCGAGTAGTTGCCGAAGAATCGAGCGTTGGCTGAGCCCCACGAGGCGCCATAGAGCGGACGGTCGAGTGGCGCAGACATCCTTCGGACCGGGGGTCAGTCGCCCGCGAGGGCCGCCGCGCCGATGATGCCCGAGCTGTTGCGGTGCACGGCGGGAAGGATCGGGGTGCGCAGCTTCAGCATCGGCAAGAAACGCTCCGGATGCTTCGACACGCCGCCGCCGACGACGAACAGGTCGGGCGAGAACAAGAACTCGACGTGGTCGTAGAAGAGCTGCAGGCGCTTCGTCCAGTCCTGCCACGTGAGGTCTTCGCGCTCCATCGCCGAGTAGGCCGCGTACTTCTCGATCGGACTCGCCCTCGTACCAGAGGTGTCCGAGCTCGGTGTTCGGGATAAGTGTCCCGTTGTAGATGAAGGCCGAGCCGATGCCGGTACCGAGCGTCGTGAGGATCGTCAGCCCGTCGTGGCCCTTCGCCGCGCCGTAGCGGACCTCGGCGACACCCGCGGCATCCGCGTCGTTGACGAACTGGATGTCGCGTCCGAGGCCCTTTTCGAAGAACTTCTCGGCCTCGAAGTCGACCCACTTCTCCGACACGTTGGCGGCAGAGAGGGTGCGACCCTTCTTCACGATCGCGGGGAAGGCGACGCCGAGGGGAACCTTCTTGTCGACGCCACCGAGCTTGTCGAGCACCTCGTTCACGGCGGCGAGGACGTCATCCGGCGCCGCCCCCTTCGGGGTGTTGACGCGGATGCGGTCGCTCAGCAACTCTCCGCGCTTCAGATCTACGATGCCGGCCTTGATGCCGGTCCCCCCGATGTCGACACCGACAGCACGATCCACGCTCTTTGACATGCGAATCAGCTTAGCGAGAGCCATCCGATGATCCGGCCGCCACCGTCGATGCGCCACGCTGGAACGCCCGCGGTCACTAGGATCGACACGGAACGCAGATCGAGGGAGAACCGGTGTCCGAGAGCGAACAGAAGTACTGGTACAACCTGACGACCGGTGAGGTCGAGAAGGGGTTCGAGTCTCCCGCGATCGACCGCGCCGGCCCGTTCGACACGGCGGAAGAAGCGGCCAATGCGCCGCAGGTCATCAAGGACCGCGCGCGCGCGTGGGCCGACGACGACGCCCGTGACGCCTCGTGGGGCGCACCCGCGTCCGGCGCCGGCGAAGACCCCCAGTAGGCTGGGCAAGCAGCCGGCCTGCGAACGATACCGCCGCGGAGGGAACCATGGACAAGCAGCGTGATTTCGTCTTGCGGACGATCGAAGAGCGGGGCGTCAAATTCGTCCGCCTCTGGTTCACCGATGTGATCGGGACGCTCAAGTCCGTCGCGATCGCCCCGGCCGAGGTTGAAGGGGCATTCGCAGAGGGCCTCGGATTCGACGGTTCGGCGATCGAGGGCCTGACTCGAAGCTTCGAGTCAGACCTTCTCGCGCACCCGGACCCGGCGACGTTCCAGATCCTGCCCTGGCGGGGCGAGATCGACCCGACGGCGCGCATGTTCTGCGACATCACGACGCCGGATGGTCAGCCCGCCGTGGCCGACCCGCGTCACGTTCTCAAGCGCACCCTGGCGCGTGCCGCAGACCGCGGGTTCACGTTCTACACGCACCCCGAGATCGAGTTCTACCTGCTCAAGTCCTCGTCCTACGGTGCCGAGGGCCCCGAGCCGGTTGACTCCGCCGGTTACTTCGACAACGTCCCGGGCGGCACGGCTCACGACTTCCGTCGCCGTTCGGTCCGGATGCTCGAAGACCTGGGTATCTCGGTCGAGTTCAGCCACCACGAGGGTGGCCCGGGTCAGAACGAGATCGACCTGCGTTACGCCGACGCCCTGGCGACGGCGGACAACATCATGACGTTCCGCACGGTCATCAAAGAGGTCGCGATCGAGCAGGGTGTCTACGCGACATTCATGCCGAAGCCCCTCAGCGGCAAGCCCGGTAGCGGCATGCACACGCACATGTCCCTTTTCGAGGGAGACCAGAACGCCTTCTACGAAGAGGGGGCCGAGTACCAGCTCTCCAAAGTCGGACGGCAGTTCATCGCCGGCCTGCTGCGTCACTCGAGCGAGATCGCGGCCGTGACGAACCAGTTCGTCAACTCGTACAAGCGGCTCTGGGGCGGAGACGAAGCTCCCAGCTTCATCACGTGGGGTCACAACAACCGCTCGGCGCTCGTGCGGGTTCCGCTCTACAAGCCGAACAAGAGCCAGTCGTCGCGCGTCGAATACCGTGCTCTGGATTCTGCGGCCAACCCCTACCTGGCCTACGCGCTCATGCTCGCGGCCGGGCTGAAGGGTATCGAGGAGGAGTATGAACTCCCGCCCGAGGCCGAGGACAACGTGTGGTCGCTGAGCGATGCCGAGCGCCGGGCGCTGGGCTACAAGCCGCTGCCCGCGAGCCTCGACCACGCCCTCCAGGCGATGGAAGAGAGCGAATTGGTTGCCGAAACCCTCGGCGAGCAGGTCTTCACGTATGTGCTGAAGAACAAGCGCCGTGAATGGCAGGAGTACCGTTCGCAGGTCACGCCCTTCGAGTTGAAGAGCAACCTCGAGATGCTCTGACGGGGGCGCCCGCTCCCATGGCTCTGGAACGTTTTCAGTCCCGCACGCAGCTCGCGCGACTCGGCTTCACCGAACTCGATGAAGCCGAGCGCGGCCTGGACGAGCTCGAAGAGCTGACCGGGCTGCCCCGCGATTCGTGGATCACAGAGGCGTCCTCGGCCGGTGATCCGAATGCCGCCGTGCGAGGTCTGGTCGCAATCGCGCGACGCGATGCCATCCCTGTTCGCGAGGTCATGGCGAGCGCTTCCGCGCACCGGGCGGTGTGGGCTCTTCTCGGCGCGAGTGAGGGGTACGCCTCGTTCTACCTGCGCCACCCCGTGGAGCTGCAGGATCTGCTCGAGCCTCGCGGCCTGCTCGCGTCAGCCGCCGAGCTCCGCGACGAGATGCTGGCGTCTGTCGGTGCGGTGGACGGTTTCGCCGAGAAGAACGCGGATGGCTGGATCGCCCTGCGCGTCTGCTACCGCCGACTCGTCGCCCGGATCGCCGTTTACGATCTGCTCTCGCCCGACCCGCCGGGTGCGATTCGCGAGGTGTCCGCGGCGTTGGCGGATGTCGCTGCCGCGGCCCTCGAGGCATCCCTCGCCGTCGCGCGCACGCGCATCTCGGCAACCGGAACCGGACCGGGCGGACTGTTTCCCCGCGAAGATGTCGCGCAGACTCGTTTGGCCATCATCGGAATGGGCAAGGCGGGCGCCCGTGAACTCAACTACGTCTCGGACGTCGACGTCATCTTCGTCGGCGGCGGGAGCGCTGAGCTCGTCGAACGCACGAGCGAGAGTCGTGTGCTCGATATCGCCACGCGCCTCGCCGTTCAGACCATGCGCGGCATCGAAGAGGCCGAGATCGAACCGCCGCTGTGGGAGGTGGACCCGAATCTTCGCCCCGAGGGCAAGCAGGGCGCGCTCGTGCGGAGCCTCGAGTCGCATGTGTCCTATTACCAGCGGTGGGCGAAGAGCTGGGAATTCCAGGCTCTTCTGAAGGCCCGGCCGCTGGCGGGCGATGCGGAGCTCGGACGCGACTATGTGGCGGCCGTGCAGCCGAAGGTGTGGACGAGCGCGGCGCGCGAGAACTTCGTCGACTCGGTGCAGCGGATGCGTGAGCGCGTTACCGAGCACATCCCCGCCGAGGACGTCCCGTATCAGCTGAAGCTTGGACCCGGCGGTATCCGCGACGTCGAGTTCACCGTGCAGCTGTTGCAGCTCGTGCACGGGCTGACGGATGACTCGATCCGGCAGCGCGGGACGCTCGCGGCGCTCGATGCTCTGGTTACCGGCGGATATATCGGTCGTTCCGAGGCATCGGCTTTCGCCCAGGACTATCGGGTGCTGCGGTTGCTCGAGCACCGCCTGCAACTGTGGCGTCTCGCGCGCACACACCTGATGCCTCGGACGCCCGAGGGGCTGCGCACGCTCGCACGTGCCTCGGGGCTCGCCGATACCGGTGAGGGCGTCGCGGCCGTCTGGGAGCAGATCAAGCGCGAGGTCCGCGACATCCATGTCCGGCTCTTCTACCGGCCGTTGTTGTCGGCGGTCGCGGCTCTGCCCGAAGAAGGGCGCCTGCTCTCGACGGCGCAGGCGCACGACAGGCTCGCGGCGATCGGATTCCGCGACCCGGCCGGAGCCCTGCGGACGATCGGCAGCCTGACGAGCGGCATCAGCCGCAAGGCGACCATCCAGCGGCACCTGATGCCCGTCATGATCAGGTGGTTCGCGGATGGCGTCGATCCGGACTACGGGCTCCTCGCCTTCCGGCGCGTCAGCGAGCGCCTCGGCGACACCCCGTGGTTCCTGCGCATGCTGCGCGATTCGTCCGGGGCCGCCGAGCGGCTTACGCGTGTGCTGTCCGGATCGCGCTACATCGGCGAGCTCATGGAGTGGATCCCCGAGTCCGTCGCGTGGCTGGACGACGACGAGCCCCTGCGACCGCGCTCGGGCCTGGCGCTCCAAGAGGAGGCGCGGGCGATCCAGACGCGCCACAAGACCATAGACGACGCCATGCGGGCCGTGCGCGCTCTCCGCCGGCGCGAGCTTCTGCGCACCGCGATGGCGGCCCTGCTGGGCGTGCTCACGATCGAGCAACTGGCGGCGAGCCTCACGACCATCACCGACGTGACCCTGCAAGCGACCCTCCGTGCCGTGCGTCGTGAGGTCGTGCCGCCCGAGGATGCTTCGCTGGACTTCGCCATCATCGCGATGGGCCGATTCGGGGGAGCGGAGCTCGGGTTCGGATCGGATGCGGACGTGCTCTACGTCTACCGTCCCGAAAAGGTCGATCCAGAACGCGCGCATCAGCTATCGCTGAAGATCGTCGCGGAACTGAGGCGGGTGTCGGAGGATTTCCGGGCGCCGTTGGATCTGGATGCGGATCTCCGTCCCGAGGGACGTACGGGACCGCTCGTGCGGTCACTGACCTCCTACGCCGAGTACTACTCGCGCTGGTCGCTGTCCTGGGAGGCCCAGGCGCTTCTGCGTGCGCGGGGCGTCGCCGGGTCGGTCAAACTCGTCCGGGCGTTCATGGAGCTGGCGGACCGCCTGCGCTACCCCGAGCATCCGGACCCGCAGGGAGTGCGTGAGATCAAGCGCATCAAGGCGCGCGTCGAGACGGAGCGGTTGCCGAAGGGCGTCGACCGTACGCGGCACCTCAAGCTCGGTCCCGGCACGCTCAGCGACGTCGAGTGGCTCGTCCAGATCACTCAGCTCTGCTACGCCCACCAACATCCCGAACTGCGCACGACGTCGACGCTCGGGGCCCTGGACGCCGCGGTGGCGGCGGGATTGATCCCGCAGACATCTGCGGCACGCCTGGCTGAGTCCTGGCACCTGTCGACGCGCCTTCGATCGGCGAACACCCTGCTGTCGGGTCAGACGAGTGACGTGCTGCCCACAGACCGGCGCCAGCTCGACGGCATCGGGCGCATCCTGGATTACGGCCCACGCGCTGCGACGCAGGTCGAAGAGGATTACTTCGGCACGGCGCGCAGAGCCCGTCGCGTGTTCGAGAAGCTCTTCTACGGCTGACGCACCCCGCCGCTGACGCGCTGGCCCTATTCCCCTGGCACTTGTTGCGGGATACCCGTCACGTGACCCACAACAAGTGCCAGGCGAGCGGGTCGAGCGCACGGACAGCGGACCGGCGGCACCGGCCGTGTAGCGGAGCGCTGCGGACGGACGGGGGCACAACGGAAGAGGGCCCCGGGATGATCCCGGGGCCCTCTTCGTAATGCGATCTGCGTCAGACGCCGAAGTACAGCTCGTACTCGAACGGGTGCGGGCGTGCCGCGATCGGCTTGATCTCGTTCTCGATCTTGTACTCGATCCAGGTCTCGATCAGCTCGGGCGTGAACACGCCACCCGCGAGCAGGAAGTCCTGGTCGGCACGAAGCGCCTCGAGCGAGTCGAGCAGCGAGTTCGGAACCTGCGGGATGTTCTTCGCCTCCTCGGGGGGAAGCTCGTACAGGTCCTTGTCGACGGGCTCGTGGGGTTCGATGCGGTTCTTGATGCCGTCGAGGCCGGCCATCATCTGCGCCGCGAAGGCGAGATACGGGTTGCCCGAGGCATCCGGTGCGCGGAACTCGATGCGCTTGGCCTTGGGGTTCGATCCCGTGATCGGGATACGGATGGCCGCCGAGCGGTTACCGGCCGAGTAGACCAGGTTGACCGGGGCCTCGTAGCCCTTGACCAGACGCTTGTACGAGTTGATCGTCGGGTTGGTGAAGGCGAGCACGGCGGGCGCGTGCGCCAGCAGGCCACCGATGTACCAACGGGCGATGTCGGACAGACCGCCGTAGCCGTTCTCGTCGTAGAAGAGGGGCTTGCCGTCGAGCCACAGCGACTGGTGCGTGTGCATGCCGGAACCGTTGTCACCGAAGAGCGGCTTGGGCATGAAGGTCGCGACCTTGCCCCACTGCTCGGAGGTGTTCTTGACGATGTACTTGAACTTCAGGATGTCGTCCGCCGAGTGCACCATGGTGTCGAAGCGGTAGTTGATCTCCTGCTGTCCACCGGTGCCGACCTCGTGGTGCGAGCGCTCGAGGACGAAACCGGCCTCGATCAGCTTGAGCGTGATGTCGTCTCGCAGGTCGGCCGTCTTGTCGACGGGGCTGACCGGGAAGTAGCCACCCTTGTACGGGGTCTTGTTGGCGAGGTTGCCGCCCTCTTCGGCGCGGCCCGTGTTCCAGGCGCCCTCCTCGGAGTCGACGCTGTAGAAGCTGGAGTTCTGCTTCACTTCGTAGCGAACGTCGTCGAAGATGTAGAACTCGGCCTCGGGGGCGAAGAACGCGGTGTCGGCGATGCCGGTCGAGGCGAGGTACTTCTCAGCCTTCTTAGCAACCTGACGCGGGTCCTTGTGGTATATCTCGCCGGTGCGCGGGTTGTAGATGTCGAAGATCATGATGAGAGTCTTCGCCTCGCGGAACTGGTCGAGGTACGCCGTCGACACATCCGGAATCAGCTGCATGTCCGACTCGTGGATGTTCGCGAAACCTCGGATCGAGGAGCCGTCGAACAGCTGGCCGACGGTGAAGAACTCCTCGTCGACCGTGGAAGCGGGGATGTTGAAGTGCTGCTGAACACCAGGAAGATCCGTGAACCGGATGTCGAGGAACTTGACGTCCTCGTCCTTGATGAACTTCAACACCTCGGATGAGTCTTTGAACATTCTGGCTCCAGAGGTAGGGCATTCGGGAACTGCCGCCCGCGATGCGGGCCTCCCTGAAAGCTATCGTCGGGGCATTGCCCGACAATGACGCTATTGTTTCCGGCATGTTACGCGCGGCTGGATACGCTGGTCCGGTGACATCGAATGCACCCGACGCCTATCCCGGTCAACGCCTCGGTTTGCCGCGGGATGGCGCGGGTTCTGTCGCCCGCGTCGGACGCCGTATCGGGGCCCTCGTGATCGACTACGGCGCGGCGTATCTGATTTCAGGATTCTTCGCTTTTGACGCGTTGGCGATCCTGGCGATCTTCGGCGCGATCCAGATCTTGTTCCTGCCAACGCTGCAGGCCAGCCCCGGTCACCGAATCTTCGGCCTGCGGCTGCAGATGGTCGGCGGCGGATGGGTGGGGCTCTGGCGCCCGATCATCCGCACGCTGCTGCTGATCGTCGTGATCCCCGCGGTGATCTGGGACGCGGATCAGCGTGGCCTGCACGACAAGGCTGTCGGAACGATCCTCGTCCGGCGCTAGGTTCCGGACCTTCACACCGACCCGGACGGTGCGAGCAGGGTCAGCGGGGACGCGGCGCGCGAACCTTCGTGGGGTCGATCCCCTTCGGGATCGGTAGCGATGCGAGGGACTGCGAGACCGAGTCCACGCGCTTCATGACGGCGACCATGGTCGCCTTGTCGAGCTTGCGCGGGAATGACTTGATCGTCTTGGCAAGATCCTTGATCGGAACCTCGCCCGCGCCGTGGCCGATATAGATGACGTGCACCGGCACGCCGTTGGCGACGCGGTTCACCTTCGAACGCTCTTCGTTCACAAGTCGCTGGAGGCGGCCTTGCGAGCCCTCGCCGATGACCACGACACCGCCGCGGCCGATTGCGCGGTAGACCGCATCCTGAGTCTTCGGGTTGACGCCCACGGGGGTCTCGGACGCGGTCCAGCTGCGCCCGAGGAACGTGGTGATGACGTGACCTACGGCACCCGGCATGCCGTCGATCTGGTCGTACATGGCGCGCGTGGACAAGCGCGTCATGGTCATCAGCGACGCGAGGATGCCCGCGAGGAAGCCGGTGATGCCCCAGAGCAGGATGTTCCACCACTCCGGCTGGATCAGGAACGCGACCACGATGCCGAGCCCCGTCGTCACGAAGAAGATGCCCGTGAGCAACCACGGAAGGAAGCCGAACGACCGTCGTGTGAAGATGTAGAGACTCTTGATCTGGGAGAAGAACCCGGGACGCTTCTCGGGTGCCGCGCTGCGTGCTGCCATACCTTCCAGCCTACTTCCCGAGAGCCCGGTGTTCCGCGCGATGATTCGCTGTCTTGCACGTCGCGCGTCCTCCACAGCCCGGTCTCTGCGTCCAGTCACCACTGATCGGAGGAAGGGGTGGCCTCAGTGTCTTCCGCCGGGCCAGCGTAGGAGCATGACCGAACCGCCGCTGATCGATGATCCGTTGGCGGGTGCCGTCGTCCGGATGCGGCGCGTCACCCAGCCCGAAGCTCCTTTCGCCGGGTGGCTGGCGCGGGTGGACGAGACGGTCGTCCAGCTGGTCGACACGGCGGATCTGCGTGGTTGGCCGGGATGGCGGTCCCGGGGGGACCATGTGCTCGGGGTTCAGGACGTCTTACGAACATCGTCAGGTCACGAGGCGGTGCTGCCCTGGTGCATCGAGCGGGTCGACACGTTTCTTGCGCGGCGCGAGGAGGGCGGCGCTGACTTGGGGGCGGGTGAGGTCATCACTATCGCCGTGAGCCTCATTCGTGGGTGCGGCACGGCGCGTGGCGAGACGCCCCGAGGGGACTGGTGGTTGACGCAGGACGGCACCCCGACTTTCGTCTGTGCAGCGGATGGCGCTGCGGACCCCATCGGTGAAGCGGCGGGCTCACTCGTCGATCGCCTGTCTGAGATATCGAGTGTCGACGGCTCGTGGCGCCTACGCGAAATCGCCAGGATGCTGCGGGATGGCCGAGACGCGGCGGAGGCCGAAGCGCACCTGTTTGCGATCGCTTCCCCCGAACCCCTCGTCCTCACGCCGCTGACCCCACGACGAGCGGCGGATGCGCGGCGGGCGGGCGCCGTCGAAGTCGTTGAGCCGGAACGGCGCGATTCGCTCCTGGCCCGACTCGTCCGCAGGCATGTCGACTCCGGCATCGGGGACATGGTCTCGGACGCGATGGATTCGGTGCGCCGGCGTGCAGGGAACACGCGCCGCAGGGTTGCCCGGCCCTGGCTGGTGGCGGTGGGTATTGCGGGCGTGATCGTCGTCGGCGGCCTGGCCTGGCCGACGGGCTCCACTCCTGCCGCCAACGCGCGTCCCGCTGCATCCGAATCGCCCGCTCCGTCGACTGGGATGGCAGGACCCGGTGACACGACCACGGGCGCGCCACAGGGCGACGCGGAGCCGGAGAGCGCGGATGGGGCCGGGCAGAGCGACCCCGCGGCCGCGCTGCAAACCGCGCTGGAATCTCTCGCGACCTGCGCAGATGCCGCGTGTGCGGCGAAGCTCTTCGAGGAATCTGCCGCCCCGGATATGCCGCCGGGTGCGGTTGACCTGCCCGCCGCGGAGCGACGGATCGAGCTTCTGGACGACCTCGGGGGAGTCGCGATCCTGAGCGTCAGCGGCATGGATGACAGTGGCATGAGTGGCATGAGTGGCGAAGTCGGCTCTCAACTCGTGGTGCTCGTGCGAACCGGCGAGTCCTGGGTGATCCGTGATGTGCGGGATGTCGAGGCGCCGTGAATGCGAAACGCCCCGACATTTCTGCCGGGGCGTTTCAGCGATCGCCTACTCGAAGTCAGGCTCGATTAAATACCGAGGTCCGCCGCGAACTCCGCTGCCTCAAGGCGTGCCTTGACGGCACCGAGGAACCGGGCGGCATCCGCACCGTCGATGATCCGGTGGTCGTACGACAGGGCGAGGTAAACGACCGAGCGAACGCCGATCGCTTCGACACCATCGACCTTGACCACTCCGGGGCGCTTGACGACGATTCCCGTGCCGAGAATCGCCGACTGGGGCAGGAACACGACGGGGGTATCGAAGAGGGCACCACGCGAACCGGTGTTGGTCAGCGTGAACGTGCCGCCTCCGAGCTCGTCCGGCTTCAGCTTGTTGTCGCGCGTGCGGGCAGCAAGATCGGCGATCTCGTGGGCGATCTCTGCGAGGTTCTTCGACGCCGCATCACGCAGGACCGGCGTTAGCAGGCCCCGCTCGGTGTCGACCGCGATCGAGAGGTTCTCGGACGCCGGGTACACGATCGTGTCACCGTCGACCGTGGCGTTGACGATCGGGAACGCCTGCAGCGCTTCGGCAGCAGCCAGAGCGAAGAAGGGCAGGAACGACAGCTTGTCCGACGTCTTCTTCTGGAAGTCGACCTTCACGCTGTCACGGAAACCCGCGAGCTTCGTGACGTCGACCTCGACGACCGTCGTGAGCTGGGCCGTGGCCTGCATCGACGCGACGGCACGCTCGGCAAGGACCTTCCGCAGACGGGACATCTTCTGCGTCGTGCCACGCAAGGGCGAGACCTCGAGAGCGGGGGCCTTCTCTGCGGCGGGTGCTGCGGGTGCCGCGCTAGCCGATTCAGCAGCCTTGAGGACATCCTCCTTGCGGATGCGCCCTCCGACACCCGTGCCGGTCACGGTCGAGAGATCCACGCCCTGCTGCTGAGCTAGACGGCGCACCAGAGGCGTGACATACGTGCGCTCATCGGACGAGTCCGATGATGCGGCCGGCGCTGCCGGCGCACTCGGCGCGGGAGCCGAAGGTGCCGGAGCGGATGCGGCCGGAGCCGGCGTTGCGGCAGCCGGAGCGGCGGCAGCCGGAGCGGGCTCGGGTGCGGGCGCCTGCTCGGAAGTCTCGGATGCCGGGACATCCGCCTCGACGGGCTTCTCCGTGGAAGGCGCTTCAGGCTCGGTGACGGGCTCTGCGGCCGGAGCCGGTGCCTGCTCGGAGGCGGCGGGTGCGCCGCTGCCGATCTTGGCGAGGACCGCGCCGACCGCGATGGTCTCGTCCTCGGCCGCGACGATCTCCTGCAGAACCCCGGCAACGGGCGACGGGATCTCGGTGTCGACCTTGTCGGTCGAAATCTCGAGCAGCGGCTCATCGACGGCCACCTCGTCGCCGACATTCTTGAGCCAGCGCGTGACGGTGCCCTCGGTGACGGATTCGCCGAGTTCGGGCAGAACAACGGACGTGCTCGAACCACTCGACGCACCGACCGCGGCGGGTTCGGCCGCGGCGTTGCCGGCCGGTTCGGCGTCAGCAACGAGCTCGGGCTCTGCGGGTGCCTCAGCGACCCGATCTTCGGCCGGGGGCTGCGCCTCAGCGGGAGCGGATGCCTCAGGCGCTGCGTCGCCCGAGGGCTGGCCGCTGCCGTCGCCGATCTTGGCCAGCAGACCGCCGACCTCGACGGTCTCGTCCTCCTGCACCAGAATCTCTTCGAGAATTCCGCTCACGGGGGAGGGGATCTCGGTGTCAACCTTGTCGGTCGAGATTTCGAGCAAGCCCTCATCGGCCTTGACCTCGTCTCCCACCTGCTTCAGCCAGCGGGTGACCGTACCCTCGGTTACGCTCTCGCCGAGAGCGGGGAGGACGACGGATGTGCTCATGACGATGTCTCCTTAGGGACGAAACTGTCGATGTCTAGCTTAGTGAAGCCGAGGACGGGCATTGCTAAAGCGCGTGCAAGGGTCGGCCCGCGAGAGCGAGGAAAGCTTCGCCGAGCGCCTCGCTCTGGGTCGGGTGGGCATGCAAGTACGGGGCGATATCGTCCGGGTGCGCTTCCCAGCCGACGATCAGCTGTGCCTCGGCGATCAACTCACCGACACGCGCGCCGATCAGGTGAACGCCGATCACCGGACCGTCGACGGCGCGCACCACGCGAACGAGACCCCCCGTGCCGATGATCTCACTGCGCGCGTTGCCCGCAAGGTTGTAGTCGAACGAGGTGACCTTCTCGCTCCCCAGATCGGCGACCGCCTCTGCGAGAGTCGAACCGACGGAGGCGACCTCGGGGTCGCTGTACGTGATGCGCGGGACCTGCCGCTCGGGCACTGCGGTCGCGGGTAGTCCCGCCATCCGCTCGGCCACGAAGATCCCCTGCGCGAAACTGCGGTGCGCCAGCTGCAGGCCGCGCACGATGTCGCCCACCGCCCACACACCGGGCACGGATGTCTGCAGGTCGTCGTTCACGACGACGAATCCGCCCTCGAGCGCGACACCCGCCTCTTCGAGACCGAGGCCTGCGGTACTCGGTCCGCGACCGATCGCCACGAGCAGATAGTCCGCGTCGAGCTGAGTCCCGTCCTCGAGCTGAACGACTACGGCATCGTCGCTTTGCGTCGCCGAAGCGAACCGTGAGCCGAGATGCATCCCGATCCCGCGCTTGCGGAACGCCCGCTCGAGACCCTTGCTCATGGCCTCGTCTTCCTGCGGCACGAGCCGGGGGAGAGCTTCGACGATCGTGACCTCGACACCGAAGGAGCGCCAGAGGCTTGCGAATTCGACGCCGATGACGCCGCCGCCGAGGATCACGACACGTCGCGGGATCTCGGGCAGCTCGAGCGCGTGCTCGCTCGTCAGAATCCGGCCGCCGGCCTCGAGGCCCGGGATGATCTTCGAGAAGGAACCCGTCGCGAGGAGCACGTTCTTGCCCCGGTACACGTCGGCGCCGACCCGCACCCCCCGGTCTTCTTGGAGATAGCCCTCGCCGTCGATCACGGTGATGCCGCGGGCCGAGATCAAGCCCTTGAGCCCCGCAAACTTCTTGGCGACGATTTTTTCCCGGTAGGTGCGGAGGCCATTCGCGTCGATGCCCGTCAGGGTTGCGTCCACGCCGATCTCGCTCGCGGACCGCACGGCATCGGCGACTTCGGCGGCGTGCAGAAGCGCCTTGGTGGGGATGCAGCCGCGGTGCAGGCACGTGCCACCGAGCTTGTCGCGTTCGACGATCGCGACCTTTGCGCCCAGTTCTGAGGCACGGATCGCCGCGGAGTAGCCGCCGCTCCCGCCGCCGAGAACGACCAGGTCGAAGACGTGCTCCGCCATTACCGGGCACCTCCCGAAACGAATTCGATCAGGGAACGAACGCTGGCTCCGGTGGGGCCCTTGTCGGTCGACCCGTAGGGACCGCCCTTGTTCATGCCGACTCCCGCGATGTCCAGGTGAACCCAGGGGATGGTTCGGTGCATTCTCTTCCTCCGACACGCGTCCGATGAAGTGCTGCAGGAACAGCCCGGCGAAGAGCGAGCCGCCCGCGGGGTCACCGATCTTGGCGTTCACGAGGTCGGCGATGGAGGAGTCGAGGTCATCGCGCATGTATGCGGGCAAGGGCAGCTGCCAGGCGAGCTCGCCCGCTCGCTCGGCCGCCGCGAGGTACTCGGCGACGGGTGCGTCATCGCCCATCACCCCGGCGTAGCGGGTGCCGAGGGCAACGCTGATCGCGCCGGTGAGGGTCGCGACATCGATGATCACGTCCGGGCGCTCACGGGATGCCGCGACGAGGCCATCGGCGAGAACCAGGCGACCCTCGGCATCCGTATTCAGAACTTCGATCGTCGTTCCATCAAGTGCGGTCAGGACGTCGCCGGGGCGCGTCGCGCGTCCCGAGGGCATGTTGTCCGCGATGCAGAGATAGCTCGTGACCCGCACGGGCAGCGCCAACTCGGCAGCGGCGCGCACGACCGACAGCGCGACAGCAGCACCGCACATGTCGTACTTCATCCCGACCATCGAGCCCGCAGGTTTCAGGGAGAGGCCGCCGGTGTCGAAGGTGATTCCCTTGCCGACGACAGCGACGTGGCGGGAGGACTCGGCGGGTGCGTAGTCCATGCGGACGAAGCGCGGCGGACGGTCAGAGCCGATGCCCACACCGAGGATGGCGCCGAATCCTTCGGCCTCGAGCGCTTCCTCATCGAGCACCGTGACTTCCACGGGGAGGTGGGCGACCTCTGCCACCGCACGTTCGGCGAGATCGGCCGGGCCGAGTCGGTCGGCCGGAATCGCGACGAGTTCTTTGACGAGGGCCACCGCGTCGACGACCACCTGCGCGGCGCGCACGTCGTCGTCCGACACCTCTTCGGTCGAGACCACGATCACACGGGCCGCGCGACGCTTTCCGCCGTTCTTCTTATAGGTCGCGAAGGTGTATCCGCCGAGGCCCGCGCCCTCGGCGATGGCGCGCCAGGTGCCATCGGGTGCGCCGGGGGAGAGCACGGCGACGGATTCGATCTGACCGAGAGCGCGGATGCCCGCGCCCGCGGCATCCCGGTACGCACCGGGCTGCACCGCCGAACCGACACCCGCAACGGCCACCGCGCCACGCGCACTGTCTGCGAGCGGCACACGGGCGAAGGAGCCAGGAGCTCCCGAGAACTCGATCGCGCGCAGCGCATCGGCAAGGCCTGGCCAGGGGGAGAGATCGGGGCCATCGTCCACGAGCGGTGGAAGCAAGAGGAGCGAGACGTCCGCGTCGATGTCTGCCGCTGAGGCAGGGAAATACGAGATCTGCGGCGTCGGCATATGGACCATCCTAGGTCGGCGTCTGGAGCGGCGCCGGTGACTCGCGCGGGGCGTCGCGGTGTTCGCTGTGAGCGCGACCGCTCAGCGCGGCCCGACCCTTCGGTGGCTCGTAGAGTGGAGGCATGCCCCCGTTCGGTCCTCTCTACGCGACGTCCCCTGACGCGCCCGAGGTGCCCCGCGGCCTGCCGCTGGTCATAGCGATGACCGGCTTCACGGACGCCGGGAGCGCCGTCGCTCAGTCGATCGACGTGCTGCGCGACGGTGTCGACAACGTGCCCGTCGCGACGTTCTCGAACGACGCTCTGCTGGACTACCGTGCACGTCGCCCCGTGATCTCCTTCGACCAGGACCACCTCACGGACTACGTGCCGCCGCGCCTCGAACTGGCGCTTGCCCACGACCTCATCGGCCAGCCCTTCTTGACGTTGACCGGCTACGAGCCGGACTTCGCGTGGGATGCGTTCACCCACGGCGTTGTCGAACTCGTCACGTCTCTCGGCGTCGAGTCCGTCACCTGGGTCCACGCGATCGCCATGCCCGTGCCGCATACGCGCCCGATCGGCACGACGGTCAGCGGCAACAGGGCTGACCTGATCTCGGCTCATTCTGTCTGGCAGCCGCACACGCAGGTTCCGGCAACCGTGGGGCACCTGCTCGAGATGCGTTTCGTCGAGCAGGGCGTGAATACGTCGAGCTTCGTCATGCTCGTGCCGCACTACTTGGCCGATGCGGAGTTTCCCGCGGCCGCCATCGCGGCGCTCGAGAGCATCACGCTCGGAAGCGGCATCGCATTGCCGACGGAAGATCTGCGTGAGGAGAACCTGGGTTTTCTCGCCAAGGTCGACGAGCAGATCGCCGCGAACGACGAGCTGGCGACGATGCTCGAGAACCTCGAGTCTCGCTATGACCAGTACATGGCGGGTTCTCCGCTGCGTTCGTCGTCGCTCGGGGAATTCGATCTGCCGAGCGCGGACGAGCTCGCAGCCGAGCTCGAGCGGTACCTCGCTTCGCGTCCGGCGGGCGACGACGATAAACACACCGGACTGTCCTGATCTCTCGACTCGCCATGCGCGGGACCGGTTCGGTGTGACCGGGAATTCATGGGCGCGCTCCCGCGTTGATATGAGAGTGCCATAGGGTGGCTCGCACCTCGCGTGCGATGTGCCATAATGGACAATCGGACCCGTTGTCAACCTTGAGCGATTCGCTCAGGACTTGACAAGGGTCTTACTCGTGCCCGCAAACGACCGAGTGCATCAGATGTCTCAGACGTGATGCGTCGGTGAAAGGCGAATTGTGACCCCTTCTCGCACCTCCACGAAGGACCTCGTCGATGAGACGGAGACCACGGCGGTCAAGGCTGCTCCGCGTCCCCGCAAGGCTCCCGCAGCCAAGGCGGCTGCCGCCAAGGCTCCGGCGAAGGCTGCAGCAAAGCCGGCCGCCGGTAAGGCCGCCCCGGCGAAGAGCAAGGCGAAGGCATCGAAGGCCGTCGACGAAGACGCCGTCGACGAAGAAATCGAGCCCGACGAAGAGATCGACGCAGAGGCGGATGTCACCGACGACGACGAGGCAGTCGCGACGCCGGCCGCCAAGGTCGATGCATCCGATTCTTCCGACGACTCTTCCGACGACGACGAAGACGAAGACGGCAACAAGAAGAAGCCGGTCTTCACCGAGCCCCTGCCCACCGGCGCGATCGTCATCTCATCGAGCGATGAGGACGATGTCCCGGTCTACTCGGCTCAGATCACCGGTGCCACGGCAGACCCCGTCAAGGACTACCTGAAGCAGATCGGTAAGGTTCCGCTGCTGAACGCGGCCGAAGAGGTCGAGCTCGCGATGCGTATCGAGGCCGGTCTGTTCGCCGAAGAGAAGCTCTCGGCGCTGAGCGACACCGAAAAGCGTTCGCAGCTCGGTCGCGACCTGACCTGGGTGGCGAAGGACGGCCAGCGCGCCAAGTCGCACCTGCTCGGAGCGAATCTGCGCCTCGTCGTCTCGCTCGCCAAGCGCTACACCGGCCGTGGCATGCAGTTCCTGGACCTGATCCAGGAGGGCAACCTCGGTCTCATCCGCGCGGTCGAGAAGTTCGACTACACCAAGGGCTTCAAGTTCTCGACGTACGCAACCTGGTGGATCCGTCAGGCGATCACGCGTGCCATGGCCGACCAAGCGCGTACGATCCGCATCCCGGTGCACATGGTCGAGGTCATCAACAAGCTCGCTCGCGTGCAGCGCCAGATGCTGCAGGACCTGGGCCGCGAACCCACACCCGAAGAGCTCAGCCGCGAACTCGACATGACCCCCGAGAAGGTCATCGAGGTTCAGAAGTACGGTCGCGAACCGATCTCGCTGCACACGCCCCTCGGTGAGGACGGCGATAGCGAATTCGGTGACCTCATCGAGGACACCGAGGCTGTCGTGCCGGCGGATGCCGTGGGCTTCACGATGCTGCAGCGTCAGCTCGAGTCGCTCCTGGACTCGCTCAGTGAGCGCGAAGCGGGCGTGATCCGCATGCGCTTCGGCCTGGGCGATGGCATGCCGAAGACGCTCGACCAGATCGGTGACACGTTCGGCGTGACGCGTGAGCGGATCCGTCAGATCGAGTCCAAGACGATGGCGAAGCTGCGGCACCCGTCGCGGTCGCAGTCGCTGCGGGACTACCTGGAGTAGGCCGTGCGCAGCGCGATCGGCATCGCCGCAGGGCGGGCCGTGCAGTGGTTGCTGCGCGTTCGCGGGGGCAAGGGCAGCGGTGCCCCCGGGCTCGTGACGAACAGGATCGCTCCGGCCCTTCTGCCGCGCGTGCTGGCGTCGTTCCCCGAGGGGCTCGTCGTCGTGAGCGGGACAGCAGGCAAGTCGACCACCACGAAGATGGTCGCTGCTCTTCTGCGCGCGCACGGGATGCGGGTCTTCACGAACTCGTCGACCGCGAACCTGCCGCAGGGCATCACTTCGGCGGTGCTCGATCAGGGTGACTGGCGGGGTCGTGTGGACGCCGAGATCGCCGTGCTCGAGATGGACGAGGCGTTCGGCGCGCTCATGTCGTCGAGCTTCGAGGCCCGCGTGGTCACCCTGACCAACATCAACCTCGACGACATCGCTCGTTTCGAGTCATCCGACCGGGTCACCCGTCTGCTCACGGCCATCGCGCTGCGGGCCCGATCGGCCGTCGTTTTGAACGCGGACGACGCATCGCTCTCGACCGTGGCAGCGTCGCTCTCCGAGGAAGCGCCGGGCGTAACCATCCGGCGCTTCGGTGTCTCTGCGGAAGTGATGGCGGCGCATCCGCAGGGACTTGGCTCGGTGCGCACGACGACAGAGCGTCTCGGCGAGGGACTCGGCACACGCGTCGAGTCCGTATCGGGCCGTGACGCCGAGATCGATATCGGCGGATCCCGCGAAGACGTCACTCTTCCGGCGCGGGGGGTGCACTTCGCCGTCGATGCTGCGGCCGCGTTCGAGACGGCGCGAGCCGTGGTCGGCGACGCGTTCAATGCTTCCCTCGCTGCTTCCACGCTCTCGACACTCGACCCCGTCTTCGGGCGCGGCGAGACGGTTGAGATTGCCGGCCAGCAGATCGAGTGCGTCCTGGTCCAGAACACCGCGAGCTTCCAGCTCAACATCGACGCGTTGCGGCCAGGACTCGAACGCGTTTTCGTCGGAATCGGCGACGAGGAAGAAGACACCTCGTGGTTGTGGACCGTGCGAACGCACGCGCTCGGCCGCGTCGATATCGTCGCCGGTCCGAAGGCGGATGCCATGGCGAACCGACTGGCCTACGACGGCGTGCCTTTCGACGCGGTCGATGTCGATCTCATCCGCGGGTTCGAGGCCTTCCTGGCATTGCCCGCTCCGACGACCGGGGTCAAGACCGTGGTCTTCACCTCGCGCAGCATGCGCAAGATCCGCGGCCACTACGGACTGACCTCCGAAGAGGTCAAGAAGGCGGGAATCCGATGAGTGCCGTCCTCTCGATCGCATCCCTCTTTCCCGAGCGACTCAACATCCACGGCGATGCCGAGAACGCCGACGTCCTTCGGGTGCGTGCTGGATGGCGGGGAATCGAGGCACAGGTCGCGACGATCGCGAGCGCCCAGGATGCCGCGGGTCTGCGTCCCGACGCGGTCACTATCGGGGCGGGCTTCGACGCTGACGCCCCCGAAGTTCTGGCTGGGCTGCGCGAGATAGCGGGCGAGCTGATCGCGTGGGTCGACTCCGGAACCGTCCTGCTGGCAGTCGGACTGGGCTGGGAGATGCTGTCGCACTCGCTCGAGCTCGACGGAGCGGACCCGCTGTCGGGCATCGGTATCTTCGCCGGACGGAGCGTCGCGTCCGAGCGGCACGTGGGCCGGATCTCGGTCGACAGCGAATGGGGCGCGCTCACCGGTTACGAGTACCACCTGCGTGACTACGTGCTGGGCGGGGGGGAGCGGTTCCTCGGTACGGTCGCCTCGGGAACCGGTAACGTCGCAGCGGTCCAGAGCGGTGCCGCGCGGGCCGAGGGCGCCGTGCGGGGCACCGCCTACGGGACAGGCATCCGCGGTCCTGTGCTGGCGCGCAATCCCGTCTTCGCCGACCACCTGCTCGAGATCGCGGCCACCCACGCGGGCCTGGAACCGGCGAACGAGACTCCGGACGAGCGGTTAACGACAGCGGACGACCACGCCGCCAAAGCGAACGTGATCGTCCGTCGGGCGCTCGGCCTATCGGCCTGAGCGTCAGAAAGTTTGTTTAGGCCTCGACCAGACGAGCCGTCTCGTCGTGCCATGAGGTCGCGATGCTGCGGAGCTTGTCTTCGTACTTGCGACCGTGGTGGGCGCAGAACAGAAGCTCACTACCGTTGACCTCGGCGGCGATGTACGCCTGCGCTCCGCAGGAGTCGCAGCGGTCCGCGGCCGTCAGGCGGTAGGCGATCGTGGCTTCTTCGGTGGGTGTCATGAGCGTGTTCATCGCAGTGCCTCCTCGTGATCGCCAATGTCTTGCAAAGTGCGTCGTGCAAGGTCTTCATACAACCATGGGTTTGTTACGGTGAGGGCCCGATTCGATGACATTTCGCTGACCGCGTACGGTGGCCCACGGGCCCGGGATCGGTGCCCGTGTGTCGGCGGCGAAGGCGGTGTGGCCGCTTGTACGCTGTCAGATTGTGACGTCCGAGTATTCTGCGCATCATCTTCAAGTCCTCGAAGGGCTCGAAGCCGTGCGCAAACGGCCCGGCATGTACATCGGCTCGAACGGGTCGCCCGGGCTCATGCACTGCCTGTGGGAGATCATCGACAACGCGGTCGATGAGACCCTCGGCGGCAATGGATCGAAGATCGATGTCGTGTTGCACGGTGACGGCAGCGTCGAGGTGCGAGACAAGGGACGCGGCATCCCTGTCGATGTCGAGCCCCGCACCGGTCTGTCGGGTGTTGAGGTCGTCTTCACCAAGCTGCACGCCGGCGGCAAGTTCGGTGGCGGCTCGTATGCGGCATCCGGTGGTCTGCACGGTGTCGGCGCATCCGTCGTCAACGCGCTGTCGGAGCGTCTGGATGTCGAGGTCGATCGTGGCGGCAAGACCTGGGCGATGTCCTTCCACCGGGGTGAGCCCGGTCTGTTCGCAGACAAGGGCGAGCCCAGCCCGTCTGCGCCGTTCACACCGTTCGACGAGCGCAGCGAATTGCGCGTCGTCGGCAAGGCTCCCCGCGGCGTCACCGGCACCCGCGTCCGCTACTGGGCCGACAAGCAGATCTTCACGCCCGACGCGGCATTCCAGGTCGACGAACTCGCGACGCGGGCCCGTCAGACCGCATTCCTGGTTCCGGGTCTCGAGATCGCGGTGCGCGACGAGCGTGCCGGTGTCGAGCCGACGGATGTCTCGTACCGCTTCGACGGCGGAATCTCCGAGTTCGTCGAGTTCCTCGCCCCGGATGCTCCGATCACGGACACCTGGCGACTGACCGGCACCGGGACCTTCACCGAGACGGTGCCCGTACTTCAGGCGACCGGCGCCATGGTCGCGACCGAGATCGAGCGCACCTGCTTCGTCGACATCGCTCTGCGCTGGGGGACGGGCTACGAGACCGTGACCCGCTCGTTCGTCAACATCATCTCGACGCCCAAGGGCGGTACGCATCAGCAGGGCTTCGAGCAGGAGATCCTGAAGGTCATGCGTCAACAGGTCGAGGCGAACGCCCGGCGTCTGAAGGTCGGCAACGACAAGCTCGACAAGGACGATGCTCTCGCGGGCATGACCGCCGTGCTGACGGTGAGCCTGCCCGAACCGCAGTTCGAGGGCCAGACGAAGGAGATCCTCGGCACGCCGGCCGTCCGTCAGATCGTCGCGCAGGTCGTCCGCAAGGAACTGGGTGCGCTGTTCTCGTCGACGAAGCGCGACGACAAGGCGCAGACCTCGATGCTGCTCGACAAGGTCGTGTCCGAGATGAAGGCGCGCCTGTCCGCCCGCGCTCACAAAGAGACGCAGCGGCGTAAGAACGCCCTCGAGTCGTCGTCGCTGCCGGCCAAGCTCGTGGACTGCCGCTCGAACGATGTCGCCCAATCGGAGCTCTTCATCGTCGAGGGCGACTCGGCGCTCGGCACCGCCAAGCTCGCACGCAACAGCGAGTTCCAGGCGCTGCTGCCCATTCGCGGCAAGATCCTCAACGTGCAAAAGGCGTCGATCAGCGACATGCTGAGCAACGCGGAGTGCGCCTCGATCATCCAGGTGATCGGGGCCGGGTCGGGGCGCTCGTTCGATCTGTCGCAGGCGCGCTACGGCAAGGTCATCCTGATGAGCGACGCCGATGTCGACGGCGCGCATATCCGGACGCTGCTGCTCACGCTGTTTTTCCGGTACATGCGGCCCCTCATCGAGGACGGGCGCGTGTTCGCGGCTGTCCCGCCCCTGCACCGCGTGATCGTGAAGCATCCCGGGACCAAGCCGAACGAGATGATCTACACCTACAGCGAGACAGAGCTGAATACGCTGCTCGCCAAGCTCTCGAAGGCCGGTCGTACGTGGCAGGAGCCCATCCAGCGCTACAAGGGGCTGGGCGAGATGGACGCCGACCAGCTCGCGACCACGACGATGGACCGCGGGGGACGGCTGCTCCGGCGCGTCCGGATCGAGGATGCCGAGGCCGCCGAGGCTGCGGGTCGCACCTTCGAGCTGCTGATGGGCAACGAGGTCGCCCCGCGGCGTGAGTTCATCATCGACTCGTCCGCGCATCTCGAGCGCGACCGCATCGACGCCTAGCTCCCGCGTGCGAGCCGTCGTACCTCAGGCCCGTTTCGAGGACGGTTCCCCTGGCACTTGTTGTCGCTTGTCACGGTCCACAACGACATCTACTGCCAGGGGAGCGGGTCCGTCTGGGAGACGTAGCGCGCGGGGCTAGAGGGCGCGGCCCACGGAGCCGATAGCGGCGTCGAGCGGCTGCCCCGAGGCGTCCCGCTTTGCCCCGGTCTCCGGGAGCGTGCGCGCCGAGCCATCCGTCCCGACGGCGCGCGGGGGAGCGGCACCCACCCACGCGAGCGTCAGCTCGTCCTCGCCCTTCAAGAAGGCGTGTGCACGGACACCGCCGGTCGCGCGACCCTTCGCGGGGAACTCCGCAAACTCGGACACTTTGGCACGACCCGCGTCTGTCCCGGGAAGTGCCTCCGCCGTGCCCGAGACGGTGACGACAACTGCCGCCGCCTCTCCGATAGCGCCGAAGAAGATCGCGTTGGCCGATCCGATATTCATGCCTGCCATGCCACCCGCCGAGGCGCCCTGCGGACGTACCGACGACGCCGCGAAACGGAGCAGGCGCGCATCGTCCGACACGAAGACGAGCTCGGATTCGTCGGGCGCCGATGCAACACCGACAACGCCATCGCCCGGCTTGAGCGCGATGATCTCGAGCTCGGGCTTCGGCGGCAGGGTGGACGGGACGATGCGCTTCACGACGCCCTGGCGGGTGCCGATTGCGAGGGGTGTGTCCGTGTCGAGGCGCGTGAGCATCACGACCCGTTCGGCCTTGTCGGTGAGACCGAGGTAGTCGCGCAGGGCGACCCCCGCGGCGAGCTGGACGGAGGCTGGCGGCACCGACGGCAGGTCGACTGGGCTGAATCGCAGCAGACGCCCGCGGTTCGTGATCGCCCCGAGTTCGCCCCGTACGGTCGTGCGCACCTCGGTCAGCAGCGCGTCGTGCTTGCTGCGTCGGGTCGGCGAGACGATCTCGGTGCCCTCCGACAGATCGACGCGCACGGCGCGGCCGGTCGTCGACACGACGACGATCGTCGGCGCATCCACGATCTCGAGGATCGGTGCATTGCGCGACGGACGCGCGACCGCGGGCGCAGCGTTCGTCAGCAGCGTCCGTCGCGGAGTACCGAGCTTGTCAGCGACCGCGTCGAGTTCGGTGGCGACCTGCTTGCGCAGCAGCGCGTCGCTGCCGAGCAGCTCTTCCAGCTGCGCGATCTCGGCGAGCAGCTGGTCGCGCTCGGCCTCGAGTTCGATGCGCGAGAACTTCGTCAAGCGGCGCAGGCGCAGTTCGAGGATGTACTCGGCCTGCAGCTGACTGAGATCGAACACCTCCATCAGTCGGGTGCGCGCCTGCTCGCCATCATCGGATGCGCGGATGACCTGGATGACCTCGTCGATGTCGAGGATCGCGATCAACAGCCCCTCGACGAGGTGAAGCCGCTCACGGCGACGATCGAGTCGGTACCGGCTGCGGCGGGTGACGACCGAGAGGCGGTGGTCGACGTACACACGCAAGAGTTCGCGCAGGCCGAGCGTGCGCGGTTGGCCCTCGACAAGGGCGACGTTGTTGATGCTGAAGGAGTCTTCGAGCGGCGTCAGGCGGTACAGCTGTTCGAGCACGGCCTGGGGGTCGAATCCGGTCTTGATGCCGATCACGAGGCGTGTGCCGTGCGTGCGGTCGGTCAGGTCGTTGACGTCGCTGATGCCCTGGAGCTTCTTGGACTGGACGGCATCCTTGATCTTCTCGATCACGCGCTCGGGGCCGACCAGGTACGGCAACTCGGTGACGACGATGCCCGTCTTGCGGGGGCCCAGGCTCTCGATGGAGCTGCGGGCGCGGGTCTTGAAAGATCCGCGGCCGGTTTCGTACGCGTCACGAATGCCCTCGAGCCCGACGATGACCCCGCCGGATGGCAGGTCCGGCCCGGGCACGTACGCCATCAGGTCTTCGAGGGTCGCATCGGGGTTCTCGAGCAGGTGGATGGCGGCGCCGACGACCTCGATGAGGTTGTGGGGTGCCATGTTCGTCGCCATGCCGACCGCGATACCGCTCGCGCCGTTGACCAGCAGGTTCGGGTATGCCGCGGGCAGCACCTCGGGCTGCTGGAACTGGTTGTCGTAGTTCGGGATGAAGTCGACGACGTCTTCGTCGAGTCCTTCGGCCATCGCGAGCGCCGCGGGTGCGAGGCGGGCTTCGGTATACCGGGACGCCGCGGGCCCGTCATCGAGCGAGCCGAAGTTTCCGTGCCCGTCGACCATGGGCACCCGCTGCGAGAACGGTTGGGCGAGACGCACGAGGGCGTCGTAGATCGGCGCGTCGCCGTGAGGGTGGAGCTTTCCCATCACCTCGCCGACGACGCGGGCGCTCTTCACATGGCCGCGGTCCGGCCGCAGGCCCATCTCAGACATCTGGTACACGATGCGGCGCTGGACAGGCTTCATCCCGTCGCGCGCGTCGGGCAGCGCCCGCGAGTAGATCACCGAATAGGCGTACTCGAGGAAAGACCCCTGCATCTCGCTGGAGACGTCGACATCTTCGATGCGCTCGGCAGGGGGCTCGGAAACAGGTGCGGGCATGGGGTCCTTCGGGCGAGAACGAGGGCCGATGGCACGTGTGCGAGACTGGCCCCGATGTCTCTCATGCTACCGGCGGAGCCCGCTCACGCCCGGAGCCTCACCGCTCTGGTGCCGGATGCCGTCGCCTCGCTCACGTCCTCGTCCGGGACTGCGACGCTGCCGTCCGCACGCAGCGCGATCCTCGTCGTGATCGATGGTCTCGGAGCAGCGAACCTGGCGGCGCGCGCGGGACACGCGCGATTTTTGACATCGGTGATGCGCAAGAAGGATGTCGCGCGCTCCGTTTTCCCCACGACCACCGCAGCCGCGCTGACCAGCCTCATGACCGGCACCGATCCGGGTTCGCACGGAATCGTCGGGTACCGCGTCCGCGTGCCCGAGACGGGTGTGCTCGCCAACCAACTGACGGGCTGGGAGTCCGACGGGCTCGACCCGGCCGTGTGGCAGCGGCGTCCGACGCTGTTCGAGACCGCGGCATCCGTCGGTGTCGAGGGCTTCGTCGTCAGCCGCGAGGAGTACCGTCACTCGGGATTTACGCGAGCGGCTTTCCGCGGCTCGACATTCGACTCGGCCGCATCGTTCGCGGACAGACTCGCGATCGCCCTCGAACACGCCACGGCCGCCCAGGGGCGCCTCGTATACGCCTACGCACCCGAGCTCGATTCTGCGGGACACCGGTACGGGTGGGAGTCCGACGAGTGGCTCGCGGCGCTTGAGGAGGCCGATGGCGCGGTCCGCTCGCTCGCATCCGCCCTGCCCGCCGACGTCGGCGTGCTGGTCACGGCCGACCACGGCATGGTCGATGTGCCCCGCACCGGCCATGTCTTGCTGCGAGAGGGCGACGACCTGGTCGACGGCGTCGCCGCCATTGCGGGAGAGCCGCGGATGCTGCATCTGTACGCCGAACCCGGCCAGGCCGAATCGGTGCTCGAACGATGGCGCGCCTCAGAATCCGGGCGTGCGTGGGTGCTGGCCCGGGATGAGACCATCACCACCGGCCTCTTCGGTCGTGTCGACGCCGAGGTGCGCGATCGGATCGGCGACGTGCTCATCGCGGCGCGCGGACGGGTGGCGTACTACGACGACCGACTCACGGACAAGGCGTCACAGCGAATGATCGGGCAGCACGGTTCGCTGACGTCAGCGGAACGCATCGTCCCGCTTATCCGGCTCGGTGCGTACGCCCCGAACTGACGGACCCGTGGCGCGGTCTGGCTGGCCTGTCGAAGGTTTTCGCTGGCCCGTCGCGGCTACTGATCTCCGTCGCCGCGTGCGCCGAAAACGATCTCGTCCCACGACGGCATCGCGTTGCGGCCTCGTCGGCGACCCTGCGCGTCGGCGACGACGGTGTCTTCGCGCGGTTCGGCGGTGGGCGCTTCCTCGTCGTAACCGGGCTCGAGTGCGTCGAAGAGGGCGACGGGAGCAGCGGGCGCCACGTTCTCTTCGCTCATCCCCGGGGCGCTCTCGCGTTGCCCGCGCCGGCGGCGGAGCGCCTCGAGCAGGTCAGCGGTCTCGGCACTCGTGCTCGAAGTTTCCGTAGCGCGATTGACGGCGGCTTCTGAGGCCGTGGGGGCAGTGGACGGATCGAGATCGCGGCGCGGACCGAATGCTCCACTGTCGAAGCGCGTGTTGTCCTTGATCGAGGGCGCGGAGTCGAGCGCGCGCAGCCGAGGGATCAGCCCCTCGGGCAGTGATCCCTGGCGCGAGAGCTGTTGCGCGTCGGCATTGAGCGGCGAAAGCGCGCTCCGCCGCGGGTCGAAGCTCCAGCGGGCGTCGTGCTCGATGTCCCCGACCTGGAACTGCAGCTTGACGATCCATCCTGAGGGATCTTTCCAACTCGACCAGCGCTCACGCGCGGCCGCGACGTCGGCGAGCTTCGCCCGCATCGCGGCGCCGAACGTGGGCTGTGCGTCGGCGTCATCGACCGCGCCGAGCAGAACGGGCACGGCAAGAGCGAGACCGACGATGTGCTCGCGTTCCGCGAGGACGGGGCCTTCGTAACGAATGACATCTTCGAGTCGAGCGCCCAGGACCTGCGCGACCTCTTGCGCCGACAAACCCGAACGAATCTGCGCCTGAATCTCGCGCGGGCTGGGTCGTGCAGCGCCCGATTCCGGCGCCGAATGGGCGCGACGAACCTCAGCGCGTAGGACATCATCGATCACCAGGGCGAATGTTTCGCCCGAGTCCGTCGCTACGATCAGTCGCTCATCCTCGGTGCGGATGACCTTGAGCTCTTTCATGCGACACGCCTTCTTCCGCGTTTCCGGTTCCGCCATCGTTACACGCGTGAGGGGTGGTCACGGGAATATCCAGCGCGCGCCGCCCGTTTGCCTCCGAGCGGATGTCGGAACGCAGCATTTGCTAAATGCCCTGCGGTCATGCAAACTAGCGCCGCCTGTTCGGCACCGCTCCACTGCACGCAATGAAAGAAGTGACCTAAACCCCATGGCTACGGACTACGACGCTCCCCGCAAGACCGACGACGACAGCGAGTCGATCGAGGCCCTGAAGGAGCGCGTTCCCGACAAGCTTTCCGGTGCCGTCGACGTCGAGGACGCAGACAACCCCTCGGGCTTCGAATTGCCCGGCGCCGACCTCTCCGACCTCGAGTTGGATGTCGTCGTGCTGCCTCCCCAGGAGGACGAGTTCACGTGCGTGAGCTGCTTCCTGGTGAAGCACCGTTCACAGGTCGATCACGAAGACTCGGTCGGACTCATCTGCCGCGACTGCTCGTAAGCACGCGCCCGGTTGATCGCCGCCGTGAGGCGGTCGGGGGTGCGGGTCGAGATGACCCACGAGACAACAGGGTCGTCTGGATCTTCGAGAGGGACGACCACCAGTCCGTCGATCCCGCCCCGGATCACGAGCCACGAATCGCGGTCGAGCCCCGGCCCGCGAGCGTTGCGCGCCTCGTCGCCCGAGAACGGCGCCGGCGACCCGAGCCATTCGACGCCGATGCGCGCCCGTCCGGCGCGAAGCATCCCCTCGCGAATGTCGATGACGGGCGACAGGACGACGAGAGCGGCAATGATCAGTGCCCCCACGATGGCGCCGACGACGAGCGCAAGAGTCGAGTCGAGCGGTGCGAGCACGAGCGCGGCCATCGGACCGACGACCGCGGCGGACACCAAAATCCAGAGCGAGGGCGTGAGCCGCTCGCGATACTCCGTACGTTGCTTCTGCATTACCCTCGATGAGTGACCGATTACGTGGACGTTCTCATTATCGCTCCAGAACCTCCGAACTACGCTCACCCCGGTGACGCTGGCGCCGATCTGGTCTCTGCTGAGTCGCTGCGGTTGGCCCCTGGCCAGCGTGCCCTGGTGGGAACGGGCGTCTCGATCGCGCTGCCCGACGGTTACGTCGCTTTCGTGGTGCCGCGCAGCGGGCTGGCCACCAAGCACGGCATCACAATCGTCAATTCACCGGGCACGGTCGATGCCGGGTACCGCGGCGAGATCAAGGTGACTCTGTTGAACACGGATGCTTCTGAGCCCTACGACATCGCCGTGGGTGATCGCATCGCACAACTCATCGTCATGCCCGTGAGTCGGGCGAACTTCATCCCGGTCGAGACACTCCCCGAGAGTGTGCGCGGCGAAGGCGGGTTCGGTTCCACCGGCTACCAGGCCCCTCAATCACAGGAGGTCGGCGCATGAGCGACGACGGCACGACCGTAGACCCGGCGGGCAAGTCCGCACCCGCCGACCGAGCGACCGGAGGACCCTTCGACGAATCCGAAGCGAATCCCGTTCGTCCCTATATCGACCTGGGTGGAATCAAGGTGCTGCCGCGCGAGGGGCTCAACCTGCGCCTCGAGATCGAGGAACAGTCCAAGCGCATCGTCGCTGTGGGGCTGGACTACGCCGGCTCCACGTTGCAGGTGCAGCCGTTTGCGGCGCCCCGCACGGGAGGGCTGTGGCACGAGACGCGCGCTCAGATCCGCGAGCAGGTTCGCCAGCAGGGCGGTCGCGTGGAGGAGCGGGAGGGTCCGCTCGGACCCGAACTACTCGCCGAGGTGCCCGTCATCGCCGGCGCGGAGGGAACTTCGGGCAAGCGCCTGGCGCGGTTCGTCGGTGTGGATGGGCCGCGGTGGTTCTTACGCGGCGTGATCGGCGGAGTCGGCGCATCCGATATCGAGGCAGCGGCCCAGATCGAGGACCTCTTCCGGTCCATCGTCGTCGTCCGTGGCGGAACACCCATGCCCCCGCGTGAGTTCATCCCGCTGAAGATGCCCGCGACCCCGGGTTCGGCGTGACCGACCAGCAGTCGGCACCACGGGATCCCGTTCGGGACGGGGAGTCGGATCCCGCGCTGACACCGCCATCGGCGTCCGAGGCACTGGGTTCAGCCCTCGCGGGTGCGGCGCGCCGCGCCGGTCTCGATCCGAACGCAGAGCGCTCCACCGGTCACGTCGTGTGGCATGCGATGGGTGGATGGCGGGGCATGGCCGAGGCCGTAGTGCCCGGTGTCGTCTTCATCGCCGTCTACACGCTGACGATGGATGCCTCGACGGGTGAGGGAAACCTGGCCTGGTCGCTCGGGCTCTCGGTCGGCATCGCCGCGGTTTTCACGATCGCGCGGCTCATCGCCCGCCAGCCGGTCACGTCGGCCGTGAGCGGGCTGCTCGCCGTCGTCGTTGCGGCAGCATTCGCCGTCTTCACCGGCGAGGCGAGCAACAACTTCATCCCGGGCTTCATCACGAATGCGCTCTACGGCGCGGCATTTCTGATCTCGGCTCTCGTCGGATGGTCGCTCATCGGCCTCGCGGTGGGTTTCCTGATGGGGGAGGGCACCGCGTGGCGGCGCGATCGGCGGAAGCGCCGTGCGTTCTTCTGGCTCGCCATCGCGTGGGCCGCGCTCTTTGCCGCGCGCCTGCTCGTGCAGTTCCCGCTGTATCTCGCCGACAACGTCGCGGCGCTCGGCACGCTCAAGCTCGTGATGGGCATTCCGCTGTTCGCACCACTGCTGGCGGTGTCCTATCTGGTCGTACGGGCTTTGTATCCTCCGTCCGACAAAGCGGACGGCGATATCCCTGAGTGACTGATGCTCGGTGGTAGGATTTATCTCGACATCAAGATAAACCGACCCCCTTCCCCCGTGCCGCAGAGCGGCGCACACTGGTTAGGGTCGCCTTGCTAGCCTCGCCCGGAACGCCCCGGGAAGATGGGGCCGGTGAGTGGTCAGCTACCTGAAGGAGACGGCATCGTGGCATCGGTCAACAGCTTCGGAGCGCAGAGCACTCTGACGGTCGGGGGAACCGACTACGAGATCTTCCGGCTCGATGCCGTCGAGGGTTACGACAAGCTCCCGTTCAGCCTGAAGGTGCTGCTCGAGAATCTGCTCCGCACCGAGGATGGTGCGAACGTCACGCGTGCGCAGATCGAGGCGCTCGGCTCGTGGGACGCCGCGGCCGAGCCCGACACGGAGATCCAGTTCACGCCCGCGCGCGTCGTGATGCAGGACTTCACGGGTGTGCCCTGCATCGTCGACCTCGCCACGATGCGTGAGGCCGTCACGACGCTCGGCGGAAATCCCGACAAGATCAACCCGCTCTCGCCCGCCGAGATGGTCATCGACCACTCGGTCATCGCCGACCTCTTCGGCTCCGAGAATGCCCTCGAGCGGAACGTCGAGATCGAGTACGAGCGCAACGGTGAGCGATACCAGTTCCTCCGTTGGGGCCAGACCGCTTTCCATGACTTCAAGGTCGTCCCTCCCGGAACGGGAATCGTCCACCAGGTCAACATCGAGCACCTCGCCAAGGTCATCTACGACCGCACGGTCGATGGCGTGTTGCGTGCCTACCCCGACACCTGTGTCGGTACGGATTCGCACACCACCATGGTGAACGGCCTGGGCGTGCTCGGCTGGGGCGTCGGCGGCATCGAGGCCGAGGCTGCAATGCTCGGCCAGCCCGTCTCGATGCTGATCCCGCGAGTCGTCGGCTTCAAGCTCACCGGCGAGATCCCGGCCGGCGTGACGGCCACCGACGTCGTCCTCACGATCACCGACATGCTGCGGGGGCACGGTGTCGTCGGCAAGTTCGTCGAGTTCTACGGCGACGGAGTCGGCTCGGTGCCCCTCGCCAACCGCGCCACCATCGGAAACATGAGCCCGGAGTTCGGTTCCACCGCGGCAATGTTCCCGATCGACGACGTCACGATCGAGTATCTGCGTCTCACCGGGCGCGACGAGCAGGCGGTCGCGCTGGTCGAGGCCTACGCAAAGGAGCAGACGCTCTGGCACGACGCGTCCCGTGAGCCCGCGTTCAGCGAGTACATGGAACTCGACCTGTCGACGGTCGTCCCCTCGATCGCCGGACCCAAGCGCCCGCAGGACCGCATCCTGCTCTCGGAGTCGAAGGCACAGTTCGCGAAGGACATCCTGAACTACGCGACGGCGACGACATCCGAGTCGATCGTCGACCTCGAGTCGCAGGGGTCGTTCCCGGCCTCCGACCCGGGCGGAGCGCCCGGCGAAGAAGAGGTCGAGACGCACGATGTCTACATCTCCAGCGGGGGACGGCACGCCGCGTCCAATCCCGTTCGCGTCACGCCCGCCGAGGGCTCGCCCTACGAGATCGACAACGGTGCTGTCACGCTCGCGGCGATCACGTCGTGCACGAACACCTCGAACCCGTCGGTCATGATCGCCGCGGGGCTCCTCGCGCAGAAGGCCGTTGAGAAGGGGCTGAAGAGCAAGCCGTGGGTCAAGACCACGCTCGGCCCCGGGTCGAAGGTTGTGACCGACTACTACGAGAAGTCCGGTCTCGACAAGTCTCTCGAGGCGCTCGGCTTCTACACGGTCGGATACGGCTGCACGATCTGTATCGGTAACTCGGGTCCGCTCATCGAAGAGGTCTCGGCCGCGATCAACGACCACGATCTGGCTGTCACCGCCGTACTCTCCGGCAACCGCAACTTCGAGGGACGCATCAGCCCCGACGTGAAGATGAACTACCTCGCGTCGCCCCCGCTCGTCGTGGCGTACGCCCTCGCCGGTTCGATGAACTTCGACTTCGAGACCGATGCCCTCGGCAAGGACTCGACGGGCCAGAACGTCTTCCTGAAGGACATCTGGCCCGCGCCGGACGAGGTGCAGGACGTCATCGACAAGTCGATCTCGCGCGAGCAGTTCATCACCCAGTACGCCACCGTCTTCGAAGGTGACGAGCGCTGGAAGAACCTGCCGACGCCCACCGGTCCCGTCTTCGAATGGGATGAGGACTCGACGTACGTTCGCAAGGCGCCGTACTTCGACGGTATGACGATGGAGCTGACCCCGGTCAGCGACATCCAGGGTGCTCGCGTCATGGCGACCCTCGGCGACTCGGTCACCACCGACCACATCAGCCCGGCCGGAAACATCAAGATCGGAACGCCGGCGGCGAAGTACCTCGAGCAGCACGGTGTGCGCCAGAAGGACTTCAACTCGTACGGCTCGCGTCGTGGCAACCACGAAGTCATGATCCGCGGCACGTTCGCGAACATCCGTCTCAAGAACGCGCTCGTCAGCGCGGTCAACGACGGTGCGGTCGTCGAGGGTGGATACACCCGTGACTTCACGCTGCCCGGCGGGCCGCAGTCGTTCATCTACGACGCCAGCGAGAACTACACCGCTCAGGGCACGCCCCTGGTGATTTTCGGCGGCAAGGAGTACGGGTCGGGCTCGTCGCGTGACTGGGCGGCAAAGGGCACGAGCCTGCTGGGTGTCAAGGCCGTCATCACCGAGAGCTTCGAGCGCATCCACCGCTCGAACCTGATCGGCATGGGCGTCGTGCCGCTGCAGTTCCCCGCGGGCGAGAGCTGGGAGTCGCTGGGTCTCGATGGCACCGAGATCGTCTCGATCACCGGTCTTGAGAAGCTGAACGAGGGCGTCACGCCCAAGACGGTCACGGTCACGGCAACTCCGAGCGAATTCTCGGCGGAGGGCAAAGCTACCGTCGAGTTCGAGGCCGTCGTCCGCATCGACACGCCCGCTGAGGCTGACTACTACCGCAACGGCGGCATCCTTCAGTACGTGCTGCGTTCGCTGGTCTGACCGGCGCATCCGGCGAGCGGCGGGCCGCGTCCCGTCCGCTCGCCGGGCACCGAGCTAGACTTTCGAGAGGGCCGTGCACGCCCGCGAAGGGAGTGGCATGGGTCTGTTGGAGACGATTTCGAGTCCGCGTGATCTCGACGCGCTCACGGTCGAACAGCTCACCGAACTCTCGGCCGAGATTCGAACGTTCCTCATCGAGAACGTGTCCCGGACGGGCGGTCACCTCGGCCCGAACCTCGGGGTCGTCGAGCTCACCGTTGCGCTGCACCGCGTCTTCGATTCGCCGAATGACCCGATCATCTTCGACACGGGTCACCAGTCCTACGTGCACAAGCTGCTCACGGGCCGCCAGGATTTCGACGGGCTCCGCACCCGCGGCGGCCTCGCCGGCTATCCGCAGCGCTCCGAGAGTGAGCACGATGTCGTCGAGTCATCCCACGCTTCGAGCTCGCTCAGCTGGGCAGACGGCGTCTCGCGGGCACTGACTCGCACGGGTCGTCGCGATCGTCACGTCGTCGCCGTCGTCGGCGACGGTGCCCTGACGGGCGGAATGACGTGGGAGGCGCTCAACAACATCTCGGACGACAACGATCGCAATCTGGTGATCATCGTCAACGACAACGGACGCTCGTACGCACCGACGATCGGCGGCATGGCGCGATACCTGAATCGCGTTCGCACCAACGAGGCGTACCAGACGCTGTACCGCTCGTCCGGGTCGTTCTTCTCCCGTCTCGGGCCCGCGGGTCGCGCGATGTATCGCGGCCTCCGCGGCGGCGCGCACGGATTCCTCTCGCGGTTCGCCAACAACGCGGCGCTGTATTCGAACCTCGACATCAAATACCTCGGCCCGGTCGACGGCCACGACCTCGATACTCTCATCGAGACTCTGCGTCTCGCGAAGGAATACGGCGCGCCCGTCATCGTTCACGCGATCACCGAGAAGGGGCAGGGCTTCGAGCCGGCTCGCAACGACGAGGCGGACCAGTTCCACGCGGTGGGTCGCATCGACCCGCTGACGGGTGTGACTCTCGGTGGGGAAGCCCCGACGGCGTGGACGGATGTCTTCTCCGACCAACTGGTAAAGATCGGCGACGAGCGCGAAGACGTCATCGCGATGACGGCGGCGATGCTCCGCCCGGTCGGTATGCTGCCCTTCGCCCAGAAGTATCCCGACCGTGTCTACGACGTCGGCATCGCCGAGCAGCACGCGGTCGCCTCCGCCGCTGGGCTCGCCTACGGCGGGCTGCACCCGGTCGTCGCGATCTACGCGACGTTCATGAACCGCGCGTTCGATCAGGTGATGATGGATGTCGGCCTGCACCGGGCCGGAGTGACTTTCGTCCTCGACCGAGCCGGGGTGACGGGCCCCGATGGGCCGAGTCATCATGGCATCTGGGATCTGGCGATGCTGCAGCTCGTGCCGCACATCCGCATCGCGGCCCCGCGCGACGCCGCACGGTTGCGCGAGACGCTCGACGAGGCTGTTGCGGTCGACGATGCCCCCACGGTCGTGCGCTTTCCCAAGGGCGAAGTCGGAGCGGACCTCCCGGCGCTCGAGAGGCTGGCCGATGGGACGGACGTCCTCGCGCGCGGCGGGAGCGAAGACGTTCTGCTCGTGGGTATCGGTCCCATGGCCCACATCGCGATGGACGTCGCGGCACGTTTGGCGGCTCAGGGCATCGGTGCGACCGTGATCGATCCTCGCTGGGTCGTCCCCGTGGCCCCGTCCGTCGTAGAGTTCGCCGCACGGCACCGCCTCGTCATCACGATCGAGGACGGCATCCGCGTCGGCGGTATCGGCACCCGGATCCGACAGGTGCTGCGCGAGGCCGGAGTAGACACCGCCGTCGACGAGCTCGGCCTGCCGGATGAGTTCATCGACCATGCATCCCGCTCTCAGATCCTGGCCGATGCCGGGCTCACCGCGCCGAAGATCGCTCAGGATGTCGTCTCCCAGGTGCTCGGCACGCGGATCCCCGTGGCACGGCAGCCTGACGACCAACCTGTGTGGCTCAGCGACGTGCGCCTGCGCGAGCGCGACGATACACGCGGCGCCTGACGGGGTCACGACCCACGGTCGTTGAGCGAGGAGCGCAGCGACGAGACGAAACGCGCTGAGGGCGCGCGTTTCGTCTCGCTGCGCTCGCTCAACGACCGAGGATCATTGCGATTCGATGCCGCGGATCGTCGGCTGGTGGAACGTCGAGCCGAACGCGCTCTCGGAGGCACCGACCCGATCGAGGTAGGGCGATGCTCCACCGTCGATGAACGGCCAGGCGGCGCCGAGGATCAGGCACAGGTCGATGTCTTCGACCTCGGGCACGACTTTCTCGTCGAGCATGATCTTCATCTCCTGTGCGAGCCCCGTCTGCACCCGGTTCAGGATCTCGTCCTCGGAGACGGGAGAGGATGCCGTCACGAGCACCTTCTGCGCGGCCTTCGTCCATCCCGTGACCTTGCCGTTCTTGTCCTTCTCGACGACCTCGGGCAGCTCAGCGAGCTGATGGAAGTTCTCGGAGGCGAAGTAGCGGTCCGGGAAGGCCGCGGCCATGGTGTCCTGCACGTGGGCCGCGACCTTCCACCCGACCAGGTCGATCAGTTGGAAGGGCGACATCGGCAGGCCGAGGGGCGCGAATGCTTTCTCGACCGTGAGAAGCGGCGTGCCCTCGTAGACGGCACGTGCGGCCTCGCCCATGACCTTCGCCAGCAGCCGGTTGACGACGAAGCCCGGCGCGTCGGCGGTGAGTACCGCGTTCTTTCCGAGACCCTTCGCGACAACGAACGCGGTCGAGAGCGCAGCATCCGTCGTCGCGTCGATCCGCACGATCTCGATGAGCGGCATCACTGCCACCGGGTTGAAGAAGTGGAACCCGACCAAACGCCCCGGATGCTTCAGCTTCGAGCCGATCTCGGCGACCGACAGCGATGAGGTGTTGGTTGCGAGGATCGCGTCGTCGGCGACGACAGCTTCGATCTCGGCGAACACTTGCTGTTTGACGCCGACTTCTTCGAAGACGGCCTCGATGACGAAGTCGCAGTCTGCGTATTCGGACTTGTCGGTGGTGCCCCGCACGAGGCTCCGCAGCTTGTTCGCGGCGTCGCCGTCCAGCCTGCCCTTCGCCTCGAGCTTCCCGATCTCGTCGTGGATGTACGCCACGCCCTTGTCGACGCGAGCCTGGTCGAGGTCGGTGATCAGAACCGGGACCTGGAGCTTCCGAACGAAGAGCAGTGCGAACTGGCTTGCCATCAGGCCAGCACCGATGATGCCAACCTTGGCGACGGGCTTCGCGAGGGCCTTATCGGGGGCGCCGACGGGCCGCTTGGCACGCTTCTGAACGAGATCGAAGGCATACATCGATGCGGCGAACTGGTCACCGGCGATCAGGCCAGCGAGCGCTTCGTCCTCGCGCGCAAATCCCTCGGCCTTCGTGCCGGACTTCGCCTTGTCGAGCAGGTCTAGGGCGACGTACGGGGAATGGGGTACGGTGCCGATCCGGTTTTCGAGCATGTTGCGTGCGACCTTGATGGCAATCGGCCACTTGGTGAGGCGCTCCATCTTGCCGGGCTCGTTCTTGCGCGAGACCTTGAGAGAACCGGAGAGCACGCCGTCGGCCCAGCGGAGGGAGCTTTCGAGGTAGCTGGAGGCCGGGAAGATCGCATCCATGATCCCGAGATCGAACGCCTGCTGCGGCTTGAGCATGCGGTTCTGCTTGAGCGGGTTCGAGATGACGACCTCGAGGGCGTTCTCGATGCCGATCAGGTTCGGGAGCAGGTACGCGCCACCCCAGCCGGGAATCAGGCCGAGGAAAACCTCGGGCAGAGCGACGGCCGCCGCAGAGGCGTCGACCGTGCGATACGTCGAGTTGAGGGCGATCTCGAGTCCGCCGCCGAGCGCGAGCCCGTTGACGAACGCGAAGCTCGGCACCCCGAGCTCGGACAAGCGTCCCAGGGTCTGGTGCCCGCGCTGAGCGATCAGCAGGGCGATCTCGCGCGACGGGAGCTTGGAGACCTCGGAAAGGTCGGCGCCGGCGGCCAGGATGTAGGACTTGCCGGTGATGCCGACCGCGTGGATCTCACCGTCCGAGGCACGCTTGGCGAGACCCGTGAGTGTCTCGTCGAGCGCTGCCAGGGTCGCTGGTCCCAGCGTGTTGGGGCGGGTGTGGTCGCGGCCGTTGTCGAGCGTGATCAGGGCAAGCACCTTGCCGCTGGCCAGGCGCACATCGCGCACGATGGAGCGCGTCACGACCTCGTCCGCGCTGAGCGCCTCGAGAGGGGAGAAATCGATCGAGTCGTAGTTCGTCATTCCGATCACTTCCGCTTCTTGCCGTCGTAGAAGGGGTTCTCCCAGATGACCGAACCGCCCTGGCCGAGCCCCACGCACATGGCGGTCAGGCCGTAGCGGACATCGGGACGCGTCTTGAACTGCGCGGCGAGCTGGATCATGAGGCGGACACCGGATGCGGCGAGCGGGTGCCCGACCGCAATCGCGCCACCCCAGGGGTTCACGCGCGGGTCGTCGTCGGCAACTCCGAAGTGATCGAGGAGCGACAGGACCTGGATGGCGAAGGCCTCATTCAACTCGAACAAGCCGATGTCGTCGATCGTCAGTCCGGCCTTCTTGAGCGCCTTCTCGGTCGAGGGAACCGGCCCGATGCCCATGATCTCGGGCTGCACGCCCGCGAAAGCGAACGATACGAGCTTCATCTTGGGCTCGAGGCCGAGCTCCTTCGCGGCCGCGCCGCCTGCGAGCAGGCTCACGGTCGCGCCATCCGTCAGGGGTGACGACGTCCCGGCCGTGACGCGGCCGTGGGAACGGAAGGGGGTCTTGAGGGCGGCGAGGCCCTCCATCGTGGTCTGAGGACGACGTCCCTCATCCTCGCTGGCGAGTCCCCATGCTCCGTCCGCGTCCTTGATGGCGACGGGAACGAGGTCGGGCTGAATGACGCCGGCGTCGTATGCCGCCTGTACCTTGTGCTGACTCAGCATCCCGAAGCGGTCCGCGCGCTCCTTGGTGAGGTGCGGGAAGCGGTCGTGGATGCGCTCGGCGGTCACACCCATGTTGAGGGCGTCGGCCGAGACGAGCTTCTCGGTGAGGAATCGCGGATTCGGGTCGGCTCCGATGCCGAGGGGGTGACGCCCCATGTGCTCGACGCCACCGGCTATCGCGAGGTCGTACATGCCCATGCCGATGCCGCCGGCGAGTGTCGTGACGCTCGTCATCGCACCCGCACACATCCGGTCGATCGCGAACCCGGGTACGGACTGCGGCAGACCCGCAAGGATCGCTGCGGAACGACCGAGCGTGAGGCCCTGGTCGCCCTGCTGGGTGGTGGCGGCGATAGCCACGTCGTCGATGCGCTCACCCGGTACGTCGGGGTTGCGCTCCATCAAACCGATCATCGCCTTCACGATGAGGTCGTCGGCACGGGTATTCCAGTACATGCCCTTTTCGCCGGCGCGCCCGAACGGGGTACGCACACCATCGACGAAATAGACGTCCGAGTTCACGGCCACACTGCCTCCAGATTTGGGGTTTTCTTCAGCCTACGAAGGTGCGCGAGGCGACCCGAATCGGTTGGTCCGAATCTACGAAGCGTCTTCCGCAGGCTCCGTGGGCGGTTGTGCCGCAGCAACAAAGGCTTCGGCGATCGCCTGTGCAGTCTCTTCAACTTGCCACGCGCGTGCTCCCAACGCCCGGAGCGCCGAACCGATGCTCTCGGCATCGGCGGGCTCCGGAGGTGTCCAGGCGACACGGCGCAGCAAATCGGGCGTCAGCAGGTTCTCGACGGGCATCCCGAGGTCGGTCGCGATCGCCTCGACCGCGGGACGGGCGGCCTTCAGGCGAGCGTCGGCGTCGGGGTTCCGATCGGCCCACGCACGCGGGGGAGGAGGCCCCTCGCCGGGCACCCGCTCCACAGGAAGGACCGACTCGGCCCGGCCCCGTTCGAAGGCCGCCCACCAACGATCCAGCTGATTGCGGCTCGCGCGACCGTTGAACTCCTTCAGCGCCGCCAGCGCCTGTTTGCTGGGCGGATCGGCGATGACGGCGGCCACGATCGAGCGATCAGGAAGGAGGCGTCCGGGGGAGGTGTCGACCTCTTGCGCGTACTCTTCTCGTGCCTGCCAGAGTTCGCGGGCCACGGCGAGCGAGCGCCGACCGCGCACGGTGTGCAGCCCGCTGAGGCGGCGCCACGGGTCTTCGCGGGGCGGTCGCGCGGGACGATCGAGGACGGCCTGGAACTCTTCTTCCGCGATCTGCGTCTTGCCCTGCTCAGCGAGCTCCGCCACGAGCGCGTCGCGAACATCGATCAGGTGCAGCACATCGAGGGCCGCGTACTCCAGCCACGACTCCGGGAGCGGCCGTGTCGACCAGTCGGCCGCCGAGTGCGCCTTCGCGAGGGTGATGCCGAGCACATCCTCGACGACCGCGCCGAGTCCGACACGTTCACGCCCGAGCAGACGCGATGCCAGCTCGGTGTCGAAGATGCGAGGCGGTACCAGTTCTGCCTCGCGGAGAGACGGGAGGTCTTGGCTGGCGGCGTGCAGCACCCATTCCTCGGAACCGATCGCGTCCTGCAAAGGTGAGAGATCGCCGACGGCGGGCGGATCGATCAGGTGCAGCCCGCCATCCCGCCGGTAAACCTGGATCAGGTAGGCGCGCTGCGAGTATCGGAACCCCGATGCCCGTTCGACATCGACGGCCACGGGACCATGGCCCTGCGCGAGCATCGCGGATGCGTCGGCGAGATCCTCGGGAGTATCGATCACGCGATGAACGGAGGGTGTGGGGGTGCTTTCACTCACCGGTTCAGTCACGTGCCGCCCTGTCGTTCGCGGCGAATCTGTGTGCCGCGAGGAGTTCGATGTTCTCCGAGCCCGGAGGTAGGCCCGCAAGCATGCAGAGTAGCTCAGCCCACGCCTCGATGTGTGCGGTGAGGTCCCCGGGTTCGGGTGACCACGACGCGCGCAACTCGATCTGAGCCCCGTCGCCCTCGTCTTCCAACCCGCCGAAGCCCTTGGACAGGATCTTCGTGGCGGTGCCGGATGCCGCAGCGTAACGTGCGTCGCGAGAGTCGAGTGCATCGACCAGCCACGACCACGTCACATCCGCCAACATCGGGTCTATGCCGATATCGGTCTCGAGGGGGGCCTGTGCGAAACACACGATCCGGAGTGGGCCGACCCACGCGGCGGGTTCAGCAGGATCGTGCAGCAGGATCAGCCTGCCCGTGCCGTACGGGGAGTCAGCGGCGTGATCCTGCTGACGCACATCTCCGGATAAGGCGATCGCCTCGGGCGCGAGACCCTGCGGCGCCGGTATCTCGCGCACCGTCAGGTCGTCACGGAACAGCGTTCCGCGCACGTCCGCCACAGCGCGTTCGAAGAGTGGCGATAGCGGCGGGACGCCGGAGTCAGGGGGATCGGCGATCACGTCGACAGACTAGAGTGGGGCCTCGATGATCACCCCCAGGCGCGCCGCGCGCGCGAACGGACGCATAGCCGTGGCCCTCCGGATCGTGTCCGCGATCCTGACGGGATCTCTCGTCACGCTGGGCGTCGCCTCGACTTTCGTCGCCGCTCGGCTGGCTCGTCGAGTGGTGACTCCCGCCGCACGGCTGGCGGACACCCGCATCCTCGCGCTCGACACGGCTGCGCAGACGATCACCCTGTCGCGCAACCCCGACACGTCGTTGCCGGGCAGGTACGGCCTCTTCACCTCCGGAACCGAGAGCTACCTCAAGCTCGGCACCGTGCTGGCGGAGACGGACACAGCCGTCACCCGCAAACTCCTCACGCATATCGACGGCGAAGCGCGACTCGACGCCGACGCCGCCTTCAGCGGCTGGTACTTCGATCGTCCCGAACAACTCCAGATCCCGTTCACGAACGAGGTCGTCGGAACCGCGATCGGGCCCTGTCCTGCCTGGCTCTTCCCCGCCGCCGAAGACACGGGCCGCTGGGTCGTGCAGATCCACGGACGCGGTTCTGCACGGTCCGAGGCGCTGCGCGCGGTTCCCGTTTTCCACGAACTCGGCTACACGTCCCTCGCGGTGTCCTATCGCAACGATGGCGAAGCGCCGCGCAGCAAGCAGGGCACCTACACGCTCGGCGCGACGGAATGGCGGGACGTCGACGCGGCGGTTTCGTTCGCCATCCGTCGGGGCGCACGAGAGATCATCCTGATGGGCTGGTCGATGGGGGGCCAGATCGCGCTCCAACTCGATCTCAATTCCGCTCATCGCGAGAAGATCGTGGGGCTCATCCTCGAGTCGCCCGCTATCGACTGGTCAGAGGTCTTGCGCTACCAGGCCGGCCTCTTGCACGTTCCCAAGCCCGTCATCTCGTTCGCCCTCGGCGCGCTCTCGTCCGACTGGGGAGCACCCGTCCGGGGGCCGGGAGAGCGCATCCCGCTGGATCGGCTCGACATCGTCAGCAGAGCGGATGAGCTGAAGCATCCGATCCTCGTCCTCCACAGCGACGAGGATGGGTTCGTTCCCTCGGGCGGCTCCCATGCGCTCGCCCTCGCCAGGCCCGACCTCGTCACGCTCGAGGTGTTCAACACGGCCCGGCATACCAAGCTCTGGAATTACGACCAAGAGCGGTGGTCACGTGCCATCACCGATTGGGTCGAGGCGTTGGACCTCAAGGCCGCCGCAGGCGCAGGTAGCTGAAACCGGCTTCGTCCACAAGCATCCCCGCGACGGATGTCTGGGGGCTTTCATTGACACGGATGAACGGGCTCGGTGCGGGCCCGACGACGGGCGTCACCGTCACGCAGAGCTCGTCGATCACGCCTGCCTCGACGAATCGTGAGGCGAGTGTGGGCCCGCCTTCGCAGACCGCACGATCGAGATCGTGGGCGCTCAGGGCGTCGAGAATGGCTCGCGGATCGAGGTCGTCGCCGCCGGACACGGGCACGATCTCGGCATCAATTCTCTGGGCGTCTCGTTCTGCCGCGACGGCAGATGCACGCGCCTCCGGGCACACCAGCAGGATGCGTCCCGTGCGACCGCCCTCGCCATCCAGGCGATGTCCGTCGAGGCGACCTGTCGCGGTGACGATCGCCAGCGCGGCCGAGCGAGGTGCGAGGTACCCTTCGGCCCGGACGGTCGATGCGCCGACCACCACGACGTCCGCCGCCGCCCGGATGATGCCGAGGATCGAGCGATCCACTTGGCTCGTGAGGGTTTCGCTGGTCCCGTCCGACCCCACGGCAGAGCCCGTGAGGTTCGTGATCATGTTCAGACGTACGCGGTTGCCTGCGGCGGGCGCGTAGATGTTCTCCAACCACGCGCGCCCGTCGGCGGTCGAGACATCCGCTTCCGTGAGAGTGCCGGGAAGCAGCTCGGTCACCAGCACGGGCGTGCTCATGCCGCGAGTCGGGCGCGTACCTGGCGTTTCGCGCGGATCAGCATGCCCGTCATCCCGGCGATGCGCAGCGGCGAGACCGCCCGCGTGAGCCCGATGCTCTGCGGGAAGTCGTCGGGGATGGCCAGCATCTCTTCGGGCGTGAGGCCTGTGATGCCCTGCACGAGGACGCTGGCGAAGCCGCGCGTCGTCGGGGCCTCGCGTGGCGCTGTCGCATGCATCGCGACACGTCCGGTGTCGTCGACGTCGAGAATGATGTAGACCGGCGACTGGCACTCCGCGACGCGCTCGGCAAGCTCGGGATGTCCCTCGTACTTCTCCGGCACCGCGGGCAACTCGTTCGAGAACTCCAGCAGCAACTGCAGTCGCTCGGATTCGGGAAGTCCGAGAAAGTCCTCGCGGATCTCGGCGAGGGTGTCGGGAAGGTTGTCATCGCCCATCCCGAAAGTCTGCCACGCGTGTGTCGGAGACAGCCGATCAGGAGCGCGCGGGAACCTCTCCGGGCTCGGCGCCCGTCACGATCGGCACGCGCACCGCGCTGCCCCACTCGGTCCACGAACCGTCGTAGTTGCGTACGTCCTCGAATCCCAGCAGGTGCTTGAGAACGAACCAGGTGTGGCTCGAACGCTCGCCGATGCGGCAGTAAGCGACGACCGAGTCGCCGGGGGTCAGCCCGGCACCGGCGAGGTAGACATCGTCGAGTTCGGCGCGCGTCTTGAACGTGCCGTCCTCGGCGACGGCCTTCGCCCACGGCACGCTCTGCGCCGACGGGATGTGGCCGGCCCGCAGCGCGCCCTCCTCGGGATACGCGGGCGCCGAGGTGCGCTCGCCCGAGTACTCCTCCGGCGATCGCACGTCGATGAGCGGGTTGCCGAGGTGAGTGAGGACGTCCTCCTTGTAGGCGCGCAGCGTCGAGTCGTCGCGCTCGACGACCGGGTAGTCCGTGAGTGTGATGGCCGGGGCATCCGTCGTGATCGGGCGTCCCTCGGCGATCCAGCGATCACGACCGCCGTCGAGCAGGCGCACGTCTTCGTGACCGAACAACGAGAACACCCAGAGCGCGTAGGCGGCCCACCAGTTGTTCTTGTCGCCGTAGATCACGATCGTGTCGTCACGGCTGATGCCCTTCCGGCTGAGCAGCTCGGCGAAGCCCGCGCCATCGAGGTAGTCGCGCACGACCGGGTCGTTCAGTTCGGTGTGCCAGTCGACCTTGACCGCGCCCGGGATGTGGCCGGTCTCGTAGAGAAGCACGTCTTCGTCCGACTCCACCACGACGAGTCCGGGTTGACCGAGGTGCTGCTCGAGCCAGTCGCCGGTCACCAGGCGTCCGGGGTTCGCGTACTCCAAGAACTTCGGGTTCGACGCGTCGGTCTCGCTAGCCATCTGATGTCTCCTGTGTCTCGGTGCGTCCACCGCTTCTCGGGGGCGGGCGGCCGCTATGACGGGGATAGGGTTGAATCCGTTCTCAAGAACCCTAGATCGGCTCCCGGGGGCGCGCATTTTCAACGTCCGTATATGACACGTCTCCGTATGTGACAGATGCCGTCGCGGACGCCTCTTCTCACACACCCCAAGGACCGGATGTCTGCTTCGACCGCCACGGGCATCGTCCATCTTTCCGACCGTGAACCTGCGCTTTCCGGGGCTGAGATGGTCTCGCACCTCGTTCCGCCGCCGCAGTTCAATGAAGCGACATTCGACACCTACCGGGTCGATCCGGACTACCCCTCCCAGCAAGAAGCCAAAGAAACGTTGATCGCCTTCGCGGGACTTTCCGAGGCGCCGAAGCGCGGCGGATTCTTCTCTCGTGCGAAGAAGCTCCCCGAGGTGAAACCCGGCGTCTACCTCGATGGCGGCTTCGGCGTCGGCAAGACTCACCTTCTGGCCGCGATCTATCACGGGATGCGCGCACGCCGGAAGTATTTCGGCTCGTTCATCGAGTACACGGCGCTCGTCGGTGCGATGGGGTACAAGAACACGGTCGAGCTGTTCCGCGGGGCGGACCTGCTGTGCATCGACGAGTTCGAACTCGACGATCCGGGCGACACCATGGTCATGACACGGCTACTCGGTGAGCTCGTGGCATCCGGCACCAAACTCGCCGCGACCAGCAACACCCCGCCGAACGCCCTGGGGGAGGGGCGCTTCGCGGCGCAGGACTTCCTGCGCGAGATCCATGCGATGGCGGCGAGCTTCCAAACGATCCGCATCGACGGAGTCGACTACCGCCAGCGCAAACTGGACGGGCACGCCGAAGTTCTCACCGAAGCGGCCTACGAGTCGGCGATCGCGGATGCTTCGCGCACCGGCGTGGTCTCTAACGATGATTTCGAGGCGCTGGTGGCTCATCTGGCCCGCGTCCACCCCTCGCGCTATATCCGCCTGATCGAAAACGTCAACGTCGTCGGCCTCCGTGATGTCGCCCCGTTCACCGACCAATCGGCCGCTCTGCGGTTCGTGGCGTTCATCGACCGCGTGTACGACGCACAGGTGCCGATCCGCGCCACGGGCGCCGCTCTCGACACGGTCTTTCCAGAGGAGATGCTCGCGGGCGGGTACCGAAAGAAGTATCTGAGGGCCGTTTCGCGCCTCATCGCCTCCACAGCGGCGTAAATACGGGGCCCTATTGGCCTATTCACCGTTTTCTGGAAGATCTGCGAAACGCGATGTTTACCGGGGAGGCCCCTCCGTAACCTCCTCGAAACATCGATCCCACCGCTGCCGTAACCATCCATCGACAGACTGGGGCCACCGCGGCGCATTCTGTACCCGAGCGTCTCGGACCCCCTGTTACACAACACATGGATGAGGTACTTCATGGATAGCGGCAATCTCGCCTGGTCCGTCACAGCGACGGCGCTGGTGCTCTTTATGACGCCGGGTGTGGCGTTCTTCTACGGTGGCCTCGTCAAAGCCAAGAGCGTCGTCAGCATGATGATGATGAGCTTCGGCGCGCTCGGCCTCGTCAGCGTTCTCTGGATCCTCTACGGATTCAACATGAGCGCGGTTGGCAGCACGTGGGAGTTCGCAGGCAACCCGTTCTCAGACTTCGGTCTCGGCTCGGCGGGCAGCGACACGCTCGTCGGCGCAACCTTCGGCGCGACGTTCGCGATCATCACGGTGGCTCTCATCACTGGTGCCATCGCCGACCGTGCCAAGTTCGGCGCGTGGATGATCTTCGCCGTCCTCTGGGTGACGGTCGTCTACTTCCCGGTCGCGCACGGGTCTGGGGTGGCGGCTGGATCATGGCCTCCAACCTTCGGCTCGACCGAGCGTCATCGACTACGCCGGTGGCACCGCCGTACACATCAACGCCGGTGCTGCGGCGCTCGCGCTTGTGCTCGTCCTCGGCAAGCGCATCGGATTCCAGAGAGGGCATCCATACGCCGCACAACCTTCCGCTCGTCATGCTCGGCGCGGCGATCCTGTGGTTCGGCTGGTTCGGCTTCAACGCCGGCGCCGAGGGCACCTTCCGCTTCCGCCGACGACTCGACGGGCGATCTGATCATCGTCAACACCCGCGGTCGCGACCGCAGCGGCCATCATCGGCTGGCTGATCGTCGAGAAGATCAAGGACAAGGCCACCACGGCTTGGCGCTGCATCCGGTGCGATCACCGGTCTCGTCGCGATCACGCCGTCCTGCGCCAACCTCAGCCCGATCGGCGCTCCTGCTCGGTCTCGCGGCAGGCGTCATCTCCGCACTCGCGGTCGAGCCTGAAGTGCCGGCTGGGCTACGACGACTCGCTCGACGTCGTCGGCATCCACCTCGTCGGTGGTGTTGTCGGAACTGTCTACCTCGGCTTCTTCGCGACCGAGACCGGCCTGTTCCTCGGTGGTGGGGCCGAGCAGCTGATCCTGCAGGTCGTCGCCGCGCTCGGTGTGATGATCTACTCGTTCGTCGTCGCCTTCATCATCGGCTTCGCAATCGAGAAGACGATCGGCTTCCGCGTCAAGAACGAGGATGAGATCGCCGGTGTCGACACCGCCGTTCACGGTGAAGAGGGCTACGCACTCGTCGACTAGTCGACGGGCACATCCCTTCTGACGAAGCGGGGCATCGCGAGCAGTCGCGGTGCCCCGCTTCTGCGTGCCCGCGGTCGGTAGAGTTCCCGGATGACTGAGCGCAGAGGCTTCCTGGGCGCCCTGGGGCGACTCTTCCGTCGTCCCCTTGCACAGACCGGTTCGGGTCGCGCGCGCGCGGCAGACGCGACCCCGGGAAGCGCGGGTCCCTATGCGACGCGGGCGGTGGCGCCGCCACGTAATCTGGTGCTGCAGTATGCGCCGGACGCGGACGGTGCGCCCGACGCCGGTGAGATCGTCTGGACCTGGGTGCCGTACGTCGAGAACGACGGCCGCGGCAAGGACCGACCGGTGCTGGTGCTTTCCCAGGCGCCGGGGGACTGGTTCTACGCCGTTCGGTTGACGGGCACGGCGCGCAGTGGCGACCCGGACTACCTGGCGATGGGGCCCGGTCCCTGGGATTCACGCGGACGGCCCTCATGGCTCGATCTGAGCAAGGTTTACGCCGTGCATGCACTCGGCATGCGTCGTGAGGCGGCGGCGCTGGACCGCGCCCGTTTCGCGAAGGTCGCGAGCGCGCTCCGGACGCGATACGGGTGGATAGTCGCGAAGTGAAGCCGCTGGAGCGGGAGAGCCTGAGATCACACGGAACGACAAAAGCCCCCGCGGTAACGGTAGCTTCTGTGGGCGATGCCGGACTCGAACCGACGACCTCTTCCGTGTGAAGGAAGCGCGCTACCAACTGCGCCAATCGCCCAAGACCATGAGGGTCGGTTCATGATGATACCGGATCGCGGCGGTCGCAACGGCACGCGCACCCCCGCCGACGCGGCGGGGGTGCGCGACCTCATCGCGAATGCACGACCTCCACACCGCCCGTGGGCCGTGCGCTCGAGCCGAGGTCGTCCACTCGCGGCTGAGCTGTGAGCACAGGGGCCCATGCGGTGCGAATAGCGCGGCGACACGCTTGGCATGGCGCTGGTTTGTCGACGCGTCGACGATCAGCTAAAGTCATTGAGGCGCCCCGCACGATGGGGGCCCACGCGGATGTAGCGCAGTTGGTAGCGCACAACCTTGCCAAGGTTGGGGTCGCGAGTTCGAGTCTCGTCATCCGCTCGAGTGCAGTGTTCTGTCCCGAAGAAATTCGGGGGAGTGCACGGCACGTGGGGTCAAACCACACGGTGGCGTGGCCGAGCGGCTAGGCACCGGCCTGCAAAGCCGTTTACACGGGTTCGAATCCCGTCGCCACCTCCAGAATGTCTCACAACTGAATTGCCTTGCACAGGCGCGATTGGCGCAGCGGTAGCGCGCTTCCCTGACACGGAAGAGGTCACTGGTTCGATCCCAGTATCGCGCACAGAGAAACCCCCGGATTTCCGGGGGTTTTTGCGTTTCCGCACCGACGGACACGCCGAACCGGCATATCTGTCGCGAGCCGCAGCGGACTACGTGCCGGTTCGCGACAGAAGTACCGGTTCGCGAGGCATGAGCGCCGCGCGGGGTTAGAGGAGGGCGAGCGGGACTACCGCGAGGCCCACGATGATCGGCGCGCCCACGAGGCCGAGCAGGACGTAGCGGCGCCACGGCACGTCCACCCCGAGCGCGTGCAGTCGCTGGTGGCAGAGCAAGGTCGCGAGTGATGCCCACGGCGTGATCAAGGGGCCTGCGTTGACACCGATCAGCAGTGCGGCAAGTCGCACCGGGGAGCCGGCGGTCGACTCGAGCGCGAGATACGCGGGCAGGTTGTTGATGACATTCGCCCCGAGCATCCCGGCGCCCGCGACCCGCCAGAGCGAGAACAAGTCCTCGCCGGTGCCCGTCAGCACAGCGAAGAGAGCGCCGGAGCCAAGCGCCTCGACAGCGCCGACCGTCAGGAACAAGCCCGAGGCGAACAGTACGAGCTGCCAGGGCACGAGTCCCACCCGCATCGTTCGTGGCGAACGCCAGACGAAGACGGCGCCGAGAACGACGGCCGCAGCGACGGCCGGGATCCAGGGTGCGATCCCCGACACGAGGAGCGGAAGCAGCACGGCGACGACGATCCCCGCCGTGATCAACAGCGGATGATCGTGAACTCGGGGCAGGGGAGCGGTGCCGTACCGTCCACGGAGCCCCTGGCGGAAGAACAGACCGAGCAGGACGACGGATGCGACGATCGCCACCAGCGCGGAAGGTCCGAGAAGCGCGAGGAAGGCGATCGTGTCGAGGTCGCCGAGCCTGTGGACGGCCAGGAGGTTCGTGAGATTCGAGACCGGCAGGACGAGCGAAGCGGTATTCGCCAGCCACACCGTCGCGAAGGCGAACGGCAGTGGATCGAGACGACGCGCACGAGCGAGCGCGATGACGACAGGAGTCAGCAAGACGGCCGTCGTATCGAGGGACAGGAATGCGGTCGCGATCACCGCAAGCAAAACGACGAGGATCCAGAGCACCCACGTCCGTCCCCGTCCGAGGCGCGCAAGGACGGATGCCGCGATGTCGAATACTCCGGCGATCGAAGCCAGCTCCGCAACGACCGTCACGGCGACGACGAACAGCAGGATCGGCCACACGCGGTCTAAGAGCTCGAACGCTTCGGCGGGCGGAAGAACCCCGCTCGCGAGTGCCACAGCACCGACCCCGAGCAGGATGGCGCCGATGATCGCGAGCTTCACATGGTCCCATCTTGCGGCCTCGCGGAGCAGGCTCCGCTGTCTATGAGAAGACTCCCGTCAGCGCCGCTGTGCGCGAGCACGCATCCGATCGAGCTCGCATTCCCGTGCTTCGCGTGATGGGAGCGGACCGCGGTTCGGTTGGCGGAGACGCCCGGTAGAATCGACCCATGGATTCCCACGTCGCTGCATGGCTGCCTGAGCGCAGCGACGGGCGAACGCGGAACGCCTGAGCGGGCGGGACGCGCGGCGTCCGAAGCTGAGTAGCCTGGAATCCGAGCCACCCTGGAGAGTCCCCGTGACCGACGTCACCCCGTCATCCGACGTGTCGTACCCCGCCGACGGCTTTGCGCTGTTCCCCGATCGTTCCGTTGTGGCGCTGCGCGTCAACGGCGAGCTGAAAGACCTGGCAACGCAGGTCACGCAGACGGATACCGTCGAGCCCGTCACCATCGACAGCCCCGACGGTCTGTCCATCCTGCGTCACTCGTCCGCCCATGTTCTCGCCCAGGCGGTACAGCGCATCGACCCGCAGGCGAACCTCGGCATCGGTCCGCCGATCGAGGACGGCTTCTACTACGACTTCGGTGTCTCCGAGCCGTTCACTCCGGAGACGATCAAGGCCATCACGAAAGAGATGCAGCGCATCGTTCGTGAAGGTCAGCGCTTCGTCCGTCGAGTGGTGACGGATGACGAGGCTCGGGCGGAACTCGCATCCGAACCGTTCAAGCTCGAGCTCATCGAGCTGAAGAGTGCGTCGAACGCCGCCGACGGCGCGAGCGTCGAGGTCGGCGCCGGTGAGTTGACGATCTACGACAACGTCGACCGCGACGGCGTGACGGTCTGGAAGGACCTCTGCCGGGGCCCCCACGTGCCCGGCACCCGCATGGTCGGCAACGGCTGGGAGCTCACTCGCATCGCCGCGGCCTACTGGCGGGGGAGCGAGAAGAACCCGCAGCTGCAGCGCATCTACGGCACCGCCTGGCCGACCAAGGACGAGCTCCGCGCCTACCAGGAGCGCCTCGCCGAAGCCGCGAAGCGTGACCACCGCAAGCTCGGCAAAGAACTCGACCTGTTCTCGTTCCCCGACGAGATCGGTTCGGGGCTGTCGGTGTGGCACCCGAAGGGCGGAATCATCCGCGGCGAGATGGAGCAGCACGCCCGGCGCCGACACATCGCAGGTGGATACACGTACGTCTACACCCCGCACATCTCCAAGGAAGACCTGTTCCTCACGTCGAACCACCTCGTGACCTACCGCGAGGGAATGTTCCCGCCCATCCGGATGGACGAAGAGCGCGACGAAGCGGGCACGGTCATCAAGCAGGGCACCGACTACTACCTCAAGCCCATGAACTGCCCGATGCACATCCTGATCTACAAAGAGCGTGCGCGGAGCTACCGCGATCTGCCCATGCGTCTGGCCGAGAACGGTACGGTCTACCGGAACGAACTCTCCGGCGCCCTGCACGGTCTGACCCGCGTGCGCGGGTTCACGCAGGACGACTCGCACCTCTTCGTGACCCCCGAGCAACTCGAGTCCGAAGTGACTCGCGTGCTGGATTTTGTCATCTCGATGCTGCGCGACTTCGGCCTCGACGACTTCGAGCTTGAACTCTCCATGCGTGACGAAGAGAAGTCCAAGTGGATCGGCACCGACGAGTTCTGGGAGTACTCCACGAACGCGCTGCGTAACGTCGCGCTGGCCAGTGGTCTGAAGCTCACCGAGGCTCCCGGGGAGGCCGCGTTCTACGGCCCGAAGATCGACCTGAAGACGAAGGATGCGATCGGCCGCACGTGGCAGCTCTCGACCGTTCAGGTCGACCCGAACCTGCCCGACCGCTTCGATCTCGAGTACACCGGACCCGATGGCGAGAAGCACCGCCCGATCATGATCCACCGGGCACTGTTCGGATCGATCGAGCGCTTCTTCGCGATTCTGCTCGAACACTATGCGGGCGCGTTCCCGCTCTGGCTGTCGCCCGTGCAGGTGGTTGGTATCCCCGTCGCCGAGGACTACGCGCCGTACCTCGAGGACGTGATTGCGCGCCTGCGCGACCGCGACGTTCGCGCCGAGGTCGACAACTCGGACGACCGGATGCAGAAGAAGATCCGCACGCACACGACCGCCAAGGTTCCGGTGCAGTTGATCGTCGGCGAGGCGGATCGCGCGGGCGGCACGGTCTCGTTCCGGTTCCGCGACGGAACCCAGACCAACGGTGTGCCGGTCGACGAGGCCATCGAGCGGATCGCCGCGGCCATCGCATCGCACGCGCAGTTGTCGACCGCCGAGGACCTCGCGTGACGGACCCTTCGACAGGCTCCGGGCACCGCCCTTCGTCAGGCTCCGGGCGCGACGACAGCACGCTCGCTGAGCCTGTCGAAGCGCGCGGACTAGACCCTGAGCTGATCGCGACTTCCCATCTGGCCGGGGTGCCGGACGAGTTCCAGCGTCTCTGGACCCCGCACCGGATGGCCTACATCCAGGCGGGGCCCGAGCCGCTGCGCCTCGACTGCCCGTTCGACGCGGCACCGCAGATGAGCGACGAAGACGGGCTGATCGTCGCGCGTGGGAAGACCGCCTACGTTCTGCTCAACCTGTTTCCGTACAACTCTGGCCACTTCCTGGTGTGCCCGTACCGTCACGTCGGTTTGTATGACGAGGCCACGCGTGAAGAGGTCGACGAGATCGCCTCGCTCACGCAGACCGGCATGCGGGTGCTTCGCGAGGTGTCGAACTGCGACGGCTTCAACATCGGAATGAATCAGGGCCGCGTTGCGGGTGCCGGGGTCGAAGGGCACCTGCACCAGCACATCGTGCCCCGCTGGGCGACCGACGCGAACTTCTTCCCGATCATCGCGCGCACCAAGGCTCTTCCGCAGTTGCTCGGCGACGTTCGCCGGGCGATCGCGGATGCATGGAGTGTTTGACTCCTCCACACGACGACCGCGCGGTCAGGTTTCCATCTCCTGGAGCCTCGCAGCTCCGACGGCGGACCGTGGCGTCCTAGCGTGTGCAGATGATCATCGACTCAGGTTGGGACTTCCTTTCGCTTGCTCAGCTGCGCTGGCCGGAAGATATCGGAAGAGGTGATCGTCAGTTTGTGGTGTTCGGCGATCACCATTGGTGGTTCTGCGGGGTGGCCGATGTGTTTGCTGATCGATGGGCTAACCCCGGCGAGTGGGTCGACGAGGTATTGAGCACTGTCGACTCGGACCTGGTGCGCTACATCGCCGTCGTTCTCGAGTCGGTGAACACATCGCTCGACTATTCGCTCGATGCGTACCCCTTCGATCGGTTACTTCACACCAAAGCGGCTGAACGCGGGATCCATCACATGGGCTGCTATTTCATTGGCAACGAGTACTGGTCAGCCACGGGCCCTATGAAGACATTCGCTACGTACGTTGGAGCCGAGCAATATCCAACTGTCGTGGTGGAGGCGGCGACCACCTCGCCCGGAACGAGTGCGTTGCATGCATAATGCAAGCATGGCCAACGTGTTGATCCGAGATCTGCCCGAGTCCGTTCATCGCGAACTGACCCTTCGCGCTTCGGAACGGGGGCAGTCGCTCCAACAGTTCCTAACGAGCGAACTGACGCGCCTCGCGCAAACGCCAACGCTGGAATCGGTCTTCACTCGAATATCCGCGCGGACGACCGGCAAGGTCGGGCTGGAGCAGGCGGTAGAGGATCTCAAGGCCGGACGCGCAGATTGATCGTCGTGGATGCGAGTGTGCTGGCCAATGCACTCGCCGACGATTCGGATGACGGGGAACGGGCGCGCGCCCGTCTCCTCGCCGAAGACCGACTCGTCGCGCCGGAACTCATCGATGTGGAAGTGGCGTCGGTCTTTCGCCGGAGGTGGCTCGCGGGCGATCTCGACGACGAACGCCTCGCTGAAGCGATCGACGATCTTGCCATCGTGGGACTCCAACGGATGCCGATGCGGCATCTCATAAACCGCGTGATCGATCTGAGACGCAACGTGACGCCGTACGACGCCGTCTACGTCGCCCTCGCCGAGATGCTCGGTTGCCCGTTGCTCACCGGGGATCACCGACTGGCGCTCGCTCCCGGCCCGCGTTGTGAGATCGAGGCACTTACCTCGCGACGGCGGCCCGGCCGTTGAGCGAGCACAGCGAGTCGAAACGCATCAGCGGACGCGGGTGACCTCGAACTGCAGGCGCGGGTTCGCGTAGAACTCCTGCGACTCCACGAGCTGCAGCTCACGCTCGCCCGACTCGTGCGTGCGCTGCAGCAGGTCGAAGACGCTCGACACCGTTCGCGCGAGCGCGTCCGCCGCGTCGCCGGTGCGGAGGTAGTGCGCGGTGAACAGCGCGGCCGTCACATCGCCCGAGCCGTTCGCCTTCATCGGGAGCAGCGGCGTCTGCACGATCCAGGCGCCGACGTCGTTCACGACGAGCATCTCGATCGTGCCGGGCTCACGATCGGGACGCTCGACGCTCGTCACGAGGACGGTGCGTGGTCCCATTCCGCGGGCCAGATCAGCCGCGACGAGAGTCGATTCGAGCGTGTCCGGTTCGGTGCCGGTCAAGAATCCCAGCTCGAACTGGTTCGGTGTGACCAGATCGGCAGCCGGAACGACACGCTCGCGCAGCAGGACGGGAATCGCCGGGGCGACGAAACATCCGGACTTCGCGTTTCCCATCACGGGATCGCACGCATAGATCGCGTCGGGATTCGCCGCCTTCACGCGCGCCACGGCGTCGAGGATCACGTCGCCGATGCCCTCGCCACCCTGGTAGCCCGACAGCACGGCGTCGATCTGCGGAAAGACGCCGCGTTCTTCGATGCCGAGGATCACGTCGCGCACGTCGTCCGGGCTGATGAGTGGCCCGCGCCACGCGCCGTAGCCGGTGTGGTTGGAGAAGTTCACGGTGTAGACGGGCAGCACCTCCACTCCGATGCGTTGGAGGGGAAACACCGCGGCGGAATTGCCGACGTGGCCGTAGGCGACGGCGGACTGGATGGAGAGCACCTTCATCGGACGATCATCCCATCCCGTCGTTGGTGGAGAGTTCCTGCACGGCCGCGCCGAGGTCGGCGGCCAGTCGCTCAGCGTCGGCATCCGGGAGGGCGTGCACGGTGAGTCGGAGGTGGTGTGCGGCCGCGGGATCGCCCAGCACGAACTCGTCGCCGGTGCGGACGAGCCAGCCCCGCTCCTGCATTCTCGCCGCGATGCGTGCCGCCGGTATCGGCAACGGCACCCACAGGTTGAGACCATCCGCATGGGCGCAGGAGATGCCGACGGCCCTGAGCCGGTCCGTGAATGCGGCGTTCCGCTCCGCATAGTGCGACGCAGCAGCAGAGATCGTCTCGCGTGCTTGCTCATCCGTCACGAGCGACAGCACCAGACGCTGCAGCAGATGACTGACCCATGTCGTGCCGGGACTCAACCGCAGACCGAGACGCTCGGCGGTGTGCGGGTCTGACGCGACGATCGCGAGACACATGTCGGGCCCGAGAAACTTCGACACCGAGCGGACGAGCGCGAACCGTTGATGCTCCGGTCCGACCAACGAATGGAAGGGCTCGCTGGAGAGCAGGGAGAAGTGATCGTCCTCGATGATCAGGACGTACGGATGCTCGGCAAGCACCCCGCGCAGCTGTTCCGCTCGCTCCGCGCTGAGGCTCGCGCCGGTCGGGTTCTGCGCGCGGGGTGTGCAGACCACAGCGCGCACGCCCTGCTCGAGCGCGGCGCGAAGGCCCTCGACCGTCATCCCCTCGTCATCGATCGGCACCGGCACGGCGCGGTACCCGCCGAGGCGCACCGTATGGATGCTCGCGAGAAAACACGGGTCTTCGAGAGCCACGGGATCGTCGCGGGTGAGCGCCTGCGCCAGGATGCGCTCCACCGCATCGACCGCACCGCTCGTGACCGTCAACCGGTGCGGCCGATCACCGAGGTCGCCACGCATCCAGGTCCCGGCCCATGCCGCGAGACCGGGATCGATCACGGGTTCGCCGTACAGGATCGGACGCCCGGCCATTGCGGAGAGCGCTGCGGACGGATCGGGGATGAAGCGCGGATCGGGATTGCCCGTGCCGACGTCGCGGAGCGAGCCGCGCTCAGCAAACCCCTCCTGAGCGACGGGCGCTCGTTCGACGACGCGGGTACCCGCGCGTCCGCGCGTGATGATCAAGCCGGCGCCGGCGAGCTGTCGGTAGGCGGCCATGACCGTGTTGCGATTGACGCCGAGCTCATCGGCGAGTGTTCGTACGGGCGGGAGCAGGTCGCCCGGTGCGAGGTCTGAGCGCTCGAGCAGGGCGCGCACACTCTCGGCGATCTCGGTCGCGGAGCCGCCACTGATCCGTTGTGCCACCTGCATCCTCTGTTCGAGCCTCGACCGTATCAAGCTCATGCTATCTTTTGGCCTATGCCAAACCGGGCGGCACCCGATCCGTCCCGTTGCACAGCGAAAGGATCCCACCCGTGACCTCTCCCACCACCGGTTCGTCACGCGTCAAGCGCGGCCTCGCCGAGATGCTCAAGGGTGGCGTCATCATGGACGTCGTCAACGTCGAGCAGGCGAAGATCGCCGAGGACGCGGGCGCCGTCGCCGTCATGGCGCTGGAGCGCGTACCGGCCGACATTCGCGCTCAGGGTGGTGTTTCGCGCATGAGCGACCCCGACATGATCGACAGCATCATCGCCGCCGTCTCGATTCCCGTCATGGCGAAGGCGCGCATCGGGCACTTCGTCGAGGCGCAGGTCCTGCAACAGCTGGGCGTCGACTACATCGACGAATCCGAGGTGTTGTCCCCGGCCGACTACGTCAACCACATCGACAAGTGGGGCTACACGGTGCCCTTCGTCTGCGGTGCGACGAACCTGGGTGAGGCACTCCGTCGCATCACCGAGGGTGCGGCCATGATTCGCTCCAAGGGAGAGGCCGGAACCGGGGATGTCTCGGAAGCCACCAAGCACATCCGCACCATCTCGGGCGAGATCAATCGCCTGAAGTCGCTGACGAAGGACGAGCTCTACGTCGCCGCCAAGGAGCTGCAGGCGCCTTACGACCTCGTGGCCGAGGTCGCCGAGACCGGCAAGCTTCCGGTAGTGCTGTTCGTCGCCGGTGGTGTCGCAACACCCGCGGACGCGGCCATGATGATGCAGCTCGGTGCCGACGGCGTGTTCGTCGGCTCAGGCATCTTCAAATCGGGCAACCCGGCCGAGCGCGCCGCAGCGATCGTGAAGGCGACGACGTTCTACGACGACGCCCAGGTCATCGCGGATGTCTCGCGCGGGCTGGGTGAAGCCATGGTCGGGATCAACGTGTCTGACCTGCCGGCCCCGCACCGCCTCGCCGAGCGCGGCTGGTAGCCAGACGTCGTATGCAGAGCACACCCCGTGTCGGAGTGCTCGCGATCCAAGGTGATGTTCGCGAACACGCTCACGTTCTCACGCAACTCGGCGCACACGTCACGCTCGTGCGTAGACCCGCAGAACTTGCGGCGGTCGACGGTCTCGTCCTGCCGGGCGGCGAGTCGAGCGCGATCGACAAGCTTTCGCGTGCGTTCGGGATGCAGCAGCCGATCCGAGATGCGATCGCAGGAGGTATGCCGATGTATGGCACCTGCGCGGGACTCATCCTGCTGGCGGATCGCATCACCGACGGGATCGTCGGGCAAGAGACGTTCGGCGGACTCGATGTGACCGTGCAGCGGAATGCATTCGGCGGCCAGTCCGAATCATTCGAGACGGATCTGGATGTCGCGGTGCTCGGAGATCCGCCCGTGCACACCGTGTTCATCCGGGCTCCGCTCGTGGTGCAGTACGGGCCCGGCGTCGAGCCTCTCGCGTCCCTCGCGGACGGTGGAGTGGTCGCCGTTCGGCAGGACAACCTGCTCGGCACGGCTTTTCACCCCGAGGTGTCGGGGGAGCATCGCTTCCACCAGCTCTTTCTGGACTCGGTCCGAGCGCACGCCTGACCCGCGGGATAGCCTGGCGGAATGTCGGATTGGGTGGCGCTGCTGCGCGGAGTGAACGTGGGCGGGATCACGATCCGCAGCGCCGACCTCGTCGACGTGTTTCGCGGCCTCGGGCTCACGAATGTGCGGACGGTTCTCGCCAGCGGGAACGTCCTGTTCGACTCGGCGAACCCCGAGACGGAGCTCAAGGCACGCATAGAATCAGCTCTCGAAGAGCGGTTCGGCTACGACGCCTGGATTTTGTTGCGCACACCTGCCGAGATCGGGCGGGTGATAGATGAGTTCCCGTTCGAGATCACGCCCGATCGGCAGCCGTACGCGATCTTCTGCCTCGATGGGGCCACCCGCGAAGAGCTCCTTGCCGACGCGGCATCCCTGGATGCAACGACTGACCCGGTAGCGGGAGGGTCCGGACTCATCTATTGGTCACCCGCGGCGGGCTCCTCCACCGACACGACATTCGCCAGGGCGATTGCACGCAAGTCATATCGAGCGCGCACGACCAACCGCAACCTTCGGACGTTGCAGAAGATCATCGCGTAGGGAGTTCGGTTCGGGATGCGGCGGCACCGTAAACTGGGGGGATGTCCGGCCATTCCAAGTGGGCCACGACCAAGCACAAGAAGGCGATCATCGATTCGCGCCGTGCCAAGTCGTTCGCCAAACTCATCAAGAACATCGAAGTCGCCGCCAAGATGGGCGGCGCCGACATGTCGGGCAACCCGACACTGGTCGACGCGGTCCAGAAGGCGAAGAAGACTTCTGTTCCGAACGACAACATCGACCGCGCTATCAAACGTGGCGCAGGTCTCACCGGTGAGTCGATCGAGTACACGACGATCATGTACGAGGGTTACGCCCCGAACGGTGTCGCTCTGCTGATCGAGTGCCTGACCGACAACAAGAACCGGGCTGCGGCCGAGGTGCGCACAGCGATGACGCGCAACGGCGGCACGATGGCCGATCCGGGCAGCGTCGCGTACAACTTCCATCGCAAGGGCGTCATCGTCGTGTCCTCCGACAGTGCGAGCGAAGACGACGTGATGCTCGCGGTGCTCGACGCGGGCGCCGAGGAGATCGAGCCGCACGGTGACGGGTTCGGAGTGATCACCGAGGCGACCGATCTCGTGAAGGTCCGGTCGGCGCTGCAGGATGCCGGAATCGACTACGAGTCCGCCGACGTCGAGTTCGTGCCGAGCCTCAAGGTCGAGGTCGACGCCGAGACTGCACGTAAGGTCTTCCGTTTGATCGATGCGCTCGAAGACAGTGACGATGTGCAGAACGTCTACTCGAACTTCGACCTGACCTCCGAGGTTCAGGCCGAGCTCGAGAACGACGAGTAGGGCGCGCCTGGACGTCTGGGCCGGCCCGCACGCATAGCGTGGGGGAGTGCGCACCCGATCCCTCCGCGTGCTCGGTATCGACCCCGGGCTGACGCGTTGCGGCATGGGGGTCGTGGATGTCGCGCCGGACCGGTCCGGTCGGCTCGTCCACGTCGGCGTCATCCGATCATCGCCGGACATGCCGCTGCCTGAGCGTCTCGCGGTGATCGCCGCGGGTATTCGTGCGGTACTCGACGAGCACAGCCCGGATGTCGTCGCGGTCGAGCGTGTTTTTGCACAGCACAATGTGCAGACCGTGATGGGCACGGCTCAGGCGAGTGGGGTCGCGCTGTTGCTGGCGGCCGAGCATGGACTGCCCGCCGAGACCCATACACCGAGCGAGGTCAAGGCGGCGATCACGGGGTACGGCTCGGCCGACAAGCGTCAGGTCCAGACCATGGTTGCGCGCGTGCTGCGGTTGGACGCCCTTCCACAACCGGCGGACGCAGCGGATGCGTTGGCTCTCGCTCTCTGCCACGCGTGGCGTTCCGGCGACGCGGTCGCCGGGCGGGGGGCGACGCCGTTGACACCGGCTCAGCGTGCGTGGGCCGACGCCGAACGTCTGGTCCGCACATCCCGTTAGTCGTTGATCGACCACATCCGTCGCTGGGACGCCGCGTGTCGCTCGAACATACCTACGATGATTCGAACTAGGATCGCCACATGATCTCGTCACTGCGCGGTGTCGTGCTGCATGCCGGTGTGGACTCCGTTGTGATCGAAGTCGGCGGTGTGGGCCTGAGTGTCGCCGTTCCCGTCGATGTCGCACGCTCGGCTCACGCGGGCCAGACCCTGGCGCTGCACACGAGCCTGATCGTCCGTGAGGATTCTCTGTCGCTCTTCGGCTTCGAAACGCGTGAAGAGCTCGAGCTGTTCTCGCTGCTCTTGCAGGTCACAGGCGTCGGACCGAAATCCGCGCTCGGTGTCCTGTCGCAGCTGACCGCAGAGCGCATTGCCGAAGCCGTGCACGCGGAAGACGACGCCCCCTTCCGCAAGGTCTCGGGTATCGGACCCAAGACCGCCAAGCTCATCGTCCTGCAGCTCTCGGGCAAGATCGCGCCGGTCGCATCGCGCTCGCCCTCGTTCTCCGCGCCCAGTTCGGACGTATTGACGCAGGTCGCACAGGCGCTCGTCGGACTCGGCTGGCAGGAACGCATCGCCACCGAAGCTGTCACGACGGCGGCCGAAGAGGCAACGGAAGCCGACCGTGCCAGCGTGTCGGCCCTCCTGCGCGTGACGCTTGCGGCGCTCGGCCCCGCACGACAGGGAAGTACCCGTGGCTGACTCTCCTTCGGGCGACGACGCGTTCCGCGAGGTCGACCCGGTGGCCGAAGAATCGGAATTGGCCATTGAGGGCGCCCTGCGGCCCGGGTCGCTCGCCGATTTTGTCGGCCAGCCGAAGGTGCGCGGGCAGCTCCAGCTCTTGCTCGATGCCGCGCGTATCCAGCAGCGTCCGGCCGATCACATTCTGCTTTCGGGCCCGCCGGGCCTCGGCAAGACGACCCTGGCGATGATCGTTGCGCACGAGAGCCAGCGGCCCCTCCGTCTCTCGAGCGGTCCCGCGATCCAACACGCCGGCGACCTGGCCGCTCTGCTGTCGAGCCTGACGCCCGGAGAGGTCCTCTTCATCGACGAGATCCATCGGATGGCTCGGTCCGCAGAAGAGATGCTCTATCTCGCGATGGAGGATTTCCGCATCGACATCATGGTCGGAAAGGGTGCCGGAGCCACGAGCATCCCGCTGGATCTTGCACCTTTCACGCTGGTAGGTGCCACGACGCGGTCGGGTCTGCTGCCGAACCCCTTGCGGGACCGATTCGGCTTCACCGGGCATCTCGAGTTCTACGAGGCATCGGACCTCGAGCGCGTCATCGGGCGGTCATCGAAAATGCTCGGGGTCGATCTCAGCCCGGAGGCCCGGGCAGAGATCGCGCTGCGCTCGCGCGGGACACCGCGAATCGCCAACCGATTGTTGCGGCGTGTGCGGGACTTCATGCTGGTGCACTCGGAAGAGGGCGACCTCGCCGCGGTACGGTCCGCGCTCGAGTTGTACGACGTCGACTCGATCGGTCTCGACCGCCTCGACCGCGCCGTGCTCGATGCGCTCGTGTTCCGCTTCGGCGGCGGGCCCGTCGGGCTCAGCACTCTCGCAATCGCGGTGGGCGAAGAATCCGAGACCGTCGAGAGTGTCGTCGAGCCCTATCTCGTGCGCATCGGCTTTCTGGGCAGAACGCCACGGGGCCGTGTGGCGACGCCCGCGGCATACGCCCATCTGGGCGCTCCCCAGGCGCAGGGCGCGCTCAGACTCGATGACCTATAATCGCTGAAGGCTTACGCGCCTCTCTTGTCGTATGCCCTCAATCGCGCCGTGCGCCCCCGAAAGGCACCTTTCTTCATGGACATCCTGCTCATCGTCGTCCTGGTCGGCTTGCTCGGCTTCATGTTCTGGAACTCGCGTCGACGGATGCAGCGGGCCAAGGTCGAGCAGGCCGAGAAGGCCCGTCAGACGGTCCCCGGCGCCGAGGTCCTGCTGCAGGGTGGCCTGTACGGCACGATCGTCGAGTTCGATCCCGAAAACCTCGACCAGCCTGCTCTGATCGAGATCGCCCCCGGCGTCGAGATCAAGGTGCACGCGCCAGGCGATCCTGCGCGTGGTCGATCCCGATGAAGGCGTCGTCAGCGAGGACGAGTTCATCGATGCCGAGGCATCCGAGGCCGAGTACATCGCGGGCGTTGCAGATGGCGAGATCTCGTCACTGAGCGACGACCACAAGGCCGAGCTGCGAGCCCAGGCCGAGTCCGATCAGCGCGCGGCCGAGCGTCAGAACAACCCCGAGGCCTGACCTGCCCCGCGTGGCCCCCTTTTTCTTCGAGAAAGCTGAGCCCTGGTGGCGACTTCTTCACCTGTCCGCCATGCCTGGCGGGCACTGATCGGCCTGCTGGCGATCATCGGTATCCTCTTCGGCATCAACGCGCTCGGCGTGTACGTGTTCCAACAGAGCACATGGGCGCCCGAGCTTGCGCTGGACCTGCAAGGCGGTACCCAGATCATCTTGGCGGCGCAGACCGAGGACGGCGCGGCGCCGACCACGGAGCAGCTCGAGCAGGCTGTCACGATCATGCGCCAGCGCGTGGATGCCTCTGGTGTCGGTGAGGCGGATGTGGCGACCGAGGGTGGCCGCAACATCGTCGTGCAGATTCCGGGCAACGCGGACGAAGAGACGCGCGAGCGATCCAGGCGAGCGCTCAGCTTCAGAGTCGTCCGGTGATCTTCACGGGCAGCCCGGCCACCGAGTTCGTCGGCGAAGACGGCGAGGCCACCCCGTATCCGACTCCGGATCCGGCGCTGCCGTCCACCCCGTCCACCGAGCCGTCGAACGCGAGCGACCCTGCGTGGGTCACAGAGGCCTTGCAAGCTGAGTTCCTGGCCTACGACTGCGCCAGCGAGACAACGACCCGGCGAACGCCCCGGCCGACCAGCCGCTCATCACGTGCGAGACGGACGGCAGCGTCAAGTACATCCTCGGCCCTGTCGAGATCGACGGCACGGCGATCGATGATGCCACCTTCGGGCTCGACACGACCAGCAACCAGTGGACGGTGCAGCTCACTCTCGATGCCGAGGGCACAACGGTCTTCGGTGAGGTCAGTCAGCGACTCTTGGGTGCCACCCCACCGTTGAACCAGTTCGCCTTCGTGCTCGACGGCAACGTCATTTCGGCCCCGTCGATGGAAGGTCTGATTCTCGACGGTCGGCCGAGCATCAGCGGAAACTTCAACCAGGAGAGCTCGAAGGCTCTCGCTGATCAGTTGAAGTACGGTGCTCTGCCGCTGAGCTTCACGGTCGTGAGCTCCGACACGATCTCGGCGACCCTGGGTTCGCAGCAACTCCAGATCGGTCTGATCGCGGGTCTCATCGGCCTCGCACTCGTCGCCCTGTACTCCCTGATCTCGTATCGAGCACTCGGCTTCGTCATCATCGCCTCGCTCATCGTGATGGGCGTGCTGACCTACGTGATGCTCTGCATCCTGTCGTGGCGCATGGGCTTCCGCCTCTCGCTCGCCGGTGTCGCGGGATTGATCGTGACCATCGGATTCACGGCGGACTCGTTCATCGTGTACTTCGAGCGAATACGCGACGAGCTGCGCGACGGCAAGAGCATCACCGGAGCCGTCGAGGACGGTTGGGCGCGAGCCAAGCGCACGATCTACATCTCCAAATCGGTCAACATCCTGGCCGCCGTCGTGCTCTACATCCTGGCGGATGCCACGGTGAAGGGTTTTGCTTTCACGCTCGGGCTCACGACGTTGATCGACATCCTGATCTTCGTGATCTTCACGCACCCGGTCATGCAGCTGCTCGCCCGGACGCGGTTCTTCGGCCAGGGACATCCGCTTTCCGGCCTCGATCCGACGGCGCTCGGGGCGGTTTACCACAGCCGCTCAGAATTCCGGGCACCCGTCGCAATCGAGGGCACCAAGGCGAAACGGCTCGCTCGGTCGCGCGGTGAGGCGGAGCGCCGCCAGACGATCGCGGAACGCAAGCAGGCAGAGATCGCCAGCTCGACGAAACCCGCACCGAAGAACCCCGGAGGAAACGACTGATGCGCTCCATGAGCCAATTCGGCAACGACCTCTACACGGGCAAGCTGTCCGTACCTTTCGTCCCGCGGCGTCGGCTGTGGTTCATCGTCGCCATCGTGCTGATCATCGGTTCCGCGGTGGGTCTGCTGGCCAAGCCGCCGCAGTTCTCCATCGAGTTCACCGGTGGGTCGCAGTTCACCGTTTCGGGGCTCGAGCAGCCAGACCAGCTCGTCGCGACCGATGCCGTGCGCACGGTCGTGCCGGACGCGACCACCAAGGTCACGACGATCGGTGGCACCGCCATCCGGGTCCAGACCGACCAGATGAGCGCGGACGACACGCTCGCTGTCAGCGCCGCCCTCGCGACGGCCTACGAGGTGCCGGCCGAAGAGGTCACGACCTCGTTCATCGGCCCGACCTGGGGCCAGGATGTCACGCGACAGTCACTCTGGGGATTGGCGATCTTCCTCGCACTGACCTTCCTGATCCTCGCGATCTACTTCCGAACGTGGAAAATGTCGGCGGCAGCGATTCTCGGTCTGGTCGACGTGCTCGTGATCACGGTCGGTGTCTACGCTTTCGCGGGATTCGAGATTTCTCCCGCCGCGGTGATCGGATTCCTCACGATTCTGGGCTATTCGCTCTATGACACGACGGTTGTCTTCGACAAGATTCGAGAGAACACGACCGAGGACGGACTCACCACCGGCCGTACCTTCGGCGAGTCCGTCAACCTGGCCGTCAACCAGACGCTCGTGCGCTCGATCAACACCTCCGTCGTCGCGGTACTGCCCGTCGCGGCGATCCTCTTCATCGGTGCTCTGTGGCTCGGCGCCGACACGCTGAGTGACATCTCGCTTGCGATCACGGTCGGCATCATCGTCGCGGCCTACTCGACGCTGTTCGTCGCCGCACCTTTGTACTCACTGTTCCGCGAGGGGGAGCCGCAGTTGCGTGAGCGCGACGACCGCGTCCGCGCAGCCCGAGATCTCGCCGCGGTGGACAGCTGAGCGGAACGTGCGTGCCGCCGGTCAGTCCCGCGGGCGGGCGTAGGATGGTCCGATCCGGCGGGGTGGTGCCACACCGCGTTATCGAGGCGGGGAAGGGCGCAGCATGACCGAAACGCTGCCCCCGGCACCCCAAGCTTCGAGCCTTCGCCGGCTGGTTCCCCGCATCTTCTCGCGTTCGACGCGGCGCGGCGGGGTCGAGCACCTCATTCGCACCGTGCGCGCCAATCACCCCAAGGGTGACTTCGCCCTGATCGAGCGCGCCTACGTCGTTGCCGAGCGCGCGCACCAGGGTCAGCTACGCCAGAGCGGCGAGCCCTACATCACGCATCCCGCTCGCGGTTTCGCAGATCCTCGCCGAGCTCGGTCTCGGGCCGAAGGCGATCGCGGCCGCACTCCTGCCACGACACCGTCGAAGACACCGCGTACAGCCTCGATCAGCTCTCGGCCGACTTCGGTGACGAGGTCTCGATGCTCGTCGACGGAGTCACGAAACTCGACAAGGTCAAGTACGGCGACGCGGCTCAGGCCGAGACCGTCCGCAAGATGATCGTCGCGATGTCCAAGGACATCCGGGTGCTCGTCATCAAGCTCGCCGACCGTCTCCACAATGCGCGCACCTGGGGTTTCGTGCCGCCCGCGAAGGCGCAGAAGAAGGCCACCGAGACCCTCGAGATCTACGCCCCGCTCGCGAATCGCCTCGGTATCCAGGCGATCAAGGCCGAGCTCGAGGACCTGTCGTTCGCGGTGCTTCATCCGAAGCTCTACGCCGAGATCGAGAGCCTCGTCAAACAGCGCACACCGCAGCGCGAAGAATACGTCGACAACGTCATCGGCTCGGTCGAGGAAGACCTGCGAGAACTGCGGATCCGCGGACGTGTCGCGGGACGTCCCAAGCAGCTCTATTCGGTCTACCAGAAGATGGTCGTGCGTGGACGCGAGTTCGACGACATCTACGACCTGATCGGCATCCGCGTCCTCGTCTCGACGGTGCGGGATTGCTACGCCGTGCTCGGTGCCATCCACGCCCGTTGGACGCCTATCCCGGGGCGGTTCAAGGATTACATCGCGACCCCGAAATTCAATCTGTACCAGTCGCTCCACACGACCGTGATCGGTCCAGGTGGGCGCACGGTCGAGATCCAGATCCGCACGAACGAGATGCACCAGCAGGCCGAATACGGTGTTGCGGCGCACTGGAAGTACAAGGAGCGGGTCAACGGCGGTAAGCCCGACCCGAAGGCCCAGGACGCCGATATGGCGTGGCTGGCGCAGCATCTCGGACTGGCAGGCCGAGACCGCCGATCCGGGCGAGTTCCTCGACTCGCTGCGCTACGAGATCGGCGCAAAAGAGGTCTACGTCTTCACGCCGAAGGGGCGCGTCATCGGGCTGCCGGCCGAAGCGACCCCGGTCGACTTCGCCTACGCCGTGCACACCGAGGTCGGTCACCGCACCATGGGTGCCAAGGTGAACGGGCGCCTCGTGCCCCTCGATTCTTCCCTGTCGTCCGGCGATGTCGTCGAGGTCTTCACCTCGAAGAACCCCGATGCCGGGCCCAGCCAGGACTGGCTGAGCTTCGTCAAGAGCACCCGCGCCCGCAACAAGATCCGTGGATGGTTCACGAAGGAGCGCCGCGAAGAAGCGGTCGAGCAGGGCAAGGAAGCCATCGCACGCGCGATGCGACGACAGAACCTGCCCCTCCAGCGCCTGATGAACCAGGGCTCGTTCGGCGAAGTCGCGCACCAGCTGCGTTATGAGGATGTCTCGGCGCTGTATGCGGCGGTCGGCGAGGGGCACGTCTCGACGCAGTCCGTTATCGAGAAGGTCACGGCCCTCGTCGCGACCGAGGAAGACACCTCGACCGGTCCCGTCGAACTGCCGCACCTCGGTCGGCCTCGCACGCCGCGGTCAAACGACACGGGCGTGCTCGTGCGCGGTGCTGCCGACATCCTCGTCAAACTGGCCAAGTGCTGCACGCCGGTGCCCGGGGACGACATCATCGGCTTCGTCACACGGGGCAGCGGGGTCTCGGTGCACCGCACCGACTGCCCCAACGTCGACGCGTTGACCGCGGATCCCGACCGCATGATCGAGGTCTCATGGGCGCCGACGACCAAGGGCATCTTCCTGGTGCAGATCCAGGTCGAGGCGCTGGATCGCTCGGGCCTGCTCTCGGATGTGACTCGCGTGCTGACCGAGCATCACGTCAACATCCTGTCGGCGACGGTCGCGACCACGCACGAGCGACTCGCACTCAGCAAGTTCGTTTTCGAGATGGGCGACATCGTGCATCTCGACCGTGTGCTGAACGCAGTGCGCCGGATCGACGCCGTCTACGACGTCTACCGCGTCACGACAGGCTGACGACGAGCCTGGTTGCCTCCGGATCGAGCGCCCCATCGAGCGCCTTATCGAGGTGACGCTCGAGCTCGCGTCGGGCGGCGTGGGAACCCGGAAGGCGCTTAACGGCGTCGATTCGGGAGATGGCTTCCCGGGGATCGACCAGCCCTGCGCCGATCATCGCGCCGACGACGGAGGTGGCCCGCTCGCGATGTTCGGGATCGCGGATGCGTCGGGCGACGTCGATCACCGTACGCAGCGCTGACGTGACGAGCACACCCCCGACATCCGACACGTCCTGATCGTCGATGCCGACGTCGTGAAAGATCGCGCGGCGGTCGATGAGATTTCCGACCCGATGAGCGGAGCCTCGCATGACGCTGTGGCGCGACGGTGGGTCGTGCAGCGCGCCGTATATCCACGCCGCACTCCACGAACCAACCACGAGGCGGGTTCCGCAAATCGACCGCAGCGATGCCGCTCGTGTCGCGGTGCTCTCCACGGCGTCCGCCGGCATATACCCCTCGCCGATCTCGACGACGTCCCCGTCAAGGCGTGCGGCCGAGAGCTCGGCTACCGAAAGCCGTTCACCGGGAAGGTAGATCAGTGGCCAGGGCATGCGATCGATTGAATCGCACGCTCCGTGTGTTCACGTGTGACGCGGGCACATCTGTGGACAAGCTCTACCGAGTTCTACCCGTCGACGACCTTGAGCCATGCGCGGCGCGTGTCGAGGTCGGCGGTGATTCGCTTCACGGCCGAGGCATCGCCCTTCGCTGTCGCGGCCGCGAGGTCGGCCTCGAGCTTGTCGATCGCGTCGGCGAGCTGACGTGCCATGTCGCCGGCACGGGCCTTCGTCTCGGGGTTATTGCGCTTCCAATCGACCTCTTCGCGCGCCTTGAGCGCTTGCTCGATCTTGCGCATCGCATCGTCCAGAGAACGGTCGCGCTCACGCGGCGATACGCGTCCGATCTCGTCCCAGCGCCTCTGAATCGACGCGAGCAGCGATCGGGCCGCCGTCAGGTTGCGCTCATCGGCGACCGCGGCTGCCTCGATGAGGAGCGCCTGTTTGGCCTCGATCTTGGGCTCCGACTCGGCGATCTCTTCGGCCTCTTTTTCGGCGCGCGTGGCGTACAGCGCGTCACCCGCGGCCTTGAACTTCGCCCAGAGGGAGTCATCGACCTTCTTGCCGGCACGGCCGGCGGCCTTCCACTCATCCAGCAGAGCGCGGTACCGCGGAATGCCGTCCTCACCCTGGGGGAGAAGGGCCTCGGCGCGCTCGACCAGGCGCGCTTTGCGATCGCGAGCGCCCTTGTGGGTCTCGTCCAGCTCCGCGAAGAACTCCCGCCGGTGCTTCTCGACCGTGCCGCGGGCGTCGCGGAATCGCTTCCACAGCTCGTGCGATTCGCGCTTGGGCAGTCGCGGCCCGTTCTGCTGGTGCGCCTGCCAGGCCTCGAAGAGGTCGTTCAGCTCCTGCGTCGCCTGCTTCCACTGCACGGATTCGGGATCGCGCGCGGCAAGGGCCTCGGCCTTCACGACCAGCTCGGTGCGCTCGACGACGGCGGCGTTGACCGCCTCCTTCGCGGCGGCGGCTTCGGTAGCGGTGGCGGCGCTCAGCGTCTCGAGGATCGCCTCGACGCGACCCATGAGATTCGCGAGATTGCCGACCGCCGAAGCGCCGTCGATCTCGGCGCGCAGGTGCTTGGCGGCGGTGGTCAGATCGGATGCCGACGCTCCGCCGCCACGCTGGCGCTGCTCGAGCAGGCGGACCTTGTCGGCCAGGTCGCTGAATTTGCGCGCGAAGTAGGCGAGCGCCTCGTCGGGGGTTCCATCGGGGTACTGACCGACGACGCGCCAGGTGTCGGTGCCGTCTACGGCGGAGACCTCGCGGACGGAGACGGTGCCGTCGTCGTCGACGCGGCCCCACGCCAGGTCAGGGGCGGAAGCAGGCTCGGGGGACACGGTGCACCTCTTGCTGTGGGGGGCGGAAACTCCCCCAGCCTAGTACGACGCTCCGTGAGGCTCAGGGGGTCGTGGTTGGCCCAGGTACCGGATCAGACGAGATGCTCGGTAATGGCGACGACGACGGGGAGGGCGAGACCGCGGGGACCGGGGCGCCGGGACCCGCACCGTAGTAGGCGAACTGACCGCCGATGGCGGAGAGGATGACGATGCCGCCGACCACCGAAGCCACGATCGTGTCGCGCCGCCGGCGTCGCAACTGTGACTCGCGCAGCTGCAGGCGTGCCTGATAGACGCGTGCTCGCTCGCGCTCGGCGCGGTCTTTGTCGGGCTTTGCCATTCGTCTGCTCCTGAGATCGATCGCCTGAACTCTACGCAGCCGCCCCGAGCCGGACCAAACCCGCGTCCGGAACCCCCGCGAACGGTCGCGACTCGCCGCATGTCGCGCGACCCAACGGCGAGTCGCGACCGTTCGAGGATGAGATTGCGCGCACCGGTGCTGGCGCCCGGCGATGGGCCGATTGTCGTGGGGGATGACGAGTGAGCCGGTGTGTAGGAGGCCCGGACTAGCCTGGGACGGTGACGGGTACGCAGGCGTTGTTCCAGGGGTCGACACCCCTGGCCGTCCGCATGCGTCCGTCATCCCTCGACGAGATCGCGGGTCAGGAGCACCTGCTGCGGCCGGGTTCGCCTCTCGTCGCCCTGGCCGACCCGAATCGGGCGTCGACCGGTGCCGTCTCGGTGATCCTGTGGGGCCCGCCGGGCACCGGCAAGACGACGCTCGCGCAGGCGATCGCTCGTTCGTCGGGTCGTCGCTTCGTTGAGCTGTCGGCCGTGACGGCCGGTGTGAAGGATGTCCGCGAGGTCATGCAAGAGGCGCTCACGCAGCGCGATCTGTACGGAGCCTCGACCATCCTGTTCCTGGATGAGATCCACCGCTTCACCAAGGCGCAGCAAGATGCGCTGTTGCCCGGCGTCGAGAACGGCTGGGTCGTCCTGATCGCCGCGACCACGGAGAACCCGTCGTTCTCGGTCGTGTCGCCCCTGCTCTCTCGGTCGCTTCTGCTCACTCTTCGCCCGCTGTCGGACGAAGAGCTCGGCCAGCTCCTGGATCGTGCCGTGACAGATGCTCGGGGCTTGGCCGGTGGCGTGACGATCGACTCATCTGCCCGTGCCGCGCTGATCAGGTTGTCGTCCGGCGATGCGCGACGTGCACTGACCGCGCTCGAGGCCGCGGCGTCGATGGTCGGCGCGGCCCGCGAAGTGCGGGCGGACGACGAGCTCGATGTCGATGGGGAGAACGAAGAAGACGACGAGCTTCCCGTCATAACGGACGATGTCGTGGCACAGGCCGTCGACCGTGCCCTGCTGCGCTACGACCGCCAGGGCGACGAGCACTATGACGTGATCAGCGCCTTCATCAAATCGATCCGCGGGTCGGATGTGGATGCGTCGCTGCACTACCTCGCTCGCATGATCGAAGCGGGGGAGGACCCGCGGTTCATCGCGCGCCGCCTGATCATCTCCGCCGCGGAGGATATCGGTCTCGCCGACCCCCAGGCGCTGCCGATGGCGGTGGCGGCGGCGGACGCGGTGCAGTTCATCGGGATGCCCGAGGGGCGCATCCCGCTCGCCGAGGCGACCGCGTATCTCGCCACCGCGGCGAAGTCCAACGCTGCCTACGTGGCGATCGACAAGGCCATCGCCGATGTTCGCGGCGGACGTGCCGGCACCGTGCCTCTGCACCTGCGCGACGCGCACTACGCGGGGGCGAAAAGGCTCGGTCACGGCAAGGGATACATCTATCCGCACGACACCGAGGTGGGCGTGGCCCGGCAGCAGTACCTGCCCGACCCCCTGCGCGGGGTCCGCTACTACGAGCCGACGCCGCGGGGTGCGGAACGCGACATCCGGACGCGCCTCGACAAGATCCGCCGCATCCTGGGCTCAGAAGACTGACGTGCTAGGATCTTCCCTGGCCTAGTTTCTGTCGAGCGTGCGGCTGCGCGAGAAGAAACGACGGGTGTCGTCCTGTAGCCGGACGCCCCTGGCACACCCCTCTTCACTTCCCTCGGTCCGCTGCGCGCGAGCCGAGGTACTCCACGTTCGTACGTCTCGAAAGGTAAACGTGTCCACTAAGTCACGGACCCGCAGCAAAACCCGTCTCTCGCGCGCGCTCGGCATCGCCCTCACCCCGAAGGCCGCCAAGTTCCTCGAGAAGCGCCCCTACGCACCGGGCGAGCACGGCCGCTCGAAGCGCAAGCAGGACAGCGACTACGCCGTTCGCCTTCGCGAGAAGCAGCGTCTTCGCGCCCAGTACGGCATCCGCGAGGCGCAGATGCGCAACACGTTCAACGAGGCGCGCCGCCAGTCCGGCCTGACCGGTGAGAACCTGGTCGAGCTGCTCGAGCAGCGTCTCGACGCGCTCGTCGTGCGTTCGGGCTTCGCCCGCACCACGGCGCAAGCCCGTCAGCTCGTCGTGCACCGTCACATCCTCGTCGACGGCCAGCTCGTCGACCGCCCGTCCTTCCGCGTGAAGCCGGGTCAGATGATCCACGTCAAGCCCAAGAGCGAGGGCACCGAGCCGTTCCAGGTCGCCGCCGCCGGTGGTCACGCCGACGTTCTGCCCCCGGTTCCCGGTTACCTCGAGGTCGACCTGTCGACCCTCCAGGCCCGCCTGGTTCGGCGCCCGAAGCGGGCCGAGGTGCCCGTCACGTGCGAGGTTCAGCTCGTGGTCGAGTACTACGCGGCGCGCTAAGCACCGCGTAGTACACCGCCGTAGGCGGCAGAAGGCACGGTTACGCGGCGCGCTAAGCAGTGCGATCCATCGAAGGGCGTCCGATCCGCAAGGATCCGGGCGCCCTTCGTCGTCGGCCACTACGATGGACGGATGCTGCGCGTGCGGCTCACGAGTGCGAGGAAGTGGTGACATGAAGAGCCTGCTCTGGTTCCTGATCGGTATCGTCGGCGGTTTCGCCGCCGCGCACGTGATCAACAAGAATCCGACCGGCCACGAGCTCCTCGCCGAGGTCGACGCTCGCATCGGCGAGTTCACGGAACGCATCGGCGAGGCGTACCGGGGTCAAGAGGCGAAGCTGGACGAGTTCGTCAGCGGGGCGCAGGATGTCGCATCCAATGTCGCCTCCTCCGCCTCGGACGCTGCGTCTTCCGCGAAGGCCACCGCGTCCGACGCCGTTTCGGATGCTGCCGAGACCGTCTCCGACGCCGTGACCGACGCCGCCGAGTCGGCCAAGGACTGATCCCATCCCGTTGTGCGGCCGCCCTCGCCGGGCGGCCGGTTACTCACGCGCTGACCCCTGCGAGGAATCCCGCTCATGAAGACCGCCGAGATCGCTCAGCGTTACCTCGACTATTTCGAGAAGAACGGTCACGTGATCGTCCCGAGCGCCTCGCTCGTCACCGATGACCCGGCCCTGTTGTTCACTGTCGCGGGCATGGTGCCGTTCATCCCGTACCTGAGCGGTGACGTCCCGGCGCCGTACAAGCGCGCCGCGGACGTACAGAAGTGCATCCGCACGCTCGATATCGAAGAGGTCGGGCACACTCCGCGGCACGGCACCTTTTTCCAGATGCTCGGCAACTGGTCGTTCGGCGACTACTTCAAGGAAGGCGCCATCCGCTTCGCCTGGGAGCTTCTCACGACCCCCGACGCGGATGGTGGCCTGGGCTTTGACCCGAAGGACCTGTGGGTCACGGTCTACGAAGAAGACGACGAGGCCCACGACCTCTGGCGCTCGCTGACCGACCTGCCGGAGGAGCGCATCCAGCGTCTCGGTAAGGACACCAACTACTGGTCGACGGGTCTGCCGGGCCCCGCCGGTCCGTGTTCCGAGATCTTCTTCGACCGCGGTCCCGCCTACGGCATCGACGGCGGGCCGGCCACGGACGACGACCGCTACGTCGAGATCTGGAACCTCGTGTTCATGCAGTACGAGATCACCAACGTGCAGTCGAAGTACGTCTTCGACATCGTCGGCGAACTGCCGAACAAGAACATCGACACCGGCATGGGCCTCGAGCGCGTCGCGTTCATCAAGCAGGGTGTCGACAACATGTACGAGACGGACCAGGTGCGTCCCGTCCTCGACCGGGCCGTCGCGCTCTCGGGTCGCACCTACGGGGCGGATCATCAGGACGACATCCGCTTCCGTGTCGTGGCCGATCACGTCCGCTCATCGCTCATGCTGCTCTCGGACGGCGTCACACCCTCGAACGAGGGCCGCGGGTACATCCTCCGCCGTCTCATGCGTCGCGCGATCCGTTCCATGCGGCTGCTCGGGGTGGACGGCCCGACCTTCGGGGAGCTGTTCGCCGCTTCTCGCGACGCCATGAAGGAGTCGTACCCGATCGTCGCGACCGACTACCCGCGGATCGAGCAGTACGCCCTCGCCGAAGAGGCGACGTTCTTGCGGACCCTGGCGGCCGGATCGAGTCTGCTCGACGACTCGGTCGTTCAGATGAAGGATGCCGGGGGCACGACGATCTCCGGATCCCAGGCTTTCCTGCTGCACGACACCTACGGCTTCCCGATCGACCTCACCCTCGAGATCGCCCAGGAAGCGGGTCTGTCGGTCGATCGCGAAGCCTTCGACACGCTCATGCTCGAGCAGCGCACCCGTGCCAAGGCGGACGCGAAGTCGCGCAAGCGTCAGCTCGCCGACACGAGCATCTATCGCGAGATGCGCGCGCTCGGAGAAACCGCGTTCACGGGCTACACGGATCTCGAGACGGAGTCTCGCGTGCTCGGGCTCCTGGTCGACGGTATGCCCGCCGATCGCGCCAGCGCGGGCCAGATCGCGGAGGTCTTCCTCGCCGAGACGGCTCTCTACGCCGAGTCGGGCGGCCAGGTCGCCGACAAGGGAGTGATCGTGGGGCCCGGGTACGAGCTCGAGGTGCTCGACGTGCAGCGCCCGGTCGCTGGCCTCATCAGCCACACGGTCGAGGTGACGACGGGCGAGGTCGGCGTCGGCCAGCCCGCGACGACCGTCGTGGACGCCCTCAACCGACGGGCCGCGCAGCAGGCGCACTCCGCGACGCACCTGATCCACGCGGCCCTGCGCGACACCCTCGGCTCGTCGGCGACGCAGACCGGATCGCTCAACCGCGCCGGATACCTCCGCTTCGACTTCGCGTGGGGGCAGTCGCTCTCGGATGCGACCAAGTCCGAGATCGAAGAGGTCGCCAACAATGCGGTGCGCGACAACCTCGAAGTGACGACCCGCGTGCTGTCGCTCGACGAGGCCAAGGCGGCTGGAGCGCAGGCGCTCTTCGGCGAGAAGTACGGCGACGTCGTGCGCATGGTCGACATCGGGGGGCCCTGGTCCCGCGAGCTGTGCGGTGGGACCCACGTGTCCACGAGCGCACAGATCGGACTCATCAACCTCGTCGGCGAACAGTCGGTCGGAGCATCCAATCGTCGCGTGGAGGCCCTCGTCGGTCTCGACGCCTTCCGTGAACTCGCGGCCGAGCGCGCGATCGTCTCGCAGCTGACCTCGACACTCAAGACCCCGCGCGACCAGTTGCCCGCCCGCATCGCCGAGCTGACCGCAAGCCTGAAAGCGGCCGAGAAGAAGGTCGCGGCTTTCGAGACCCGCGCCCTCCGGGATCGCGTTCCGGCTCTCGCGCAGACAGCTTCGGCGGTCTCGGGTACGGCTCTGGTGGCTGAGTCCGTCGGCGCCGTCGCGTCACAGGATGACCTGCGTCAACTGGTGACGGCCGTGCGTGATCGCCTGGGCACGGAGCCCGCGGTTGTCGCGCTCGGCGGCAGTGTCGACGGTCGTGCCGTCGTGATCGTCGCCACGAACGAAGCCGCACGAACCGCGGGAGCCAAGGCGGGCGCGCTGGCGAAGGGTGCCGCGGCCGCTCTCGGCGGGGGCGGCGGTGGACGAGACGATGTCGCCCAGGGCGGCGGCACGGACCCCTCGGCCATTCCGGCGGGTCTTGCCGCGGTCCGCTCCGCTCTCGAGGCACTCACCGCGTGAGCGGCTTCCGACCGGGCGTGCGACTCGGCATCGATGTCGGCATGGCTCGTGTCGGTGTTGCACGTTGCGATCGCGACGGTCTGCTTGCGACTCCGGTCGAGACGATTCCGCGCGCGAGCGGCGACCCGATCGCCCGGGTGATCGAGATTGCCCGAGAGCTCGACGCGGTCGAGATCGTGGTGGGGCTGCCGATCAGCCTCGCGGGCCGCGAGACGGCGTCGACCGCGGATGCTCGCTCGTTCGCCGGGGCTGTGGCCGAAGCATCCGCTCTGCCCGTTCGGATGCTCGACGAACGGCTGACGACTGTGACAGCGAACGATGCTCTGCGACGTTCCGGCCGCTCCCAGCGGGGTTCCCGTAGCATTGTGGACCAGGTCGCCGCGGTCGTGCTCCTGCAGCAAGCTCTCGATGTCGAGAAGCGGACGGGGCTTCCGGCCGGCCAACCCGTCCTGCCCGAGGAGTAGTTGATGTCCGACGACAAGCGTCCCGACGAGAATTCCGGCGATGACCGGCTCGCCGACCTGTTCGGGCGCCTGCCCGATCCGCGTAGGCGCGCGGTCGACGAGCCGCCCATCCCGGCATCCGAAGACGTAGCCCCGTCCGCCGCTCAGCCGCCCTTGCCGGCGTCCTCAGCCGAGGACGCCGCGGCGCGTCAGATTCCGCTTTCGCGCCGTGAGTTGCGCCAGCGCGCAACGGGTGAGAGCCCCACGATCGCGTCTTCTGCCAGTCGGGAAGCGGATGTTCCGGCGCCAGAACCTGCGCCGTCCACATCGGCGACGGCCTCCACTCCGGCCGAGCCCGCGCCCGAACCACGTGCAACCCCCCGTGCCCCGAGCTCGGCGGAAGGTATGCCGGGCCGAGTCGCCACGGGCGCCGTGTCGGGGTCGCAGCCGCAACTGCGTCGTTCTGCGACGCCCACGCTCGAGGATGTCTCGCCCGAGGGCCGCGCGACGTCGACCCCGACGCTCGACGAACTGTTCGCCGAGGAGAAACGTATCGTCCCGTCCAAGAAGGAAAAGCGTCGCAACCGCCGCATCGGCGGGTGGATCGCGCTCGGTGTCGTCGTCCTGTTGTTCGGGGGCATCGGTCTCGGGGTCGCGTGGGCGTGGAGCAACTACGAGGGGCCCATCCGCGCCCTCATGGGCTGGGAAGAGCCGCGCGACTACGAAGACGGCATCGCGGAGGGCGAGGCCCTTGTCACGATCGCCTCGGGCGACGGGGGACAGGCGATCTCGCAGAGCCTCTTCAACGCCGGCGTGACGAAAACCCCCGGCGCGTTTTACTCGTGGTTGCTCGAACTCGATGCCGTGCCCGTCTTTTATCCGGGCGTCTATCAGCTGCAACAGAAGATGACGTCTGCAGCGGCGCTCGCGGCGCTGGAGAACCCCGAGAACAAGCTCGAGAACTCGGCCCTCCTGCGCGAGGGATTGACCGTGGAACAGACATTGCCGCGGCTCGCCGAGGGTATCGGGCTGCCGATCGAAGACTTCCAGGCCGCGGTCGCCGACCCTGCCGCATACGGCGTCTCGGCGTCGAGCCTCGAGGGCTGGCTGTTCCCCGCTCTGTACGAGTTCGATCCGGGTGTGACGGCGGCTCAGGTGATCCAGACGATGGTCGACCGCACGGTGACGTCGCTCGACGCGGCCGGCGTGCCCGTCGATGACCGCGAGAGGATCCTCACGATCGCGTCGATCATCCAGCGCGAGGCGCGGGAGAGCGATGACTTCTACAAGGTGTCGCGCGTGATCGTCAACCGCATGCAGCCCGAGAACCAAGAGACCAACGGCTACCTCCAGATGGACTCGACGGCTCAGTACGGCTACGGCGAAATGCGCGACGGCACGGTCAGCTCGTCGGCCGAGGCCCTGGAGGACGACAACCCCTGGAATACCTACAAGGTGCCTGGCCTGCCGATCGGTCCGATCGCCAATCCGGGGGATGTCGCGATCGACGCGGCGATGCGTCCGGCCGAGGGCACATGGCTCTATTTCGTGACGGTCAATCTCGAGACCGGTGAGACCGTCTTCACCGACACCTATGCGGAGCACCAGAGAGCCGTTTCGCAGTGGCAGAACTGGTGTGCCGATAATCCCGACTCGGGTTGTTGATGTGACGGATGTCTCGGGACCCGCGGCTCTCGCCGTGTGGGGCAGCCCCGTCGCGCACAGCCTCTCGCCCGAGTTGCACACCGCCGCATACGCCGTGCTGGGTCTGCCCTGGAGCTATACCCGACGCGAGGTCGACGCGGAGGGGCTCGACGACGCCCTGGCGGACCTCGGGCCGGAGTGGCGGGGCCTGTCGCTGACGATGCCCCTCAAAGAGCGAGCCTTCGCGGCCGCGGCCCGTCGCGACCGTCGCGCCGAACTCACCGGTGCCGTCAACACTCTGCGGCTGAGCCCCGATGCCGGACCACACGGCGTCAACACGGACGTCGGGGGGCTGGTGGGTGCTTTACGTGAGCTCGGCGTTTCGGCGCCGGATGTCGCACGCCTGATCGGCGCCGGGGCCACCGCATCCTCCGCGATCGTCGCGCTCGGCGAGCTCGGCACGCGACGTGTGGATGTCTGCGCCCGCAGGCTCGTCTCGATCGCGCCGCTCGTCAGCCTCGGGGATCGCATCGGTGTTGACGTGCATCCGTACCCGCTCGGGACGACCCCGCCGGACACCGCCGACGTCACCATCAGCACACTGCCCGGGGGCACGGTGCTCGCTCCCGAACTCGTCGCGTCGGTGGCGGATGCGGGTGGCTCACTGCTCGATGTCGCCTACAGCCCCTGGCCATCGGCTCTGGCCGACGCGTGGTCGACGGGCGGGGCTCGCGTGATGTCGGGGCTGCCGATGCTGCTCCACCAGGCCGTGCTGCAGGTGCGTTTCTTCGTCTCGGGCGATGTCGAGGCCCCGCTGCCGGACGAGCACGCGGTGTTCGCCGCGATGCGCTCCGCGCTCATGGGAGACTAGGAGGATGCTCCGCGTCCTCACCGCCGGCGAATCGCACGGCCCCGAACTGATCGCCATCATGGAGGGTCTGCCCTCCGGCGTGCCCATCTCGTCGGACGCGATCCAGGCCGACCTGCAACGCCGCAAGCTCGGCTACGGCCGTGGCTCGCGCATGAAGTTCGAGCAGGACGAGCTCACGATCTCGGCCGGTGTGCGACACGGACTGAGCCTGGGCAGCCCGATCGCGCTACGCGTCGGCAACACCGAGTGGCCCAAGTGGGTCGAGGTCATGAGCGCCGAACCGGTCGAACTGACCGAGAAGTCTCGTGGACGAAGCGCGGCCCTCACGCGTCCGCGACCGGGCCACGCCGATCTCGTCGGCATGCAGAAGTACGACTTCGACGAGGCACGTCCGATCCTCGAGCGCGCAAGTGCCCGTGAGACGGCAGCCCGCGTCGCCCTCGGCGCGGTCGCGCGCGCATTCCTGGCCGAGCTCGGCATCCGTCTGGTCAGCCACACCCTCTCGATCGGTACCGTGCACGTTCCGGACGGTGCCGCGCTGCCGACGCCGGACGACGTCGACGCGCTGGACGCCGACGACCTGCGTTGCTTCGACGCCGAGACCTCGACGCGCATGGTCGCCGAGGTGGACGCGGCGCGTAAGGACGGCGACACGCTGGGCGGGATCGTCGAGGTGCTCGCCTACGGTCTGCCGCCGGGACTCGGGTCGCACGTGCACTGGGATCGACGCCTCGATGGCAAGCTCGCCCAGGCGCTCATGAGCATCCAGGCGATCAAGGGAGTCGAGGTCGGCGACGGCTTCCTCACCACGACGCGCCGAGGCTCGGCCGCCCACGACGAGTTGTTCGCCACAACCGACGGCATCTCGCGCTCGACCGATCGGGCGGGCGGAACCGAGGGCGGCATGTCGACCGGCACCGTGCTGCGCGTCAGCGCCGGCATGAAGCCCATCGCGACCGTGCCCCACGCGCTTCGCACCGTCGACGTCGCGACGGGCGACACGGCTTCCGCTCACCACCAGCGTTCGGACGTCTGTGCCGTCCCTGCTGCAGGGGTGGTGGCAGAGGCGATGGTCGCCATCGTGCTTGCCGACGCCGCACTCGAGAAGTTCGGCGGCGATAGTGTCGGCGAGACGCGTCGCAACCTCGACAGCTATCTCGCTGCTATCCCCGAGACGCTGCGCACGACGCCCGCGTCCGAGGCGGCCCTCGTCGAGCATGAACTCTTCGGCTGACTCCGGGGCCATCGTCTTCATCGGCCCGATGGGTGCGGGCAAGACGAGCATCGGTCGCCGGGTCGCCCGCGCGCTGCAGCTTCCGCTCGTCGACACCGACCGCGTGATCGTGGTCGACCACGGTCCGATCCCGGACATCTTCGCCGAACACGGTGAGGCGCACTTCCGTGAACTCGAGCGCATGGCCGTCGCGGATGCGCTGGCCACCGGCGGCGTCGTCTCGCTCGGCGGGGGAGCGGTCTTGGACCCGACCACGCGGTCTGCCCTCGCAACACACCGCGTGATCTACCTGACGGTCTCACCCGGAACGGTGGCCTCGCGCATCCGTGACGCCAACCGGCCCTTGGTGGCGGGCGACGACCCCGTGGGCGCCTGGGAGCGCATTTTCGCCGAGCGGCGATCACTCTACGAGGAGGTCGCGGACGTGACCTTCGATACATCCTGCGGTCCGATCGCGAATGTCGCGACGGCCGTTCTGGACTGGCTGAAAGCAGACGAATGAACGACGTCACCACCATCACCGTCACGGGTGAGCCCGGCTATGACATCACGGTGGGTCGAGGCATCCTGGATCGCGTCGGCGCCGCGCTTGCCCCGACCGTGCGCAAAGTGCTGGTCGTGCACCCGCCGACGCTGGGCGCACGCGCGGCCGAGATGCGTGAGCGGCTGATGGACGAGGGCGCGCGCGAGGTACTGCTGGCGGAGATTCCGGACGCCGAGCAGGGTAAGCGAATCGAGGTCGCCGCGTTCTGCTGGCAGATCATGGGCCAGGCCGACTTCACCCGCACCGATGCGGTCGTCGGCTTCGGCGGCGGAGCCGTCACCGACCTGGCGGGCTTCGTCGCGGCCACCTGGTTGCGCGGCGTCGACCTGGTGCAGGTGCCGACCACCGTGCTGGGGATGGTCGACGCGGCCGTCGGCGGCAAGACCGGGATCAACACGGCCGAGGGCAAGAACCTCGTCGGGGCTTTCTGGGCGCCGAGAGCCGTGATCTGCGACCTGGACCTGCTCGAGTCGCTGCCGAAGAATGAGGCCGTCGCCGGATTCGCCGAGGTCGTCAAGGCCGGTTTCATCTCGCACCCGCAGATCCTCGACGCGATCGAGGCGGACCCCGCCGCGGCAACGGATGTCACGAGCCTCGTCTTCCGTGAATGCGTCGAACTCGCGATCGGGATGAAGGCCCGCGTCGTGAGCGAGGACTTTCACGAGTCGGGGCTGCGTGAGGTCCTGAACTACGGGCACACCCTGGGCCACGCGATCGAGCACGCCGAGCGCTATCGCTGGCGCCACGGAGCGGCGATCTCCGTTGGCATGGTGTTCGCCGCCGAACTGTCACGCCTCGCGGGGCGACTGCCGGATGCGGCGGCCGCGCGTCATCGCGACATCCTGGAACTCCTCGGGCTTCCCACCACCTACCGCGCCGGCGCATGGCCCACGCTGCTCGCATCGATGCAGCGCGACAAGAAGACCCGCGGCGGCCTGTTGCGATTCATCGTGTTGGACGACATCGCACGTCCCACGGTGCTGCAGGCGCCGGATGACTCGCTCCTGTTCGCCGCGTATCAAGAGGTCGCGGGATCCTGACCCGGTCGCTGTGCGCACCGGTTGGTCGCTGAGCCACCCGTCGGTCACTGAGCCTGTCGAAGCGACCAGCCCGCTAGTTTGGTGAGCATGACCGTGCCCCGCCGCATCCTGCTCGTCAACGGACCGAACCTGAACCTGCTCGGCACGCGAGAGCCGGAGATCTACGGCAGCTCGACGCTCGCCGATGTCGAGCGCATCACGTCCGACGCCGCCGCGGCGCACGGTCTCGAAGTCCGCGCCGTCCAGAGCAACCACGAGGGCGTTTTGATCGACGCGATTCATGCGGCGCGCGCAGACTGCGCCGGCATCGTGATCAACCCCGGTGGGCTCACACACACGTCGGTGGTGCTGCGGGACGCGCTCTCCGGTGTTTCGCTGCCCGTCGCCGAGGTGCACGTCTCGAACGTGTACGAGCGTGAGGAGTTCCGCCACCACTCGTACGTCCGCGACGTCGCCGTGGTTCACGTGATCGGTGAGGGCGTTGAAGGATACGCGAAGGCCGTGCGCCTGCTGATCCCCGTGATCACGGGCGCGGCGGACGGCTGAGCGCCCTCATCCCGTAGAATCGAACGTCGGCTCGCTTCGATAGGCAGAGCGACCGCTCATTCTTCGCTTCGCGAGCACGAGCCGCGCCCCACACACGAACGGAATTCTTCGAACATGGCATCCACCGCAGACATCAAGAACGGCGTCGTCCTCAGCATCGACGGACAGCTGTGGAACGTCATCGAGTTCCAGCACGTCAAGCCGGGCAAGGGCGGCGCATTCGTCCGCACCAAGCTGAAGAACGTCGTCTCGGGCAAGACCGTCGACCGCACGTACAACGCGGGCGCGAAGATCGAGATCGAGAACGTCGATCGCCGCGACTTCACGTACCTGTACAACGACGGCGACAACTTCGTCTTCATGGACACGGCCGACTACGACCAGCTCACGGTCGCGGCCGCAACGGTCGGCGACGCGAAGAACTTCCTGCTCGAGAACCAGCAGGTGCAGATCGCGCTCAACAACGGCAACCCGCTCTACGTCGAGCTGCCCGCATCCGTCATCCTCGAGATCACGTACACCGAGCCCGGCCTGCAGGGCGACCGCTCGTCGGCCGGCACCAAGTCCGCCACGGTCGAGACCGGCTACGAGATCCAGGTGCCCCTGTTCCTCGAGCAGGGCACCAAGGTCAAGGTCGACACCCGCACGGGTGACTACCTCGGCCGCGTGAGCTGACCGGGTGAGTGCTCGGAGTAAGGCGCGCAAGCGCGCCCTCGACATCCTGTTTCAGGCGGATGTGCGTGGCGATGAACCCGGTGTGATTCTGGCGGCCGAAGCACAGCGCGCCGCGAGCGAGCCGGCCCGCGAGGCATCCTGGCTCTATGCGCGCGAGATCGTCGACGGTGTGATCGATCACCACGAAGAGATCGACGAGCTGATCGCGACGCACAGCAAGGACTGGAAGATCGATCGGATGCCCGCGGTCGACCGGGCCCTCTTGCGCATGGGCGTGTGGGAGTTGCTGCACAACGACGAGGTGCCTACCGCCGTCGTGATCGACGAAGCCGTGGAGCTGGCGAAGGAGTTCTCGACCGACGACTCCGGCTCGTTCGTGCACGGTGTGCTCGCTCGCGTCTCCCGCTCCGCCTGACGCGATACGTCATTTCGTCTCGGCCCTGCGGGCCTCGCTCAATGACCGGGGCACCTCTCGCTCGTTGAGCGAGCGAAGCGAGACGAAACGTGTGTGGCAGACGGCTGCGAGGATGGACACGTGGATTCCTCGTGGCGCAGTCTCATCGAGACGGCGGACGGGGAGGCGGGCATTCCCCTCGCGTTGGGCGTCGAGTTGCGCCAGCGCACGCCGTACCGACCGGATGACTGGGCTCCGCGCCGAATTGAGACGGTTCATCCGCGGGCACTCATGGGGCGTCGCGACGATCTGACGCTCGGCGTCCGCCCCCTCATGCGGAGCGAGAGCACCGGCGCGTGGATCAAGGGTCAAGTCTCGTGGGACTCGGTGCGACGGCCCGGTTTCGGCTTCGACCCCGCCCACGCCCGATGGTTTTCCGACCTCACGACTCTGCTGCTGGGTGTGCGAACCGTAGGACCCTTCGCCGACCCGGGGGAGTGGCTGAACCTCGACGCGGTCGAATCCAGCCTGCTGTGGCCGCACCTGCGGTCGGCGCGCGCCGCCGGGATCCCACTCATCGCGACGAGCGAGCAGCAGAACGTCGTGTTGGCCTACGAGGCGACCGCCGCGATCGACGTGACGGATGCCGGTGAGGCGCTTCGTCTGCGGGCGCACGTCGCGGTCGACGGTGTGCCGATCGTCGACGCGGTCATCCGGCCCATCGGTCACATCGGGGTCTATGTCGCCACGCTTGACCGCGACCCCCTTCCGATCGTGCTCGCTCCCTGCAAGCTTCCCGGCGCCGTCCGCTCCCTCCTCGCGCACGACGACGGGCTTCTGATTCCCGCGGAAGAACGCGAGGAGTTTCTCGCCGACGGCCTACCCCGGCTCGTGCGCCGCGCTCGCGTCACCGCTGCGCGAGGCATCACACTTCCCGCTCCGCCGCAGCCGACGGCGGTCGTCACGGCGACCTTCGGCGACGACGATGTGGAGTACCGCGTCGAATGGTCCTATCCGGGCCTCACCCGACTGCCCTACGAGTCGGGAGCGCACCCCGATCGGGACCCGGCGGCGGAAGCCGAGATCGGCACGGGCCTCGAGGCCGTGTGGCAAGAGACATCTGATGCGCCGTTTGCACCCACGGGGCGACTGAGCGACACGGATGCTGCCGATTTCGCCACGCGCATCCTGCCCGGTTGGGGCGCTCTCGCGCGGGTTCGGGTGGAGGGCAATGCTCCCCGGCGTGTCTACACCGAGCTGACCGGCGAGCCGGCGATCAGCGTGAGCACACTCGAGACCGATGATCCCGACTGGTTCGAGCTCGGTGTGCTCGTCTCGATCGACGGTCGCGCGGTGCCGTTCGGTCCCCTGTTTCGCGCTCTCGCGCGAGGTCGCAAGAAGATGCTCCTCTCGGACGGGGCGTACTTCTCGCTCGCGCATCCCGCGCTTCAGCGCCTGCGCGATCTGATCGACGAAGCAGGAGAGTTGGCGGAGTGGGAGACCGCGCCCCGCATCAACCGGCACCAGACCGACCTGTGGAGCGAGTTCGAAGACCTCGCTGATCAGTCCGAACCGGCCACCGCGTGGCGAGAACTCGCCGCGGGGCTGCGCGGAACCGAAACCGTGCCGCACACGCCGCCACCGATCGGACTCGAGGCGACGCTGCGGTCGTACCAGCAGGCCGGATTCGAGTGGCTGGCGTTCCTCTGGCGCAATCGCCTCGGCGGGATCCTCGGCGACGACATGGGACTCGGCAAGACCGTGCAGCTCTTGGCCTTGGCCGCCCACGTCCGCGAGCAGGGCGAGCGGCGACCGCTTCTGGTCGTGGCACCCACGTCGGTGGTCGGGGCATGGTCGGCCGAGGCGGCGCGGTTCACCCCCGGCCTGCGGGTGCGGTTGATCGAGGAAACCAGCACCAAGCGCGGTTCGTCACTCGACGAGGCGACGACGGATGCCGATATCGTCGTGACCTCGTACGCGCTCGTCCGGCTGGACCGCGAAGAGTTCGAGCGTGTCGACTGGTCGGTCGTCATCCTCGACGAGGCGCAGTTCGTGAAGAACCCGCGCACACAACTTCACCGAGCGGTGGGAGCGTTGCGATCGGATGCGGTCTTCGCGGCGACGGGAACGCCGCTCGAGAACGGCCTGACCGACCTCTGGTCTCTGCTTTCGCTGACGGCACCGGGCCTGTTCCCGTCGGCTCCGCGGTTCAGCGAGACGTATGTGAAGCCCATCGAGCAGGGCAAGGTGCCGGAGAACGCCGAAGGTGGCCCGTTTCGCGCGGCGCGTCTCGCGCGGCTGCGTCGCCGCATCCGTCCACTGCTCCTCCGTCGCACCAAAGCGCTCGTCGCACCCGAACTGCCCGAGAAGCAGGAACTCGAGCTACGCGTCGCGCTCGACCCTGAGCATCGCGAGCTCTACGACCTCACCCTGCAGCGGGAACGGCAGAAGGTCATGGGGCTCCTGCAGGATCTGGACCGGAACCGATTCATCGTGTTCCGCTCTCTCACACTGTTGCGGATGCTCAGCCTGTCACCCGCGCTCATCAGCCCGCAGAACGCGCACATCCCGGCGAGCAAGCTGGATGCGCTTCTCGATCGCCTCGTCGAGGTCGCCGCGGAAGGCCACCGGGCGCTCGTTTTCAGCCAGTTCACCTCGTTCCTGCGACTCGCGGCGGAGCGCCTGGACGCGGCCGGAATCGCCCACGCCTATCTGGATGGATCGACACGCAACCGCAGCGAGGTGGTCGACGGCTTCCGGAAGGGCGATGCTCCCGCGTTCCTCATCAGCCTGAAGGCCGGGGGCTTCGGGCTCACCCTCACGGAGGCGGATTACGTGTTCGTCCTCGACCCGTGGTGGAATCCGGCGGCCGAAGCGCAGGCGGTGGATCGTGTCCATCGGATCGGCCAGGATCGGCACGTGATCGTCTACCGGCTGATCGCGGCGGACACCATCGAGGAGAAGGTGCTCGCTCTGCAAAGACGCAAGGCTCGCCTCTTCGAGGCGGTTGTCGACGACGACGCTCTGTTCGCGCAGGACCTCACGGCAGACGACATCCGCTCGCTTCTGGACGGGTGAGCGGGCCGTTCTTCTCACGGCCCTCGTTTCTCACGGCGCTGTTCACCCGGGTCACAGGAGCCCGCGCGTAGACTCGAGGGCTGTTGGAGAGGGAAGGGCAGACATGCGCATCACGGGCCTCGGCCACGCGGGAATGTTCATCGAAACGCTCGGGGGATCCGATCCTCTGCGACCCGGTGATCGGCCCGAGCTTCTTCGGGTCGTGGTTCCCGTTCCCCGACAATCGGGCGCTCGACTGGGAACGGTTCGGAGCCGCGGACTTCCTGTACATCTCTCACCGGCATCGGGATCACTTCGACCCGCGGATGCTCGAGCGCTACGTCCGCAAAGACATCACCGTGCTGTTGCCGGACTATCCGACCGACGATCTCGAAAACGACCTGCGGGCGCTCGGCTACGACAACATCGTCTACACCCCGAACGGCGAGACGCTGAAGTTCGGCGAACTGAAGGTCATGGTGACGCCTTTGCGTGCCCCGAGCGACGGGCCCATCGGCGACTCATCGTTGAGCGTGGACGATGGCACCGCCAGCATCCTGAACCAGAACGACTCGCACCCGCTCGACCTCGACAAACTGCTGTCGTTCTCGAAGCCCGAGGCCTACTTCACGCAGGTGTCGGGCGCGATTTGGTGGCCGATGGTCTACGACCTGCCTCAGGACTCGAAAGTGCACTTCGCGCAGCTCAAGCGCGACGCGCAGAACAAGCGCGCCATGTACTACATCGAGAAGGTCGACGCGGAGCACGTGTTCCCGATGGCGGGTCCGCCGATGTTCTTGCGGGAAGAGCTGTTCCGCTACAACGGTCTCGGCGAGCAGAACGACTCGATCTTCACGGATCAGCGCCAGTTTCTCGAGCACATGGCCGAGGTGCGCCCCGAGCAGAAGGGGTACCTGTTCGTCCCGGGCACCCAGGTCGATCTGAACAACGGCGAACTCGAGGTCACCCAGACGCTCTACAGCGAAGCCGAGATCGAGCACATCTTCGGCGACAAGTGGGCCTACCTTGCCGAGCAGCGAGACTCGCGGCAAGACGAGGTGCGCGCGGAGGAGGCATCCCGTGCCCCGGTTCTGCCGCCCGACGAGATGCTCGCCGAGATCAAGGGGTGGTGGGAGCCGCTGCTGCGCCGCGCCCGCACGATCCGCGACGGTGTCGGCGGCAATGTCCGCTTCCGCATCGGCGACCTCGACATGGTGGTGGACTTCCCGAAGGCGAAGGTCCGCGAATACGCGGGCGAGGAGTGCATCTACTGGTACACGATCCCCGCCGACCTCGTGTCGACCAACATCCGCGACCATGAAATCGATTGGTCGAACTCGATCTTCCTGTCGATGCAGTTCGAGGTGGGACGCAGCGGCAAGTTCAACGAGTTCCTGACCACGTTCCTCAAGTGCCTCTCGCGCGACCGCATCGAGTACGTGGAGAACTGGTACGCGGAGCAGTCCGACCAGACCGAGGACGTCCAGCTCGGCGACTGGGTCGTGCAGCGCCGCTGCCCGCACCTGCAGGGCCGACCTGACGAAGACGGGCAAGATCGAGGACGGCGTGCTGACCTGCAGCCTGCACGACTGGAAGTGGATCTCACGTCGGGCCGGTGCCTGACGTCGCAGGGTCATCCGATCCGGGCACACGAGACTGCCGACGCGACGGATCCGATCGACGCCGACGCATCCGCTCCCGCCACCGTCTGACACTCTCATCTCAGCGAAACACCCCTGCTGCAGCGAAACACCCCACGACACAGGTGTGCTCCGGCGCACGTTGGGTGTTTCGGCGTCCGGACGGGCGGGAGTGCGGCGAAGCGGGATGGCGACGCAGTCCAGGGTCCGGTAGGTAGAAGGCACAGCAACCTTTAACACCGTCCTGTGAGGCGGAGAAGGGAGCGGCACATCGAGCACGAGAAACCGTGCTGCACGAGGCCGACATTGCACGAGCCCTGACCCCGGACCTCGACGAGATCCTCGAGTCCAACAAGGGTGCCGATGGGTCGATCCTTCTGGGGATCTGCCACACGCGGTGTGACCCTCGCCCATCGCATCGGGACCCTGGTCTCGGAGTTCAGCGGCACGACCGTCCCGGTCGGCGCGCTCGACGTCACGATGTACCGCGACGATCTCGCCCGCAATCCCACGCGCACCCCGCAGCGCACGTCGATCCCCGGCGGGGGTATCGACGGCAAGACCGTCGTCCTCGGTGGACGACGTGCTGTTCTCCGGCCGCAGCATCCGTGCCGCCCTCGACGCCCTGCAGGAGATCGGACGGCCCGCCGCGGTGCGCCTCGCGACCCTGATCGATCGGGGCCACCGCGAGTTCCCGATCCGGCCCGACTTCGTCGGCAAGAACCTGCCGAGCTCGGCGGGAGAACGCGTCAACGTGCGTCTCGCCGAAACCGACGGCATCGAAGAGGTGACGGTCGGATCATGAGGCACCTGCTCGACACCCAGACGCTCGACCGCGCGTTGGCTGTCGAGATCCTCGACGTCGCCGAGGACATGGCCGACACGCAGCGCCGCGAGATCAAGAAGCTGCCGACGCTCCGCGGCAAGACCGATCGTCAACCTCTTCTTCGAAGACTCGACCCGCACGCGCATCTCGTTCGAGGCGGCCGCCAAGCGCCTGAGCGCCGACGTCATCAACTTCGCCGCAAAGGGTTCGAGCGTGTCGAAGGGCGAGAGCCTGCAGGACACGGCCCAGACCCTGCAGGCGATGGGCGCGGACGCGGTCGTCATCGGCACGGTGCATCCGGGGCTCCGACGCACGCTCGCCTCGAGCGGCTGGATCGACGGCGGGTGTCGTGAACGCCGGCGACGGCACGCACGAGCACCCCACGCAGGCCGCTTTCGACGCCTTCACGATTCGCAAGCGCACCTTCGGCGCCGACAGCCGCGGCCGTGATCTCGCTGGTGTGAAGGTCACGATCGTGGGGGACGTCCTGCACTCGCGGGTCGCCCGCTCGAACGTGTGGCTGCTGTCGACGCTCGGCGCCGACGTCACGCTTGTCGCCCCGCCGACACTCGTGCCGCAGGATGCCTCTGCCTGGCCCGCCGCGATCGTGTACGACCTCGACGAGGCGATTGCCGCGAGTCCCGACGCGCTCATGATGTTGCGGATTCAGCTCGAGCGGATGGGTGCGGCATTCTTCCCACTGAGCGGGAGTATTCCCGGCGCTGGGGTCTCGACCCGCGACGCCTGGGCGTACCTGCCCGCCGATACGATGGTGATGCATCCCGGACCGATGAATCGCGGTCTCGAAATCTCGGCGGCCGCCGCCGATTCGCCCCGCCGACTGTTCTCGAGCAGGTCTCGAACGGTGTCTCCGTGCGGATGGCGGTGCTGTACCTGCTGCTCGCGGGCAAGCGTCCCGGCCTGGACGAGCAGCTGAACGAACGGCGGCGCCAAGCCGGCATCATGACTGCCGGCGTGACAAACGAGGAGGAGAGATGAGCGAAGTTCTCCTAACCGCCGGTGCCCGCATCGAGGGCGAATCCGCGCGTCGACCTGATCGTCGAAGACGGTCGCATCGCCGAGGTCGGCGCGGGCTGAGCCGCGCGGGCGCGACACGGATCGACGCAGACGGGCTGGTTCTGCCGGCCTCGTCGACCTCCAGCACGCACCTGCGTGAACCCGGTACGAGGCATCCGAAACCGATCCTGACGGGAACCGTGCCGCGGCTTCGGGTGGCTTCACCGCCGTCTTCGCGATGCCGAACACGTCGCCCGTGGCCAGACACCGCCGGCGTCGTCGAGCAGGAACTCGCGCTCGGCGGACGGCAGCGGGCTACGCGACGGTGCAGCCGATCGGCGCCGTCACCGTTGGGCAGAAGGGCGAGCGACTCGCCGAGCTCGGAGCCATGGCCGACTCTCGCGCCCGCGTCCGCGTCTTCAGCGACGACGGCTTCTGCGTGTGGGACCCGCTGATCATGCGGCGCGCGCTCGAATACGTCAAGGCCATTCGGGGGAGTGATCGCGCAGCACGCGCAAGACCCTCGCCTCACCGATGGCGCCCAGATGAACGAGGGGTCGTGTCGCCGAGCTCGGGCTGACCGGATGGCCCGCCGTTGCCGAGGAATCGATCATCGCGCGCGACGTTCTCCTGGCCGAACACGTCGGCTCTCGCCTGCACGTCTGCCACCTTCCACCGCGGGGTCGGTCGACGTGATCCGCTGGGCGAAGAAGCGGGGCATCAACGTCACGGCCGAGGTCACGCCCGCATCACCTGCTTGCTGACGGATGAGCTCGTGCGCGGCTATGAGCGCCCGGTACAAGGTCGAATCCGCCGCTCCGCCGCGAAGAGGACGTGCTCGCGGTGCGCGAGGGCCTCGCGGACGGCACGATCGACATCGTCGCGACCGACCACGCCCCGCACCCGCCGAGAACAAGAGCTGCGAGTGGGGCGGCCGCGAACGGCATGGTGGGACTCGAGAGCGCCCTGCGGGTCGTGCACGCGTCGATGGTCGAAACCGGGCTGCTCGGTTGGGCCGACGTCGCCCGGGTCATGTCCTACGCCCCGCACGCATCGGGATGCTCGCCGCGCACGGCACGCCACTCGCCGGTCGGACAGCCTGCCGAACTCGACGTTCTACGACCCCGACGTGCGCGAAGTGTTCGCGTCATCCGATCTGCACGGTCTGAGCTCGAACTCGCCCTACCTCGGCCAGCCGTTGCCGGGGCGAGTGCTCTGGACGATCCACCGCGGTCGCCGCACGATCGGCCGACGGAAAGCTCGTCGCCGATCTCGGACGAGGAGGTTCGCGCATGACTCTCGGTGCAGCAATGGCCGTCATCATCGGCTTCGGCGTTCTGGTGCTCGCCGGGCATCGCGTGGGGCTGGTCAGCGCCGGGTCCGAACGCGACCGCGGTCTCGTCGCGCCGACGACGTGCCCGAGGGTTTCGTCGCCAGGGGCATCCTTCTCCGGCTTCTAGTACGCGACACGCCCGCGAGAAGCCGCTCGATCGCCTGGCCATCCGCCACCTCCGATACCGCGGCGGTGCACGATCGAGGTCTCGTCGGCCGGCGTTCTGCTCGCGATCACGGGCGAGGCTCCCGTTTTTCTCGCGGCATCCCGGATCGTCGGTGTCGATCCGCGCGACCTGGACCATCGACCGGGTCGTCGAGCGCGACGGCTCGTCCGCCTCGCCTGGCGCGTCGATGCCGAAACGATCGCCGACTCTTATGTCCGAATGACGGGTGACGCGCCCGCAACGCCTCCGGTGAGTTGCTCGCCGCGGTCACCCGCATCCTTCCCCAGCCCACCCCGACCAGGGAAAGCCGAATGATCTCGCATCTCACGAAAGACCCGCCGTTCTCGTTACTCGAAGACGGCACCCGCCACGCCGGCAGGCCTATGGCGCCCGCGGCACGACCTCGGCGAAGTCGTGTTCGCCACCGGGCATGACCGGCTACCAGGAGACGCTCACCGACCCCTCATACGCCGGGCAGATTGTCTGTGCAGACGGCCCCGCACATCGGGAACACCGGCATGAACGACGAAGATCCCGAATCGCGCCGCATCTGGGTGTCGGGCTACATCGTGTCGGGACCCCTCGCGCTGTTCGTCTCGAACTGGCGAGCGGATGAGTCACTGACGACGCTCTTGTGAACGACGGCATCGTGGGCATCAGCGGAATCGACACGCGCTCGGTGACCCGCCACCTGCGCGCTCCGCCGGCAGCATGCGCGGCGGGATCTTCTCTGGCCGGCAGGCGGCGCTCGACGCCGACGAGCAGCTGCGCATCGTGCGCGAGGCTCCCGCGATGACGGGTCGAAGCCTCTCGCCAGAGGTATCGACCACGCCGTCGAGGTAGTATCCCGCTGACGGCCAGCGCATCGGAAACCTCGCGGTGCTCGACCTGGGCGTCAAGACGCGCGACGATCCACGACTGCGCCGCCCGCGGGTTCGACGTCCACGTGCTGCCCCAGCACGTCACGATCGAGGAGCTCCGCGCCCTCGACCCGGTCGCGGTGTTCTACTCCAAACCCCGGGCGACCCCGCCGCATCCGACTCAGCACGTCGAACTGCTGCGCGCCGTGCTCGATGACCGGCGCGCCGTTCTTCGAATCTGCTTCGGCAACCAACTGCTCGGGCGGGCCCTCGGGCTCGGCACGTACAAGCTGCCGTTCGGTCACCGCGGCATCAACCAGCCGGTGCTCGACGAGTCAACGGGCCGCGTCGAGATCACCTCGCAGAACCACGGCTTCGCGGTTGAGGCGCCGGTCGACAGCGTCTTCGACAGCCCTCCGGGGTACGGGCGGTCGAGGTCAGCCACATCGGGCTGAACGATCAGGTGGTCGAGGGCCTGCGTGCCCTCGACATCCCGGCCTTCAGTGTGCAGTACCACCCCGAGGCTACCGCGGCCCGCACGACTCCAACTACCTCTTCGACAACTTCCGCGACATGGTGCTCGCGGCCTCGACAAGCTCAGGACCGGATATCGAGGATGAACTGATGCCTAAGCGCACGACATCAAGCAGCGTCACTGGTCATCGGGTCCGGCCCGATCGTGATCGGCCAGGCCGCGAATTCGACTACTCCGGGACCCGAAGCCTGCCGCGTGCTGCGCGAGGAGGGCGTCCGCGTCATCCTCGTCAACTCCAACCCGGCGACGATCATGACCGATCCGGACTTCGCCGACGCCACCTACATCGAACCGATCACGCTGGCAGGTCATCGAGACGATCATCGCGAAGGAACGCCCGGATGCGATCCTGCCCACACTTGGTGGACAGACGGCCCTGAACGCCGCGATCGAGCCCTGACACAGCACGGCATCCTCGAGAAGTACGACGTCGAGTTGATCGGTGCGAATCTCGAGGCGATCAACAAGGGCGAGGATCGCCAGATCTTCAAGCAGCTGGTGTTCGACTCCGGCGCCGATGTCGCCGACAGCCGCATCTGCCACACCATGGACGAGGTGCTCGCGGGCGCAGCGGAGCTCGGATACCCGCTGGTCGTGCGGCCGAGCTTCACGATGGGCGGACTCGGTTTCGGTTTCGCCTACGACGAGCGCGACCTGCGTGGTATCGCCGGCGCCGGCCTCCGCGACTCGCCGACGACCGAGGTGCTGCTCGAGGAGTCGATCCTCGGGTGGAAGGAATACGAGCTCGAGCTCAGTGCGTGACACCGCCGACGAGCATGTCGTGGTCTTTCGATCGAGAACGCTCGACCCGGTCGGCGTGCACACAGGCGACTCGATCACGGTCGCGCCGGCACTGACGCTGACCGACCGGAGACCAGAAGATGCGCGACATCGGCATCGACATCATCTCGCGCGTCGGTGTCGACACCGGTGGCTGCAACATCCACTTCGCCGGTCGATCCGCTGAACGGCCGCATCATCGTCATCGAGATGAACCCCGGCTGCCGCGCTCGTCGGCGCTGGCGTCGAAGGCGACACGGGCTTCCCGATCGCGAAGATCGCAGCGAAGCTCGCTCTCGGATACCGCTGATCGAGATCCCGAACGACATCACCAAGGTCACGCCCGCGAGCTTCGAGCCGACGCTCGACTACGTCGTCGTGAAAGTCCCGCGCT